>VBLU01000161.1 GCA_005879065.1 Methanobacteriota archaeon
CGAGGGCCGCGGGGAATCGATTCCCTTTCCCGACGATTACTTCGACCGGGTTGTGGCGGTCGTCAGTCTCCATCATGCGGACGACCAAGCCCAGGTCCTCCGTGAAATGCGACGAGTGCTGGGTAGGTCAGGACGTCTCGTGTTGGCCGAACTGCCCCACTCTCGAGTGCCCGGCCTATTCGGGCGTTGGATCGGCGGGCACATGCATGGTTCTTCCCTGTCGTTCCTTGAGGCGCCAGAGCTCAAAGCGAAGGTGGAGGCCGCGGGATTCGTGAACGTGGCCATTCACCCGGGCGTGATGTGCTACTTTGTGACCGCGACCAAATAGGTTTCAAGTGGCCAGTCTGCGTCCTGAATTCGTCGCGGGACAATCCTTTTACCGTTCGACCTCGTGGCGAAGGACCGGATGCATCCGTTGGCGTTTCCCCGCGGGGCCACATGGCTCCTCGTTTCCGTTCTCGTCGTCGCGGTCTTCAACGGGATGGCCGCGCGTGCGGGGGCCGCCCTCTCCAAGCCAACTTATGCGACGGGCGACCGCTGGGTGTATGTCCTCGATGGCTCCCTCAATGCATTCCCTAATTTGAATTCAAGTCAGACGGGGGCGTTCCATTTCGATCTCGTCGGTCGTGTGGAGGTCAACGTGCTCGGTCCCTCCTCAGTCCTCTCCGGAAGCGTTCCAATCCCGGTCGTCGCGGTCGACACGAACGCGTCCGGCTTCTTGAACGGCACCTTCGCGGTCCCGAATGTGGGAACCGCCCACGTGACGGGTACGTTCACAACTCGCACATCGGAGATCTGGGAGGACCGGGCGTACCTCCCGATTCAATCGAACACGACCACCTCGTACTCGGCCGACGTGATGCTCGGATTCTCGACGCCGCTCACGGCGACGGTGCGGGTAACAGCAAGCGCCTCCGTGGCCACGATCCCGGCATTCGAGCTCGAGGTCGGCCAGAATGCTAGCGCGGCGCTTCAGACGCACCTGGTCGTGAATTCCACGTTCACAGCTGCTGGCCGTACGCAGAGTTCGGAGAATCGGACCGATGTCTCCTCCGTCTGGCGTCGCGAGGTCTTGTCTCGGGAGAACGTCACGGTCGAGGTGGGGACCTTCACCGCGTACAAGCTGAATCAGACGGTCGGGAGTTTTCCCGGGATCGGCGGCATTTCTGGCGGAACCAACGAGACCGCCTACTTCTCGAATGAGACCGGATATTATGTGAAGCGCGACGCGTACGCGAATGGGACCCATGTGGCAGAGATGCGGCTGAAGTCCTACTCGTACGGCGCCAAAGGGTCGACCTTTGGTCTCATCGATTGGTTGCTCCTGGTCGCGGCCGCGGCGGTGGGGGTTGTCCTCGTCCTGATTTATTGGAAACGCCGAAAGAAACGAATCCCAGAACCGCCATCGGGCGCATCGGAGCCGACGAAGGTCGAGAGGACACGGGGAGGGAACGACGGTACTCATTGAGACCGCCGGGCTGACGAAGGTGTTCGGCGAGGTTCGCGCCGTCGACGACCTGAGCGTTGCGATTCCGGAGGGAGCGATCGGCCTCGTCGGGCCGAACGGCGCGGGGAAGACGACCTTCTTGCGTCTCCTCCTTGGGCTGGTCCGTCCGACCACGGGAACCGCGAAAGTTCTGGGTCACAATATCGCGGAAGGCGTCCCGGTCCGCGAGCGCATCGGCTACATGCCCGAGCACGATTGCCTCATTCCGGACATGACCGGCGTAGGACTCGTGACCTTCATGGGCCGGGTGAGCGGGCTTGACGCCGACACGGCGATCAGTCGCGCTCACGACGTGCTCCAATTCGTCGGAGTCGAGGAGGAGCGCTATCGCAAGATCGCGGAATACTCGACCGGCATGAAGCAGAAGATCAAGCTGGCCCAGGCGATGGTCCATGACCCGCAGCTCTACATCTTCGACGAACCAACGACGGGCCTTGACCCGCGCGGCCGCACGGAGATGCTCGACCTCGTTCGCGTGATTGCGAACTCTCCCGGCCGAAACGTGGTCTTGTCGAGCCATCTCCTCCCCGACGTCGAGACGATCTGCAAGTACATCGTGATCCTCGACGGTGGACATCAGATCGCCGCCGGCGAATTGCGTCAGCTTCTCTCCGGTTCTGCGGACCGCCTAAGGATCGACGTTCGGGGCGATCGGGAGGCGTTCGCACAGCGCCTTCGGGAAACGGGACTCGAAGCTGAAGCGACGCCCACGGGCGTACATGTGGCGCGCAAACCCGGGGTCGAAGGCGTGATTTTCGAGATCGCAAAGGCCCTCGGTGCCGAGGTTCGCTACATGGGTCGGGAGATACGAAGCCTCGAAGAATTTTTCCTTGAACTCGTCGAACGGAATGAAGCCGCGGTGAGTGTCTAGATGTCGATCTCTCTACCGACATACACCCGGCGAGAGATGCCCCTACTCGGTCGTCGGCATCGGCTCCGTGCCATCATCGTCACAGGGCTCCGGCGCGAGTTCAAGCGGCCCGCGGTGATCGTTTCGACGCTCCTAGGTGTTGCCCTGATCGTCATCACCTCCATCGCCATCCTTCTCTTCGCCGGTCTCTTCTTGCCCGGTCAAGCACTCGACCTAAGCTTCTTCTTCGTTCCCGCCTCGAACCAGACGGTCCTGTTCTTCATCACGCTCATGGCGTCCCTCGTGGGATCCGCCCTCATCGCGGACGATCTCAACTCTATGGCGCTCACGCTGTACCTGAGCCGTCCCATCACCCATGCGGACTATCTCGTCGCGAAAGCCGCAATCCTCGCCCCGCTGATCTCCCTGATCGCGGTGCTCCCTCTGGTACTCACGCCGTTCGTCGCCGCCCTCTTGGGCCTCTTCTCGTGGACCATCGCCCTGCAGGCAATCGGCCTCGCCGTGTTGCTGGGCTCCTTGTTCACAGCGTTCTACACCTCTGTGACGTTGCTCCTTTCAAGTCTCACGCACCGGAAAAGCTACGCTGCGGCGGGGATCTTCGCGGTCACCTTCGGCCTGACGATTCCCGCGGAGATTCTGTCGATCTCGATTAGCAATCCGGCGCTCCTCTATGCGTCTCCCTGGGAAGACTATCTCGCGGTTGCGCGAGCTGCGTTCGGCGCTCCCGGAGGCCAGATCGACTGGCCGTGGGCTCTCGTAATCCTGCTTGCCGCGACCCTGGTCGCGGCGTCGCTTACGTATCTCCGAATGAAGGCCGTCGAGGTGGTCGCGGGATGACCGCGGTCGCGGAGGCGGCCGGCGTCTCCAAGTGGTACGGCGAAGTCCTCGGGCTGAACGCATTCACCGCCTCTTTCGGAACGGGCATCACGGGTTTGGTCGGGCCGAACGGAGCCGGCAAAAGCACGCTCTTCAAGCTACTGATCGGTCAGCTCCATGCGAACCAGGGCACCCTCCGCCTGTTCGGAGAAAATCCCTGGAACAATGTTCCGCTGATGCGACGCCTCGGGTACTGTCCGGAGCACAACCAGTTGTACGGCTGGCTCACCGGACAACGGTTCGTAGAGGCGCTCCTGCGCCTGGATGGCATGTCGACCAAGAAGGCCTCGACGGCGGCCACGGCTGCGCTCAAAGTCGTCGGCTTGTCCGGCGCGGCGCATCGGCCGACGCGGACGTACAGTCGCGGGATGCGGCAGCGCGCAAAACTCGCGCAGGCCCTTGCCCATGATCCGGATGTCCTCATCCTGGACGAGCCTCTCTCTCGGTCGGACCCGATGGCACGGTTCCAGATCCTGCGTACGATCTCGGAGTTCGCGAAGGATGGCGGGCACGTCATCATGTCGACCCACGTCCTGTACGAGGTCGAGCGCATCACGCAGAACATTGTGCTCATTCACAACGGCAAGGCGATTGCATCCGGCGACATCCACGCGATTCGTGCGCTCATCGATGAGCATCCCCATGCCGTGCGCATCGAGACGTCGCACCCGCGGCAACTCGCTCAAGCGCTGGCGAGGATGGATCACGTCGTCTCATTGGAAGTGCCCTCGGAGGATACGCTCCTGATTCGCACCCGGAAGCCGGACGCATTCTACAAGGAACTCCCAGGGATCGTCGCAGACACGAGGCTCGACGTCAGGGCTCTCGAGAGTCCGGACGACAGCCTCGAAGCCGTCTTCCGCTACTTGGTTGGATGAACCATGGGCGTCACCGAGTCGATGCGGAGGCTTTGGGTCATTACGAGCCTGACCCTCCGGTACCTGCTAGGAACGCGACGAGTCATCGCGATGTTGTTCCTATCGGCCATCCCCTTCATCCTGGCTTTGGCTCTCGCCGCGGCCCGAGTCACGGCGTTCAACAGCGACCTCTTTCAGGTCTTGATGATTCCCCTTTTCCTCCAGGTCGTGTTAATCTTCGTGACCCTCGTCAACGCAACGACCCTCATCCGAGAGGAGATCGACGACAACACGCTCCCCTACTTGCTGACCCGTCCCATCTCGAAGCCCGCCGTGGTGATGTACAAGTACATCGGGTATCTTGTCGCGGTCCTCGTCCTCCTCGTTCCGCCGATTGTCCTCGCGTACGGCGTCACCGAGGCCTACCAAGGCACTGGGTTGACTTCAGATTTGGACGTCCTCGGCGGATTCTTGGTCACGACCGTGATTGGAAGCGCTGCTTACGGTGCCGTTTTTCTCTTCATTTCAGTAATATTCCGCAAACCGCTCGCGGTGGGTCTGCTCTTTGGTTTCGTGTGGGAGTCCATCGTTGGCTCGATTCCCGGAGACGTCCCGAAGCTCAGCCTGATCCATTATCTGAAGTCCGTGTTGAAAGGCATGATCGCCATCGGGCCCATGACGACCTACCGGTCGGACATCTCCGCGGAGACCGCTCTCCTCACCCTCGTCGGCTTTTCGGCTGCGCTGATTGTCCTGACGATGATGGTCTTTCAGCAGATGGAGTTCCGGCAGAAGGCTTGAGTCGTCGCAGCCTGCGTCGTCTATCGTTCGATGTTGAAGTAAATCCGCACGGTCGCCCGGTACGACTTCACCTTGGAGCCGTCGAGTTCCAATTCCATCTCCCCGACCCTCGCCCACCGCATTTCTCGGACCGTCTTCGCGGCCTCGGAGACCGCGTTTTGCGCGGCCTTCGCGAAGCTCACCGGCGAGACGCCGACCACGTCGATCACTTTCTGCACCATGGGATGCCTCTTCCCGGGAATTGCGACTCCCCCACTTGGTCGCTTCGGCCCTTACGCCGGGTCGGTCCTAGTCGCCACCCGATTCGACTTTCGCGGGATCCGGGAAGCGCTTGAGCACCGCCGCGAGCTTCGCCGCTTCTTTGTTCATGGACTCCACATCCTTCTCTAGCGTCCCGCGCCATTTCCGGACCGCAGAGTCTCCGTGGGTGGCGTACAGGCGGGCGGCCGACTGCCACGCATCAAACCGCCCGTCCTGGAGCGCGGCAGCCAGCTCGCGTCCCCTCTCGGCGGCGTCGTTCAGCTTCCCCAAGCGCTCGACGAAACCGACAATGGATGGCGTCCGGCGTTTCAACATGGTCACGTCTTCGCTCCATTGAATCTGGAGGGAGCGCCGCTCGTCGTCCCGGATTGCCTTCAGCCAGGCCCAACCGGAATCGAGCGCGCTCCGGATGAGCCGTGCATCCCCGAACACGTGGGTGAGCTTCGCGTCCGAGTATCCGGGCAGTTCGAGCAATCCGTAGAAGGAGCGGCTGCGGAACGCTTCGCCCTGCGGGCTCGCGTTGTTCAGGAGGCGCAGGAGCGGCTCTGGATCACAGCCAGGGGGCGGGGCGGGCACGCCGATGCCGGTTCCCTGAGAGGCCTCGAGGAGGAGAGGAATCGCCTGGTCGGCTCGGCTCCGAGCCAGGAAATCGAGGTAGGCTGCGGTCGCGGCTCCGTTGAAGGCGTCGACGCGCTCATTGAATTCCTGGGCGTCTTCCGGTGAGGAGGGAGGTTTCGGGATTTTTTGGAGGCGATCGACCTGCGCTCGGAGTTGCCGGATCCGCGCCTCGACCGCGCGGTACCCTTCTCGGTAGGAAATCTGGAGTCGGCGGACCTCGGCCCCTTGCTCCGCGACCCGATCGAGCTTCCGCCAGGCTTTCCGGGCTCCGTAGAAGTCCCTCTTCCGAGCCTTCCGAAGGGATGCATCGAGTCCCGCCACGAGCCTGAGGGATAGGCGCTTTTCCTTGGCGGCCTTGCCCAGGTCCGCGGCGATCGCATCGACGTCCCGGGTGAAGATCCGCACCTGGCGCCAGTTGTCGACCTCGCTCTCCCGAATCAGGCGGTCGACCCGCTCCCGAAACCGGTCGAGGGTGCCGTCCACGAGCCCCGCAATCCCGTCGACCCGCTTCCGTGCCCTCGCGATCGCATCGAGTAAGCCTTGCGCCTCCGACTCGAACGTGTCCGCGGAGGGCGCCCCGGGGGAGGCCATGGAGGGACTCTCATCGCCTCCCGATTATTTAGTTTCCTTCGGACGACGGCGGGAATCGCGTTGGCAAAGCCAATTCGCGCGGCCCGTGCACGTTCTCGAAGAAACCCGCAAAGCCTTAAATCGGCGGAACCTCTCCGCACCACTCCCATGCAACTCCGAATTCTCGAGAAACAGAAGGATTCCGTCCGCATTGAGATTCTGAATCCGGACGATACGGTGATCTACCCGCTGATCACGGCCCTGCTCAAGGACCCGGACGTGGAAGATGCTCTGTATTACACGGGCCACCCGCAGCTTGACAAGCCCGTCCTCACGGTCAAGGTGAAAAAGGGCAGTCCGCAAGCGGCGCTGAAACGTGTGGCGGAGGGCCTGGCGAACGATTTCAGCGGTGCCAAGCAACATCTGGAGAAGGAGTTCGCGTAGGCCCATGGAGCGCGACGTCGGGATCGTCGGCTACCTGACGTCGACACCCGGCGTCGGAGGCACGATCAAGTCGGCCCCGGAGGACTTCGTCGTCGAAGAGATTTCGTCTCCCCCGGCCGTTTCCCCGGAGGGGCGGTACGCAATCGCGCAGGTCCGGGTCCGGAACTGGGAGACGAACCGGCTCGTCCGCGCGATGGCTCGGGCGCTTCACATCAGCCGAAAGCGCATCGGATACGCCGGGACCAAGGACAAGCATGCCGTGACGACGCGGCTGTTCTCGTTCGAGGACGTCCCGCCAGAGGCGGTCCGTGGGCTCCGACTGAAGGACGTCGACATCCTCGACGCCTTCCGGTCCGACCGGCCCTTGGAGCTCGGCGACCTGGCGGGAAATCGGTTTCGGATTGTCGTGAGGGACCTTCCCGTCGAGCCGGAGATCGCGGCGAAGACGGTCGAGGAGACCGCACGGGCTCTCCGGATCGCGGGAGGCTTCCCGAGTTTCTTCGGTATCCAGCGATTCGGGTCCATCCGGCCGATCACCCACGTCGTCGGTCGCCACCTCGTCCGCGGCGAATTCCGAGAGGCCGTCGAGGCCTACGTCGCGAACCCGTTGGAGGGGGAGGATCCGGAATCGTACGAGGTCCGTTCCGCGTTGCGGGATACGGGAGACATCCAGACCGCCTTGCGCTCCTACCCGAAGTCCTACGGATTCGAAAAGGCGATCCTGAATCACTTGGCAGTTGAGCCGACGGACTATGTCGGCGCCCTTCGATCGCTCCCGTTCAACCTGTTGATGATGTTCGTCCATGGCTATCAGTCGTTCCTGTTCAATCGGACTCTCAGCGAACGGATGCGCCGCCGTATGCCCATTCACGAACCGGTCGCGGGGGACCTGGTCCTACCGGCCGACGCGTCCGGGCTCCCGGATCGAAGCCGGACGATCGACGTCACCTGCGACAACCTGGAGCGTGCGGCAAAGCGGTGCCGCGAAGGGAAGGCGTGGGTGAGCGCCATCCTGTTCGGTTCCGAACCGGAATTCGCGGGCGGTGAGCCGGGACAGATCGAGAAGACGATCGTCGCATCGGAAGGTCTGCGCCCGGAGGACTTCATCATCCCCGAAATCCCTCGGATCTCATCGAAGGGAACGCGGCGAGAGATCCTCGCGCCGTTCCGAGGCCTCGACGTCCACGTGGGAGAGGCAGCCTTTTCCCTATCGTTCGAACTCACTCGCGGATCCTATGCGACGTGTCTCGTGCGGGAGTTTACGAAGTCGGAGTGAATGTCCGCCGGGATCGCGCGGATCAAGGGAAGCGCCCTCGCGGCTTTGCCGGTCGTCAGGTACGGATTTTCGTCCACAGGTCCGCGAACCGGTCCACCGCGTCATCTTGGAAGCTCGAACGGTTCGCCAAGAGAAGTTTCCGGACCTCCTCGAGGTCCTTGATCGAGAACACGCTCTCGCGCTCCCGTCGGCCCCGAAGGAGGACCTCTCGGTGCATGAGTTTCTGGAGATGGTAGGACAGCGTGGACTTCGAAACGCCGACCGAGGTCTGGAGCTCCCCGAACGTCCGCTCGCCGAAGAACAGGAGTTCGAGGACGATCTTCCGCGGCACATCCTGCCGCAGGACGGCGAGGATCCGCCGCTGGGCCTCCACGAACGCACGGGCGATGAAGTAGCGCTTGCGGTGTCCATCCTCTTCGGATTTCAGGACCCCATTCCGTTCCAGGTACCCGAGGTGGTACGACAGCATGCCGGTCGACATTCCGAGCACCTGTCCGATCCTCCGGAGATGGACGCCGGGGTTCGCCGTCAGGAAGTCGTAGATCCTGCGCCGGCTCTCGAGTTCGAGGCCTTCGGGCATCCCATCACCGCAGGAGAGCGAGGTAGAGGGCCACGAGCACTCCGAGGTTCAGCGCGAGCCATTCGCTGCCGACGGACGAGACGGCCCGGGTGGCAATCTCGATGATCAACCAGATCCCTTGGACGAGGAAGATGGCGAAGGCCGAGGTGAGCAAGAGGAAGCGCCGTTCGCGGTGTCGGGCGTAGGACTGGACCGAGACGGTCGCGAGAATCCCTGCGAAGCCGGCGAAGGACACCCGGAGGAAGACATCCAAGGGTCCCATATGGAGGGGCCATGAGGCTCCGTCGTAAGATACTTTGTGTACGCCGGTCGAAGCTCTCTCTTGCGCCGTCGAAAGGGAAGGTTCGGACGACGTCCCATCCGGTTTCCGCGATGGACCAAAATTCCCTTATCTGCGAAGGGACAGTATTCCCCCATGGAGGACGGACCGGATGCGCGCGCAAGTCTGGCGAAGGCGGCGGCAGCCTTTGCGGTGCTTTCGCTTCTTCCCGTCGCCTTGAGCGGATCTGCTCCCTTTCACGCATCCGCCGCCCTCCGCCCTATTTCGTTTGCCCCGCAAGCGGAGTCTTCCGCCGGGGTCTTCCCCTGGTCCTCGCCGCTGTTCGCCGCCTTCCAGTACGACCGGGGTCAAGTCCTCGGGACCTACGTGCAGTTCGCCTACGACGCATCGACGGGAACAATGAAATCCATCCTCGGTCTCGTAGGCGAAGCTCCCGTGCTCTACGTGGGCTCAATTCGGATCGCGGGCTTCGCGCCGGCGAGGGGCGCCCACGCGATCGGTTCCACGTTCGAGGCCCAGGGATACCTCGTCACGATCACGGTCCATGATGATCCCACCGTCCTCGTCGAGATCCGTACCGACGTCGCTCGCACGGCGACGATCGAACTTCCCGCGGGAGCGACGAATGTCTCCGTACAAACGGCTCCGGGGTCGTGGCCCGCCTCCTCCGTCTCGTATTCCGTGGGAGACGACCAGGCGCGATTTCTCCTGGGGGCCGGGACGTTCAGCGTGAGCGGCATCCGGATCGTCGCGAAGATGGCGGATTCCGATCTGCTCCTGTTCAAGTCCATTCCCCCTCGGACCGCAAACCGGGCCGAGTGGCTCGCCCTCTTGGATGCGATCGGCGCGGGACACATCGTCGCCGAGCTCGATCTCGTGGCGACGGCCGACGGTCGGTGGGTCCAGAACGTCGCCCAGTATCGGATTGGAGTATCGGGCTGGGCGCTCGCGGTGGAACCCGGTCGTGCCGCCATCCAGGTGGATTCCCTCCTCCCGGGTGGAGCGGTAATTCTGCTCGCGTTCGACCCCGCGACGATGCCCTTCAACGCTTCGACACAGCTCCGGGTGCGCGCGAACGCGGGGGACGTGAATCGATCGGAGAGCCCCCTCCCGCTATTCCTCACCAACGGGGTTCGCGGCGGGGGAGCGTCCTACTCGGTCCTCTCGTTCCCGGGAACGGTCGTGGCGCTCTACCTCCCTTCCCTCGCCGCCGTGTCCGTCGAAGTCGTCAGCACACGACCCGAGGCACCGGGTAGCGGATTCCAGGCGGGCAGCGAAGTGGCCATGATCGCGGCCCTGGCAATCGTGAGTGCGGCGGCCGCGCGCATGTTGCGGCGCCGAGCGCCGTGAAGCGGTTCCTCTCCCTCTCCCTTCCGAGATGCGGCCAATTAAGATTCGCAATCGTCGGGCGTCGCATATTTTCTTATAGGGGCATGCCTTCGAGTCGCCAGTGGCCGCCGACGAGGTGTGCGGGGTCCAGGGGTGCGGGAAGGAAGCGCGCCGCTCTCTTTCCACGAGGAAAGTGAAGGAAGCCCTGCCGGATCTCAAGCTGATCGGAGAGCCGCGTCGAATCCATTTATGCAAGGACCACTACCGTCAGTTCCGCAAGAAGACGAAAGAAGAGCGGGACCTGGACCGGGCGACCTGGCAGTAGGGGCGTACGCCCTCCGGTCCGCCGGGCATCAATCGAACACGAGTTCCCGCAACCCGGTCCTCTCGTTGAGCCGTCGGTTGAAGTGGATTCCGTCGAATCGCGCAATCTGAATTTCGTTGACCACCGCCGTCTTCGCCCGGAACAGATGGCCACCGATCACGCCGTGATCCGGCCGGCCGAGAGCGACATGGAGGTGGAGGAGCGGGTCTCCTCGCATCGAGACGCTTCCGTGCAACCCGAGCAACTCGTGCCGTTCGGAGAAGACGCTCTTGTCATACCCTTTCGGCCCGAAGAAACCGATCTCGAAGTCCCGGAGCATCCCGATTCCCCACAAGACCGTGCCGCTCTCCACGTCGTGCTCGCGGGCGGCTGCCTCGAGGCTCGGAAAAAGGTCCTCCCCGTCGGAGAGTTTCACGAACACCGTGTTTCGTTCGCGTCGCGACTCCACGTAACTCACCGGGTCAATAAGGCTTCGGACTTGATTCGGAGGCGTCGATCCACCGCCTTGGCCAGTTCTTTCGCATTGCTGAACGCGGTATAGACGCGTCGGGGCCGACACGCGAGGATGAAGTCCATCAGGTCCTCGAAATCCGCGTGGTCGCTCAGGGGGAATTGCGCGTCGACCCCGTATCGCCGGGTGAAGTCGAACATCGCGCACCATCCGCTCACATACGCGGTCCGTAGGCCGATCGAGCCAAGCCAGGAGACGCTATCGTCGAGAGGAGGGCGGAGCCAGCCCGGCGGCAGGATATACGCCCGCGGATCCTTCCTCTCCTCCTCCGTGAGCGAGGACAACCGACGGTACCGTAGGTCGATTCCATGTCGCAGGTAGATGTCCGCGAGATCCGCGATTCGGTCGGAGACCGCCACCTCGACTCCGAGACGGTTCACGAGGCTGATCAGTTCCTGGCTCTTGCCGAACTCGTACCCCGCGAGGGCGACCGGCCCGCTCGCGAGCTCCATCTCGAGCCAGTTCAACAGGTCGGACTCCACGTCCTTCTTCGGCGGGAAGTTGTAGCCGGGGCGGCCGTAGGTGGCATCCACGATCAAGCTTTGGACGAACTCAGGCCGTGCTTTGCCGCATGTGGAACCGCCTTCCGGGTTGAAGTCGCCCGTGTACAGAAGGTCGTCGACCCGCACCATCGCGGAACCGAACACATGCCCCGCGTCCTTGAGCACGACGCGGAAGCCGTTGAGATCGATCTCCTTCCCGTACGGGAGCGCCTGCCCCGTCCCCCCGCGACGCACTTTGAGGACCTCCAGGGTTTGTGGCGTCATGATGCCGCCCGACGTCAGGTGGTCCATGTGTCCGTGGCTCACGACACTCCCCGGCGTTTTGCGCACGGGGTCCAAGATCACCTCTTTGAGAAGATCCTGGACAAGGATCCCGCCTTCGTAGCGGACCCGCATCAGGAGCGCCTCGTGAACACGTACCGCGTCGGCACGCGCCGCTTGAGTCCCGTCCAGTATTTGCATCGTTCGCATCGATATCCGAGCGTCACAGTCCCGCCGAAGACCGTCATGTTCCGCACCTTCTTTAGGCGATATCCGCAAACAGGACACTTGACGAGCGACCGCATCTCGGCCGTGTCGCGGGTGTGGATCTCCAAGTCCACGAGTCCCGATTCGATCGCAAGGACCCGGAGTCTCGGTTCGCCGACCCGGTATCTCTCGTCCCCTTTCAGGTCCTTTTCGACGAGCGCTTTGAGCCGGCGTTGGCTCTCCACCACAGGCCGCGTACTGAAGACACGGACCAGGGAGTCCCGGACCCGCGTGTCGTTCGGAATCCGGTACGACGGCATTGGATCGCGGAAACGTCCCGGCCCCTACTAAGGCTTCCGGGGTGGTGTGCGTTCCGTCCCGCTACCCGCGTCACGGCGGCCAGCCGCGTGATCCGAAACCTCGCCACGGCTCGAGCTGCCTATCGGCGTGGAACCTCAATTTCCACGAGTGGAGGATCTCTCGCTTCGGTCTCCGCGGCATCATGGTGGCGATGGAGCTTGTGGATTTCGTGGAGGATGACCGCGTATTCCTTTTTGGCCTCCATCTCCACGACCACGGTCGCCATGCGCAGCCACATCGCAGGATACGCGATGAGCCAGACCGCCGACGCGACGAGGATCGTCAGGATCGAACTGGGGAGGATACTTCCCAGGCCGACGGATCCGAGCGCGCTCCGTAGGACGATTTGCGTCGCAATCGAGGACGCCGCGAGGAACGCGATGAGCCGGAACCTCTTCACCCAGCGATCGTGGATGGTCACCTGAGCCAAGTGGAAGAGGCCGTGGTACCATCCGATAAGCCGCGCGACCATGGACCTGGATGGTCTCGGTTCGTCCGCATAAAATCCTTTGCAGGCGAGTATCATTCTCGAATGCCGCAACCCGAACGGTGGTCTGTCGTACCCAGCATTCTCTATCGGGACCATCAACGTTTTTCAATCGAATGGAGTTCCGCGGCCTCGATGGAGCCCGATTCTCTCGATGCGTTGACCTCCGAAATCGTGGCATGCCGGAAATGCCCGCGTCTGGTCCGCCATCGAGAGGCGGTCGCCCGACAGAAACGGGCGGCCTTTCGGGAATGGGAATACTGGGGACGGCCGGTCCCCGGTTTCGGTGATGCCCATGCGCGGCTCCTCGTCGTCGGGCTCGCTCCTGCGGCACACGGCGGCAATCGGACGGGGCGCGTGTTCACGGGAGACCGGAGTGGAGAATGGCTGTACCGGGCCCTGTACCGAACGGGATTCGCGAACCAAGCCCTTTCTGTTTCAAAGGACGACGGACTCGAGCTTCGGGACTGCTACATTGCCGCTGCCGTTCGCTGCGCACCTCCGGAGAACAAACCGACGCGGACGGAATTCGCCCGATGTCAGCCGTTCTTGGTCCGCGAGACGTTGCTTCTCCCTGCGCTGCGGATCGTCGTCGTCTTAGGTGCCGTTGCGATGGACGCATTCCTTCGCGTGTGGCGGATGACGCATCATGAGATCCCAAGTCCGAGGCCTCGCTTTCGCCACGAAGGAACTTGGTCCATGCCTCCGATCACGTTGATTGCATCCTACCACCCCAGCCAGAGGAACACGCAGACCGGTCTGCTCACGGAGCCGATGTTCGACGACGTGTTCCGTTCGGCCAGACGGGCCTTGGAGGAGGACTCCACTCCAGCCGGCCACTCATTCAGACGCCGTTAACCTTATTCAAGGTTGAATTGAGTTTGGAAAGCCCCAAAAAGGCTTTACACATCCGGGGGCTCCCGCCTCCATGGCGGCCCCGAGACGGGTAATCATCCTCGGCGCGGCCGGTCGAGACTTCCACAACTTCAATGTGGTCTACCGAAACGATCCGGCCTCCGAGGTCGTGGCCTTCACCGCCACGCAAATCCCGGGAATCGAGAGCCGTAAGTACCCCGCCTCTCTGGCGGGTCCACGGTATCCCGACGGGATTCCCATTTTCCCCGAGGACGACCTCCCGAAGCTGATCGAGAAACACGCGGTTCAGACCTGCGTGTTCTCCTACTCCGACGTGGATTACAGTCACATCGGGCATCTCATCGCCCTCGCCAACTCCCACGGAGCGGACTTCCTCCTCCTCGGAGCCCAGCCGACGATGCTCAAGGCCCGTGTGCCCGTCATCGCGATTTGTGCTGTCCGGACCGGAAGCGGGAAGAGCCAGACCACGCGGCGGGTCGCGGGGATCCTTCGGGCACACGGCAAAAAGGTCGTCGTCGTGCGCCATCCGATGCCCTACGGGGACCTCGCCTCGCAGGCGGTGGAGCGGTTCGCGACCTACGAGGATCTGGATCGGTACGAGACGACGATTGAAGAGCGGGAAGAATACGAGCCCCACATCGACAAGGGGACCGTCGTCTACGCGGGCGTCGACTACGAAAAGATCCTGCGACAGGCGGAGCAGGAAGCCGAGATCCTCCTGTGGGACGGCGGGAACAACGACACGCCGTTCTTCAAACCGGACCTGCACATCGTCGTCGCGGACCCGCTCCGCCCGGGGCACGAGCTGTCCTACTACCCGGGCGAAACGAACGTCCGCATGGCGGACGTCGTCGTCATCAACAAGGTCGACACCGCCACGCCCGAGAACGTGGAGGTCGTGAAGCGGAACGTGCGGGAGGTGAACCCGGATGCGGTCGTCGTGGAGGCCGCCTCACCGATCACCCCTGACGAGACCGTTCAGATTCGCGGGAAAAGGGTGCTCGCCATCGAGGACGGTCCGACGCTCACGCATGGAGGGATGGAGTATGGCGCGGCCTACATTGCCGCACAGCGGTTCGGAGCGGCCGAGATTGTCAGCGCGGTGGGCCACGCCGTCGGCTCGATCAAGGAGACGTACAAGAAATATCCGAACTCCCGGAAAGTCCTCCCGGCGATGGGCTACGGACCGAAGCAGATCAAGGAACTCGAGGAGACGATCGATGCGACCCCTATCGATATCGTCCTGAGCGGCACGCCCATCGATCTGAGCCGAGTCCTCAAGACCAAGAAGCCCGTGGTCCACGTCCGGTACGAGCTCGATGAGATCGGCCACCCGAACCTCGAGGACGTCCTTCGAGACTGGGAATTCATCTGAGATCAGATTCGACGGCGAGACCACGGGACCTTTTCCGGATTCAACCGGTAGTAGTCGTAGAGGATCGCGACCAGGAGACCCACTCCGAGATATGCCCAGTCCGCGAGGTTCCGCACACTGAAGAGGAACCCGCTCGCCACCGCGGGAACGAAGACGATGAGCAGGAACGAGACCCACACTAGGGACCGGACCGAGCCGCTTTTGGGGTTGAACCCTTTCCTCTCCAGGATTTCGGGCACCACGACGAAAGGCATGATGACCGCAATGGCCGTTGCCGCGAATACGATCAGCGTCTGAACCGGGTCCACGTCGGACCGAAGCAGTTCGGGACGATGAACCTTCGGCGCGGCCCACCACATCTTTAACTCCGGTCCTCCCTTCCTCCGGGAGGGAACGGCGACGATGCGGCTCGCGGTGATCGGTGCGGGGGAGATGGGCCACGGGATTGCGGAGCTGGCGGCCCTGCACGGCCACGAGGTCCGGATGCGGGACATCAAACAGGAGTTCCTGGACCGTGGAATGGAACGGATCCGCTGGTCCCTCGGCAAGCTCGTGGAGAAGAACCAGATCCGACCGGACCAGATGCAAGAGGCCTTTGACCGGATTCACACGACGTTGGACCTGGCCGAGGCGTGCCGCAACGCATGGCCCTCGTGACGAAACGTCCGAAACAGGTCGTCGGGATGCACTTCTTCAACCCGCCGATGCTCATGCCGCTCATCGAAGTCATCCGCGCGGACACGACGAGCGATGCCACGCTCGGAGTCGCCGTCGACCTTTCCAAGTCCCTCGGGAAGACGGTCGTCGTGGTCAAGAAAGACGTCCCCGGCTTCATCACGACCCGTGTCCTCGGTCCGTATTTCGAGGAAGCTGCGCGAATCCACGACGAGGAAGGGGTGTCCATCGAAACGATCGACGCCGCCATGCGATTCCGGGCCGGCTTCCCCATGGGACCTTTCGAGCTGGCGGACCAAGTGGGCATCGACGTGTTGCACCATTTGATCGAGAACGCGGATCGCCCGATGCCTCGGTCCGTCCAAGCCCTGATGGACGCAAAGAAACTCGGGCGAAAAGTCGACGAGGGCTTCTATGCCTACAAGGAGGGCCGGCCGAACCTGACGCCGGACATGGGCTTGTCCTTTGATCCAGTTCGTATTCTGTCGCGGATGATCAACGAGGCCGCGGAACTCGTCGCGCTCGATGTCGCGAGCCCGGCGGAGATCGACGAGGCGATGCGGCTGGGGACCGCATTCCCGAAAGGACCTCTCGCCACCGCCGACGACCTGGGGATTGATGTCGTCGTCAACGCATTGAAGCAGGAGTCGAGCGCGAAGCCCGCCAAGCTCCTCGAGGCCATGGTAGCGCGCGGGGACCTCGGCACGAAGACCGGCAAGGGATTCTATGAGCACAAGGAGCGAGGTGGTGGGATGAATTTCGAGACCCTCTTAATCTCGCGGGATGCGGAGACCCATGTCGCGACGATCGCGATCAATCGACCCGATCGACTCAACACGATCAGCCCGCAGGTCTTCGATGAGCTCGAGAGGGCCCTTGCGGAGCTGGAGAGAGACGATGCCATCCGGTGTGTCGTGGTGACCGGCGCCGGGGACCGTTCGTTCAGTGCCGGAGCGGACCTGACGTCCTTCAGCGACATTTCCAAGGCGTTCAAGGTGTGGCAGTTCTCACGCCGTGGCGAGGAGGTCATGAACCGACTTGCAAATTTCTCCAAGCCGACGCTCGCGGCAATCAACGGTCATTGCTTCGGAGGCGGGCTCGAATTGGCCTTGGCCTGCGACTTCCGGATCGCGGCGAAGGGGGCCAAGCTCGGACAGACCGAGGTGAATCTGGGCCTCGTCCCCGGGGCGGGCGGGACCCAACGGCTCGTCCGAATGCTCGGTCAGGCGAAGGCGAAGGAACTCGTGCTTCTCGGGCTTCGGCTCACCTCCGACGAAGCAGCCGCGATCGGCCTCGTGACGAAGACCGTGGAGAACGAAGCGTTCTCGTCCGAGGTCCGCGAATTCGCCGGCCGACTCGCTCGACAGGCGCCCATCGCGATCCGCCTGGCGAAGGCGCTCCTGAATCGCGGTGGCGACACGCCCATCGATGCGGCCCTCGAGATGGAGGCGATGGCCTTCGGCCTCGTCGCCTCGACGGACGACATTTACGAAGGAATCCAAGCCTTCATGGAGAAGCGCGCACCGAAGTTCAAGGGTACGTGAGTCCGCTCTTCCGGTCGGCGAGAGCCTGCCATCAGATCGCGACGACGCCTTTCTTGGCCAAGGTCTGAATCTGCCTCGCGGTGTACCCGAGAGAACGAAGGATTTCCTCGGTGTCCTGGCCTTTTGCGGGCACCCGCGTCGGGTTGCGCGTCTCCAGGGTCGCATGCTTCGCGGGGTGGGCGATCACTTGGAGCTTCCAAAGGCCGGACACGTCGACGACCGGGAGGAGGCCCCGGGCTTTCACGTGGGGATCGCGGACGACTTCGGAGACACGTTTCACTCCCGTGATCGGTAGACTTTCCTTGGCCAGCAGCGCTTCCCACTCGGCGAGGGTTCGGCCGCGAAACTTGTCGGCCAGAGTTTGCGCCACGGCGAATCGTTCCGCACCGTCCTTGAACTGTTTCTCGGCGAGATCCGGGGCTCCGATGAGCTCGCACATCCGAGACCAGAACTTCGGCTCGACCGTGGCTACGGACAGCCAGCGACCGTCTTTTGTCTCATACAGACTGTAGAAGGGAAACGACCCGGTCAGAAGGGTCTCGCCCGCGACCGGCTCTTCGCCGGTGGCAAGGAAACGCGCGAGGCCGAGGACCATGAGCGTCACGGCGGTATCGTAGATCGAGACGTCGATGAACTCCCCGCGGCCCGTACGGTCTCGCACCCGCAGAGCGGCCAAGATCGCAAGGGCGGCGTTGAAGCCGCTCGCGAGATCGGCGATCGGGACCCCGGGGATGGCCGGGGCCTTGTCCTCCCTCCCCGTTGTCACGCCGAGGATCCCGGCGAGGGCCTGGAAGTTGATGTCGTGTCCGGGGAGATCCTTGTACGGCCCCGTTTGACCGTATCCCGAGAAGGAGCAATAGACTAGCCTCGGGTTCATCATGGCGAGATCGTCATAGGCCACGCGGAGCCGCGCCATCACGCCGGGACGAAACTGTTCGACGACCACGTCGGAACCGCGCGCGAGTTTGTGCACGATCTCCTGCCCCTCGGGTGTCTTCAAGTCCACGGAGAGAGACCGCTTTCCTCGATTCACCATGAGGAACGGATAGGAGACGTCATGCACGATCGGGGGAACGGAGCGCATGTAGTCGCCCAGTTTCGGGTCTTCGATCTTGATCACCTCCGCACCGAGGTTGCACAAGAGTTGCGTACAGAACGGACCTGGGAGGAGCCGCGTGAAGTCCAACACGGTGATTCCCTCAAGGGCCGCAGGCATGCGCGATGGCAACCCGCCGTTGTGGTATCAAGGTTCGCGCGAGCCGGATGGTCCTAGGCCCCGCGTCCCGCAGGCGCTACGGAACCGCGGGGGGCGGAGGCGCGGGACTCTTGCCGAAGTCGAAACAATCCGACATGTCATCCGCCCGGGCGTCGCGCGGATTCAGTGTGGCGAGGCCGAAGTTCACCTCGCAGAATTTCAACAGGCTCACGTGGGAGTGGAGGACTTTGGAGATGTAGCCGTTTCTCGCGTACGGGCCCAACACGATGCATCCCACGCGAGGACCGTATCGAAATTGGCTTCCCACGTAGCCGGGATGTGCCCCGTTCCCGTGCCATACCTCCACGGTTGGGGGCTCGACGTGATCATACCATCCGCCCCAGTCGTCCCACGTGAGAAACACCGCGACGTCCGGCCATAATCCTCCCCGGACGATCGCGTTGATTTGGTCCACGGACCACTGCATCCCTTCGGTCACGTTGCCCATCCGGACGCCCTGAGGATTGCTGTAAGGAGGATGCTCGTCGAACTCAAGTGGCGCGTACACCCACGATACTTCCGGGAGCTGTCCGGCGGTCGCGTCCACGCGAAATTGATCCGATGGGAGTTTCCATTTCGGATTGACGCCGTGAAGGTAGTCGATCGCGTACCCGCCGTAACTCCGCCACGTCAATCGAGATTGCTCCAAGCTCTTCGGCAGCGACGCGTTGATCTTGATTGTCTGTGGAGCCCCCCGGGAAGGGTTGTCGATGATCGGAGAGTCGGCGCAGAGGAGCATGAGGTGGTTCGGTGTGGACGGCCCGGCGACATCCGTGTAGTAGTTATCGCAGAGGCAAAACTGCCTCGCATAGGAAAAGTACACGGGTATGTCCTGCTCGATGAACTGTTCGCGGGCGGCGGTCGTCTGTCGGGCGAGCCACGCGGCATGGGTGTGCGGATGATCCCTCGCGGGAGGATTCGGAGATCGCGGCAATCTAGCACCGTTCGCACCGGGGAAGGTGCCGAAGTAGTTGTCGAACGTATGGTTCTCTTTGAGGATGATCACCACATGCTTGACCTTTTTCGCAGGAATCTCTCCTGGCCCACTCCGGGTCAAGTCCGCGCACGGGCCGTGGTGCATGAAATCCCGTCTCCTTATCTCGTCTTGGCAATCGCGAAGTAGAAAACCTTCTTATTCCGCGCGGTACATGGTCTGCATGGATCCGTTCTATGCGAGAGGCTGTGATCGTGGGGGCCGTACGCACGCCCATCGGGAAGCGGGGCGGGGCCTTGAAGGACTGGAGGCCGGACGACTTGGCCGCCTTCGCGCTGAGGGCGCTCGTCGACCGCGCGGGGATCGAGCCCAAGTTGGTCGAGGACGTCGTCCTCGGCTGCGTGACCCAGGTCGACGAGCAGGGATTGAACATCGGGCGCCTCGCGCCCTTGATTGCCGGATTCCCGGAGTCTGTGCCGGGCACGAGCGTGAACCGGATGTGCGCCTCGGGACTGCAGGCTTTCAACTTCGCCTCGATGGAGGTCATGACCGGCCAGGCCGACGTCGTGATCGCGGGCGGGGTCGAGTCGATGTCTCGCGTGCCCCTCGGATCCGATGCGGGAGTCCTGAGCCCGAAACTGCTGGAGAAGTACGAGATCGTCCAGCAGGGCATCTCGGCCGACTTGGTGGCCGACAAGTATCACGTCACCCGGGAACAGATGGACGAGTTCTCCCTGTGGTCCCACCGAAAGGCGATCCGGGCGATCGACGAAGGTCGATTCAAACGGGAGATCGAGCCGGTCCCGGTGTTCGACGAGAACGGCCAGAAACGGTTGTTCGACGCGGACGAGCATCCACGGCGGAACACGTCTTTGGAGAAGCTCGCCTCGCTGCCGCCGGCCTTCAAGCCCGACGGAAGGATCACGGCAGGCAATTCGAGCGGCATCAACGATGGGGCATGCGGCATCCTCGTGACGAATCCGGA
>VBLU01000181.1 GCA_005879065.1 Methanobacteriota archaeon
CGAGGAAGAGTTCAAACGCCGCACGTATCAGAAAGAGAAGGAGATGGAGATGCGGGAGGGCGCCGTGAAGGCCCGCATCACGACCGCAGCGGGCGCCGTGGAGGCCGAGGAAGCGATCGCCATCGAGAAGAAGGCGGCGCGCGTGAAGACGGGAACGCCGCGGCTGGATGACCTCCTCTATGGAGGAATCCCATTCAATTCCAACGTGCTCTTCGTCGGACCCGCGTTCGTCGGGAAGGAAGTTGCCCTCCTGAACTTCATCGCGGAAGGCCTGAAGAAAGGGATCCCCGTCATCATCATCACGACGACGAAACTCCCGATCGACGTGGCGAAGGACATCGCCCCCATCCTCCCGACCTTCGTCGAATACGACCAGCTCGGTCTCGTGCGGTGGATCGATTGCACGTCACCAATGGCCTCGGGGAAGCCGGTGAAAGAAAAGAATGTCTGGCGTGTGAACGGGCCGACGGACTTCGACAACATCTACCAAGTCGTCAATCAACTTGATGAGGAATTCAAGAAGAAATATCCCTACTTCCGGCTCGCGTATCTCACCCTCAGCTCCTCGATCACCCAAGCGGACGAGCGGGACGCGATGAACTTCTTCCAGCGGCTCGTGAACCGGCTGCGGCAAACGAAAGCCGTGTCCGCGATCGCGCTCGAGCGGGGCATGCACAACGACCAAACCCTCGAGGCGATGGAGCACATGGTCGACGGCGCGATCCACTTCAAATCGGACAAGCAGAAGACGCAGCTTCAGGTCGTTGGCTTGGGGGAAGTCCAGACCCACGACTGGGTACCCTACAAGTTCACGAACAAAGCGATCATGATCGGATCGTTCCAGCTCGAACGCATTCGCTGACGTCGGACATTCGGACCCTCGGAAGTTTTTTTGAACCAGAGCGAGATGCCTACTCCGGATCGGGCCTTGAGATATGGAACGCGGATGCACGGTTCACAAACTCGTTGCGGACATCGCCCTCTTCTCCGGGCGCAGGGTCCTCCTTGTGAAGTATCGCGACGTGGCTCGATACGATGGCCAAAGAGGATGGTTCCTCCCGGACGATTTGCTCGTGCACGAGGGGCACCCGCAAGACGCCGCGAAACGGATTGCTCGGGAACAAACCGGGGTCGAGCTCGAGGACGCCCGTTTGAGCCACATTGAGTCCTTCGGGAATGGGGCTTGGCATCTCATCTTCCACTATCGAGCCGACTTGCCGACGCCGACCGTCAAACCGGGGCCGAATATTGCGGCGACCGAGTGGTTCGAACGGAGGAAGCTTCCGACTCGTTCCGAGTTTGCGCACGAGGGCTGGGCAATCGACGTTCTCAAATCGATGGAGCCATAGTTCCACTCTTCGAACTAGCGCCCGCGCAGACGCTGTGCCGAGAGGACGCCCGCAATGACCATGGCGCCTCCCACCGCGGTCGCCGGCGTAAGCGGTTCCCCGAGGATCGCGATGCCACCAAGGACGGCGACCAGGGTGCTCGCATAAATGTAGGCGGCCGCCGACGCCGCTGGCAGCCGGGCGAGGGCGCGAAACCAAATCACGTACCCGAGAAAGGTGGGGAACACGGCCAAGAACACGACGGGCACCCACCCGTCGACACCCATCGACTGCAAGTCGCTGATGAAGGCCGGGGCCGTGACGGCGATCAACGGGAGGAGCAAGGCGGTACCAATCAGCAGGGTCCACGCCACGAGCGTGACGGGAGGATAGCGGCCGAGGTACCGCTTCCCGAAGACGGCGTACAAGGCGGAGAACACGGCGGACGGGATCACCGCGAGCGCACCCTCGGACGCCTGGAAACGAAACTCGCTTTCCGGTCGGGCGAGGAAGATCATTACCCCGAGTCCCGCGAACGCGAGGGCGATTCCCTGAACCTGGAATCGCTGGAGGCGTTCCCGAAGGAGGGAGGCGGCGAGCACCGCGATGAAGGCGGGCGTCGAGGCAATGATGAGGGCGGCCGTCCCCGCGGTGACGGACGCATCGGATTCTCCGAGGTTCAGGAAGAGGTGATAGCCGGTGAAACCGACGAACGCAAGGAGGGTGAGATAGGGCAGGTCTGCCTTCGCCGGGAAGGGTCGGAGTCGGCGGGTCGCCGTCAGGTATCCAAAAAACAGGACGTCGGCGAGGGCGAACCGCAGGAAGGTCAGTGTGATCCACGACATGTGGACCAAGGCTTGTTTGATCGCCACGAAGGCGAGTCCCCACTGTGCGCGTCCATCGCCGGGGGCGCGCTAGAGTCCGCGTTATGCGCCTTCACCGGACATGGAGCAAGGAAACCGTCGCCCTCACAAGAGATACACGTTTGGAAAGTCAGGTGCCTCGGCCTTGAAGAGATTTGAGGACTCCTTGGAACCGCTGAGCCGCTGAGTCAGCTCTTTCTGGCCGCGCTCGAGCATCTCTGGGTTGTATGAGTATTGGATCCGCACGTAATTCGTCGCTCCAACGGACGTCTTGCGATTCAGGAAGCGCGCGAAGTCTTTCCAGCCGGGCGGCTGTCGAGAGAAGACGTTCGCCATCTCGACCGCGAACCGACCGCCAATGAAGAACGCTTTCCATTCGTTTACGTTCCGCTCGTCCAGGCGACCTTCCACGAGCTTCGCCACACCTTCGGCGTAAGACGGATTGATGTACTGACGGAACGCCTCCATGTTCGCCAGGGCCTCTTCCAGATTGCCCACATCCTCCGGAACCATGGCGGGTTTGGGCGGGGCGATGTACCAAGCTGCCTGGTACGCTGCGTAGCGCGCCTTTCCGTCCCCGGCTTCCTGCTCCGCGGCCCACCGGTCGATGATGAAATGCACGCGGTTGTGGGCCAGCAGATAGTCGAGAACGAGCGTGGTCTCTACCTTGTCCGCGACATCGTCCACATTCTTGTCTGCGTACTTTCCTAGATCCCTCCAGATGATTCGATGATATTCTTCCTTGAGAGCTCGAAGACCGCCTTCTCGAATGTAGACCCCCCACCGCTCCGGAGCGAGACGGAAGCTCACGTAGAACGCCACGGCTTCGGGTCCCAGCTTCAGCATGGCGGGCAATGCGGTCGCATCCTTCGCGGCTTCCACCCGAAAGGTGGACAGATTCTCCGACGTGAGATCGAAGGACCGAGCCCCCTCAAGCGAGGGCACCTGTACGTACCCCGGCACTCGGATGGTCTTGGGGTCGCAGAACTCGGGGTGAGTTGGCGCGAACTTCGACAGATCCTCCATGGCGCTCCCGATATTCGAGGCCGACTTAAGGACTTGGCTCTAATATAGGAGGCATTCGACGACGCGTCCTTCGACTGCCTTCGGCACCAGCGAATCGGGAGGCCGGAACTCGACTAGGATTGTGCTCCCCTCGACGCGGATGTCTCGAATCGCATCGCCCAGCGGACCTCCGGTTTCCTGGACAATCTTGCGAATCAATACCTGGACCGGTGCCGGGTCGGACTTCCCGACATCTCGACGCGCAACGAGTCCGTTGGCTTCCCACTCCTCGACGGGCCCCGCCAACGCCTCGCGTCCGGCGAGCTCCGGAGAGAGCCATCGTTCTTCGAGGAGTGCGATCACATCTCGGCCTTCCCATCCGCAGGTCGCGAGGGCGACCGGACACCGGGGATGGAATCGACATCCTGCGGGAGGCCAGATCGCATTCGGGACTTCGCGTCGCGGCAAGACTTTCTTGGTCCTCCGCTCTGGATCCGGGATCGGGATGGCTTGGAGCAGGGCGCGCGTGTACGGATGCTTCGGATTGGCGTAAATCGTCCGAGCAGGCCCCATCTCGACGATTCGGCCGAGGTACATGATTGCGATGCGGTCGCACATGAACTTCGCGGTCGCGAGGTCGTGCGTGATGAAGAGGTACGTAAGGTGATGCTTCGCCTTCAGCTCCATTAGGAACTCGAGCATTCGCGCACGAACGGACATGTCAAGCATCGCAACCGGCTCGTCCGCCACGATGAGCTCCGGGCGCAAAGCGAGAACGCGTCCCGCGACCACGCGTTGCTTCTGGCCTCCGCTCAGTTCGTCCGGATACTTGTCATAATAGAATGCAGGAGGTCGAAGACCGACATCGTCGAAGATCCGGTAGACGGACTGCCGGAGGTCGGCCTCGGAC
>VBLU01000162.1 GCA_005879065.1 Methanobacteriota archaeon
ACCCCCTGCGTCTCCATATATGCCGCGGGAATGGCGGACGGAGTGGGCGTCGAGTGGGTTCAGACCTCGAAGCCCGGACTGGTCTCGAGGGCACCGGAGGAGTTCGAGGGGGAACTCCGGGAGCTGCGGGATGAGGTCCGGCGGTTGAGGGAGCAGGTGGCAGCACTCGCGGCCGCGACGGCCCGCCCCCCGCCGGTCGATGAACGCCTCCCGACGTTCGTCGGGCGCCTCGACCCGTTCCTGGAGGGCGGCGTCCCGAGGGGCAGCGTCCTCGCGATCTCGGGGCCCGGCGGCTCGATGAAGACCTCCCTGGCCCTCTACATCCTCCTGAAGAACCGGGCCGCGGGACGGCGCGGCGTCTACGTGACCGTCGAAGAGAGCCGCGATTCGATCCTGCGGACGATGCGACATCTGGGCCTGGGGAAGGAGGACGACTTCCTCGTGGACATCGCGAAGCTCCGGATCGAACGGGAGGGCGTCGAGGAGATCCGGGATTGGCTCCGCGTCCTGAAGGACTTCCTCGTCCGACGGAACCAGCGGGAGAAGATCGACCTGCTCGTGATCGACACGATGGACGTCCTCGCGTCGATGGCCCATCTGGAGGACGCGCGGAACGATCTGTTCCACTTCTTCCACTTCCTCCGTGGGATGGGCATCACCACGTACGTGATCGCGAACGTGGAACCCTCCGGCGGCGGGATCTCGCACGACGTCTCGTTCCTGTCCGACGGTGTGTTCGAACTCCGGTTTAGTGGGGCCGGGGAAGGGAAGGTCCAACTGCTCTTCCGTTGCGCGAAGATGCGCCACACGAACCATTCGCGGGACTACTTCGTCCTCACGTACGACAAAGGCTTCGCCGCACGACCCTACGAAGCCCCGAGGCCGTCCCGCTGGGGACGTTGAGCCGACACGCGCCGGTATCAGAACGCGCCCTTGATCTTGGCACGGTCGATCTTGATCCCGGCGGGCGTCGCGCAGAGGAGGTTCTTACCGACGACGGCCACGTCGCCGCCGCTGTCCCGCACCGCGCTCTTCAGTTCCGCCGTGATCCGCTTCAGCGCGAGGTCGTCGCTCGCGAGGCTCGTGTAGTCGACCAGCAGGATGTTCCCGTTGTACACGTGCGTCGTGAGGTCCGCGATGTCTTCGTACCGATAGACCTCCGCGACCTTGACCAGGTGTTCCGCGGGCTCACCGAGAGACCCACCCTCGTTCTCGAAGTTCAGCTCGGCCAAGTCGATGTACGTATCCGCTTCCGAGGCGCCGCCCTCGTGCAGTCGACGAAAAGGTTTTTTGATGAAGGCCATGCCACATCCCTTCTGCGGAGTCCTGTAGCCAACACCACGAATTTAAAGGTATCGCGGTGTTCGTCTGAAGGTCCGCGGGACCCCGCATTACTATTCGTATCATCATAAAAAAGCCATGGGCTTCCATGCCATGGACGGTCCCCGTGTGAGAATGTTTAAAAAGAGGGTGACTTTGTCGCTCCCGCCCATGGTCTACGACTTGATCATCATCGGAGGCGGGCCCGCCGGGCTCACGGCCGGGGTGTACGCCCGCACCCGGAAGCTCTCCACCCTGATCCTGGAGGCGCAAGCGATCGGAGGACAGCTCGAATGGCTCTATCCGACGAAGTCGGTCTACGACTACCCGAGCTACATCGCGATCGAGGGCGGGGAGCTCGCGCAGCTGTTCGTCCTCCATTCCCGCGAGAGCGGGGCCGAGCTGCGCTCCGAGGAGGTCGTCGACATCGAACGTCAGCCGTCGGGCTTCCGCGTCCGCACCCGCGAGGGGAACGCCTTCGAGACGCGGACGATCCTGCTCGCGATGGGGATGGGCCTGTTCGAGCCGAAGCGGCTCGACGTGCCCGGCGAGACGGAACTGGAAGGCAAGGGCGTCGAGTACCGAGTCCGGGACCGCCATGAGTTCAAGGACAAACGGGTGATCGTCGTCGGCGGCGGGGACAGCGCCCTCGAGATCGCCCTCGAGATCTTCGCGGCCGCGAAGAAGGTGATCCTCGTGCACCGCCGCGGGGAGTTCCGGGCCATGGAGAAGAACGTGGAGGCGGTCCTGAAGAGCCCAATCGAAGTCCGCTTCGACGCCGAGGTCACGAGCATCGAAGGGGACCGCCATGTCGAGCGCGCGGTCGTGTACGACAATCGTACGTTGAAGAAACAGGTCTTCGACGTCGACGCGGTGATCGTGAACATCGGCTTCCAGCCGAAGATCACGCCCCTCCCGAAGTGGGGGATCGAACTCGAGGGGGAGCGGTTGATCAAGGTGAAGGCCGACATGTCGACCTCCGTCCGCGGGATCTACGCGTGCGGCGACATCGTCTCGTATCCGGGGAAGGACAAACGGATCGTGACGGGCTGCGGCGAGGCCGTGACCGCCATCATGTCCGTATACAAGTATCTCAAACAGCCGTACTGGGCGTAAGGTCCGACCATCGGTACTTGCGGTCCCGTGAGCGTCCTAGAACGTCGCCATCAAAGCGAACGAACTGGGGGGTGGCGAGACCGGGAACGGCATCACCGTGTCGATCTGGTTCTCCGCAATGAGGACGAACAGGTTGTTCCCCGCCGCACCGAGGGAAACCGAGGACCCGGCGTGGGGTCCATCCGTGAACGCCTCCGCTCGGAATTCCAACCGCCCCGTACCATCGGTCAGGAAGAGGATCGAATTTTCGCTGACGACGGGACCTAGGAAGGCCTTGTCGCCCAGGTCGGTCCTCACGAACCAAAGGATGTAAAATGCGTGGACCCCTTGTGCCGGCAACGCGCGGGCCTTCAGCTCGCCCGATAGGACGCCACCTTCCATGAGGAAGGTAATCTCCCCGCTCGCGCCGGGGGCGAACGGCCCCGCCTGCAACTCGATGCGAGTTCCTTTGGCCATCGTCAGCGGGGCGACCAACAAGAGCCCGAGTACCACCGCGACTGCGATTCCCACGATTCCCTTCGTCTGCAGCATCTCGCCCACTCCCGGGGGCGCATCGATCGGACGGATAACATGATTGGCACGAATTCGCCGCGAATTCCGTGCAAACTGTGACGGCAAAATATACCGCGAGGCGACGATGCCCACGTCGGATGGAGCGGCTCATCTGGTTCCTTCTCGCGGGAACTCGGGGAGGCCCGAACCGGGCGAGGATTCTGGCGGCCCTCCGAGATCGCCCCCGCAACGCGAATCAGCTCGCGGAGGCCCTCTCCTTGAACTATCGGACGGTCCTGCATCATCTCAAACTCCTCCGGCAGCATGGCCTGATCACGACGCCGACCGAGGATGCCTATGGCGCCGCGTACTTCCTCAGTGCGACAATGGAGCGAAACCTTGGCCTCCTCGATCGGATCCTCCGGGAGGGACGATGAATTGGGGCGGAATTCGTGGAAAAAGATTTACCCGCCGGGCCGGGTCGTGGAGGGGACCATGGGACTCCTGATGTGGGGCGCGGTCGCCGGGGCCGTCCTCAACATCGTGTTGACCGCCCTCCTCGCATCTGTCTACGCCCGGAACGCTCGGAAGGTGCCGACGATGTTCACGGCGGGTCTCTTGACGTTCGCGGTCCTCCTGCTCGTGGGGAACGCCGTCACGCTGTGGTCGTTCGCCACGATGATGCCGGTATACACCGCGGGCCTCGAGCCCTACGTCATCACGTACACGTGGGCCCAGGCCGCCGGCCTGCTGGCCCTCTCCGTTGTGACGTGGAAGTAGTCACAGGGGCCGCCCCGCCGCGAGAGCCCGGAGCAAGGGCGGCAGTGCCTCCGGCGTCTCGATCAGATGGTCGACACCCGCGGCCTCCAGGTTCGTCCGGGTGCCGTAACCCCATGTGACGCCGATCGACCGGGCGCCGGCCTCCTTGGCGGCACGCACATCGTTCTCCGTGTCTCCGACGACGACGCATTCGGTCGGGGTGACGCCGAGTCCCTTCGCCGCTTGCAGGATGGGATCGGGAAAGGGCTTCTTGCGCGGAACGGAGTCGCCGCCCAGGATGAGGGCGAAGAACGGCAACAACGCCGTGACACGGAGGGCCTCGACGGTCGTGTCGTACCGCTTGTTCGTGACCGCGGCGAGCTTCCAGGCTCGTAGGGCCGCGAGCGCCTCTGGGATTCCCGGATACGCGCGCATCCCATCGTGGACGGACTCCGCCTCGACCTGCTGGAACACCCGGACGGCCTTCGCGAGGTCGTCCCCCGCGAGGCCGCATCGCTCCTTGTAGATCGTCTCGATCGGCGTGCCGATCCATCGGGCGGCCTCGGAGCCGCTCATCGACGGACGGCGGATCGCCGCGAGGCCCGCGTCGAAGGCCCGCACCCAGGCGTCGAGGGTGTCGAGGAGGGTGCCGTCGACGTCGAACAGGACCGCGCGGAGACGAGACACGTCAGGTCTCCTCCTCGGCGAGCCGCCAGATGTCGTCGCCGACATGGTGGAGCGTCTCGATCGCCTTGCCCCTCTCCTCACGGGCCATCGTCGGACCGTCCATGATCGCTCGGCCCACCGCGAGGGGTTGGCGATTCTTTTCGTCCCGGACCCAGACGATATCTCGCTCGCGGATCGCCGGATCCGCCTCCGTGATCCCGGGGGCCATCACGTCCGCGCCGTTGTAGATGAACCGCACCGCTCCCATGTCGACGGTCGCGGCGCGCTTCGTCGCGGGGAACGCGAGGAGGCCCCGGACCGTGGGTGCGATCCCGTCGCCGACGACGAGGGCGATCGGCTCCTCCCCGCGAAGCAGGAGACGATGCGGCCCCGCTTCCGCCTCGTCGATCGGGACGTCGTCGATGGGGATCGCCATGCCGAACTCGTCCAGGAGGCGGCCGACCAGGTCCGTCACCTCTTTGCGCCGCAGCCGTGCGCGGCGGCGGATCTTCAGGCCCATGCGGTTTTTGGCATGCGGGCGAGGGAGATAATCCTTGGTCGACGACCCGGAGATTTATTTTCCGAGTCGCATGAAAATCAGTCAGTGGTGGCCCCTTCGGATCGTAATCGACGGGCCTGCGCGTGGTCCGGGTCCAGCCGGAGCGCTTCGTCCAGCAGCTTCCGGGCCCGACCTTCCTGACCGAGGGCCTGCCAGGCGCGCGCGGCATCGAACCATGCCTCGGCGTCGGTCGGATCGAGGCCGAGGGCTGCGTCGAAGGCCGCGACGGCCTCCTTCGGCCGACCGAGGTCCAGGAGGAGACGTCCCTTGTGGCGGTAGGCGAGGTCCCGGCCCTCCGTCGCCGCGCGGATCGCGGCGTCCTCGTCCGCGAGCGCCTCGTCCGTCCGACCCAACGATCGCTGGATGTCCGCGCGGAGGAGTAACGCCCCCGTGTCCGGCGTCTCGATTCCCCGGAGCACGGCCAGGCCATCCTCCTCCTTGCCGATCAAATGGAGGACTCGCGCGAGCTCGAGCCTTGCCTCGGATGCCGGGTCGACGTCCAATGCTTTCCGGAAGAATGCCTCCGCGTCCGCCGTGCGGTTCAATGCGATGGCCGCGCGTCCTGCGGCAAGATGACCGCGACCATCCAAGGGATGGCGGGAGCGGGCTTCGTCCGCGGGCACGAGCGCATCCGCGGCCCGACCGACCCGCAGCAAGAGGGCGGACAGGCGGATCAGCGCATCAGTGGAATGGCCTCGGGAGGCTGACGCCGCGTAGGCGTCGATGGCCTCGTCCGTCCGTTCGAGGTCTTCCAGGAGCAGGGCCTGATGGTAGAGGAACTCCGCGTTCTCGGGCTCGAGCTCAAGGGAGGCGCGGAAGCATTGCAACGCTTCCTCGTAGCACCAGACGGTACAGCGACTCCGCCTTCGCCATCCATGCATGATCGTAGTTCGGGTTCAGCTCGAGGCTCTGGCCGATCAGCTCGAGGCCTTCCTCGTGCCGTCCGAGGTTGTCGAGCGCATGGCCTTTCGCGTACAGCGCATAATCGAAATCGGGCTTGATCTCCAGGGCCTTGTCGTGGTACTTCAACGACTCCGCATGCCGGCCCATCTTGTTCAGCGCGTTCCCGATGTTGTTCCACGCGATCTCGTACTTTGGGTTCACCTCAAGCCCCTGTTCGAAGTACGGGATCGATTCGCCGTACCGCCCGAGGTTGTACAGGGCGTTGCCGAGGTTGTTCCACAGGACCTCGTCCCCGCGGTCCAGTTCGATCGCCTTCTCGTAGGCGGTGACGGCCTCCTCGAGGCGGTTGATCCCGTGGAACGTGTAGCCTTTGTTGTACCACGCCTGCTTGTACGTCGGGTTGATCGCGAGGGCCTTCTCGTAGCAGGAGAGGGCCTCTTCGTGGATCCCGAGCATGAAGAACGTGAAGCCCTTGTTGTTCCACGCCTCCTCGTTGTTCGGGTTCGCGGCGATCGCGCGGTCGTACGCTTCGACGGCCTCCTCGTACCGCTCGAGGGCGTACAGCGAGTCCCCGAGTCCCGTCCACGCGTCCGCGTCCTGCGGGTTGGCGGTGGTCGCGGCCTTGTACGCTTCGACGGCCTCCTCGAACTTGTTCAGCTCCTCGAGGAGTTGCCCCTTGCGGGTCCATGCGACCACGTTCGCGGCGTCCGTGCGAAGGAGGACTTCGTACGCCTGGAGCGCGGGCTTCGTGCGGCCGAGGCGCGCGAGTACGAGCGCCTTGTCGTACAGGGCGTCCGGGTAGCTCGGGTTGATCGCCAGGGCGCGGTCGTATGCGACGAGCGCCTCGTCAAACTGTCCGAGCTGCGCGAAGGCGTTCCCCAGATTGTACGCCGCGATCTCGTAGGCGGAGTTGCGCTGCATCGCCCGCGTGTAGGCCTGGATCGCATCCTCGTGGCGGCCGAGTCCGTCGAGGGCGACACCGCGGTTGTTCCACATCACGTGGTCCTCGTACCCGAACGCGGCGGCGCGTTCGTAGCACGCGAGCGCGTCCGCGAACTCGCGGACGTCGCAGTGGGCGTTCCCGCGAAGGAACTCCGCCTCCCCCCGGGCCAGATCCTCCGTTGCGGCCACCGTCGCGAGGGCGACGGCGAGGGGGAGCGCCATCGGGGCCGCATCAGGAGGGGTTCGCCCTTAAAGGTTCCGCGGTGAGGGTCGGGGGTGAGAGCGTTCCCGAACGATTCGACCATCCAGGTCGTCAGAGTTAAGTATGGACACCCCCTTGGACGCGGTCCGGAGGCGACGGCCATCGGCACGTTGGATACAGAGGCGTTCAACAAATCGAAGGCGATGGAGCTTCCGCGGAACATCGTCATCGGCCATGACGCCCTCCTCGCGGTCGGCGAGGTCTGCCAGGCCCTCAAGCTTGGCAAGAAGGCCTTGATCGTCGCGGACGAGAACACGATCAAGATCGCCGGAAAGACGGTCGAGAAGGAGCTCACCGGACGGAAGATCCGCCACTCGGAATACCTGATCCCCGATGCCACCTGGGAAGAGGTGCGGGACGGCGAGGAACGGATCCGCAAAGGGGACTTCGAGTTCGCCATCGGGGTCGGCGGAGGCCGTTCCATCGACGTGGCGAAATGCGCTTCCTTCAATGCCGGCGTGCCGTTCGTCAGCGTGCCGACCGCCGCGAGCCACGACGGCGTCGTGTCCTCGCGGGCGTCGATCCAGAAGGACGGCGAGAAGGTGAGCATCGGAGCCCAGACGCCGATTGCGGTGATCATGGACACGGGCGTCATCGCAGAGTCCCCGTTCCGGCTCCTCGCATCCGGGTGCGGCGACATCATCTCGAACCTCGCGGCGGTGAAGGACTGGGCCCTCGCGCGGAACCTGAGGAATGAGTACTTCTCCTCGTATGCGGCCGCTCTGAGCGAACTCGCGGCGCGACTCGTCATCGAGAATGCACCGACGATCAAGCCGCGGCTCGAGGAGAGCGCCTGGTTCGTGTGCAAGGCCCTCGTGTCGAGCGGCGTCGCGATGTCGATCGCCGGGTCCTCCCGCCCCGCATCCGGGAGCGAGCACAAGTTCTCCCACGCGCTCGACCGGATCGCGAAGAAACCCGGGCTGCACGGGGAGCAGTGCGGCGTCGGGACGATCATGATGATGTACCTCCACAGCGGGAACTGGCAGGAGGTGCGGGACGCGTTGCTGGCCATCGGCGCCCCCACGACCGCGCGGGCTCTCGGGGTCACGGACGACGAGATTGTCCAAGCCCTCGTGCACGCCCACGAGATCAACAAGGAACGATACACGATCCTGGGCGACGAGGGACTCACCCTCGAGGCGGCCGAGCGCCTCGCGAAGATCACGAAGGTCGTCTAGTTCGGTCTGAGAGGACTCCGAATCGGTCGCGCGACGCGATGATTCGATCGGCGTGGGTCTCCGCATCGATCGCCAGACCGTACCGACCGAAATAATTCCCCAAGGCCTCAAACCCGTGAACCAGCGCGTCCCTCGCCTGTGTGAGTCGGAGCCATGGGACCCCTCCCGTCCGATCGACGCGAATCGCGTCCGAAAAATCAATGAAATATGGCCGGCCCTCGTGGACGAGGATATTGAATGCACTCAGATCCGAATGCACGATGCCAGCCGAGGCAAGTGCATGCACCCCGGTCACGACCGCGTGCAAGAATGCGGACGGCGCTTCGAGACGCACGTCCTGGAGACGCGGCGCGGGCTGGTCGGGTCCCCCCAGATACCGCATGGACAGCAGGTTCTCCACGCGCCGGGCCGGCGTGGGTACGGAGGCGCCGCCCTTCCAGGCCTGTCGCATCATCTCGAATTCGTGCGCGGCGAGCCAAGACATCGTGTCCGCCTTGATCGGACGACCGCCGCGGTGCGATGTGCGATACAGTCGGTAGGCCTTCACCGCGAGTGGTGCGCCGTTGTAGGCACACAGGTACACGTCCGCTTCCTTGCCTGCGCTGATCAGGCGCCGGACCTCAGTCGCGAGGCCCGCGTCGAGGATCGCCTCCGCGGTCCGGCGGTAACCGGGCTCGCGCTGGTCGATCGTCCCATGGTCGATGCGCCACTGGACGCGGGCGTCCAGGGTCGGATGGTTCGGCATCTCGGATTGTGAGTCTCATGTTGCGGTCGCACGGCAAGCGCACGGCGCCGGGATGCGGACGTGGATTACGCGGTCCCCGGCGCGAATCGGAAAACAGGACATGACATCATCGCCGGGAACCTCCTGGTCCTACGGACCGGCGGAGCGATGGGGCCGACACGCATGAATGTATCGCCCCGAGAGCCGCGGGGACGGTGACCCTTAAGCCCCAGCTCGGCATCGGTTCAGGGGGTCTTTGTTGTGGTCCAAATCACGCTCGTGGGGGAGAGGCAGGCGAAGGCGGGCTACGAGTTCGTGTACCGCGGGCCTCAACCCGAGTGCGGACCTTGCAAGGTTCGCGGCGCGTGCCTGAACCAGGAGGTCGGGCACCGCTATCGGATCCGGCGGGTCCGGGAGGTCTCCCATCCCTGCCTCCTGAACGGGGAGCGCGCCCGCGTGGTCGAGGTCGAACCGGTGGCGCCGGACTGCAGCCTTTCGAGCCGATCCGCGATCGAAGGGGCCGTCCTCGCCTACGAGAAGATCGTGTGCGCGAACACGGCCTGTCCCAACTTCCCCGCGTGCCACCCGATCGGGATCGAGCCGGGCACGCGGATCCGTGTGCTCGAAGTCGGACCGGAACTCGAGTGCCCGCTCGGCTACTCGCTCGTGTCTGCGAAGGTCGCATACGGCGCATGAGGCGTCCGATGAAGGCCTCTCTTCCTCGGAGGATGACGCTCCCGGCGATCGAGGCGGCGGTGATCACCCTCGGGTACGGACCCAAGCGCGAGACCTTCGACCTGGTCGCATTCAAGGCCCTTCACAACGGGAAGCGGTTCCACATGCGGCTGGAGACGCACGGCCTCGACCGCGTCCCGAAGGGATCCGAGATCGACCTGCACACGGACTTCTTCCGCGAGGTGAAAGGCTTCCACGGCTCCGAGGCGGAGTCGGAGGAGATCGCATTTGAGATGGCCCAGCTCCTCGGGGCGTTGAAGTCGCAGGACCCGGAGCGCACGCGGCCGCGGGTCCGGTGCCCGGAGTGCGGCAAGGAATTCGGGCAAGAGGCGTTCCGGGCGCACCGCAAGGTGGTCCACGGATTCTAGAGGATGTCCCGGCCGTACACCGTGCGGCCGCCCGTCCGGAATCCCATCGATTTCCAGAATGTCGCGGCCGTCGCGTTCGTCGGCGTCACTTCGAGATCGATCCGCTCCACGCGCATCGCCTTCGCTTCCTCGAGGAGGCGCGTGGCCAGGGCCCGCCCGACTCCCTTCCGCCGCCACCCGGGGTCGACGAAGAAATCGTTCACGATCAGGAGCCGGCCGAGCTCCGCGGAAGGCGAGTACACCGCGAGTGCGACGCCGACGACGGTCTTTTTCTCGCGCCCGACCAGGATGAGGCCCCCGACCCGGTTCTTCATCACCTGTTCGACGGCCCATGTGATCCGCTCGGGACGGGGCTTCACGCCCTCCGAGGTCAGGTAGGCCGCGATGAGACGTTCGATATCGAGACGATCCGTCGGATTCGCGCGCTCGACGAGGACCATCGGGCGCCCGCACAACCGGGGGGGACATAAGCGTTTGGGCGCGGACTTCGGTCTCGGCTAACGACGGGGAGACCGACCCCTGCGACGGGGGGATCGCGCATTCCGAATGACCCGTCCGATTCGAAGAAGCTCCTCTCGGGACCGCGCGAACGTTGCGCGACGGGGATCGATTGGACCTCCGACGTACGGATCGTCGCGGTACCGCGGATAGATATGAACATGGAGATGGGGGACCGTGTTCCCGTGGAGTTCGTAGTTCATCTTGACGGGCGAGAAGAGCTCTGCAACGCATTTCGCGACGAGCATCACGTCGTTCCAGAAGGCACGGCCCGCGGACGGGGGCAGTTCGAATGGTTCGACGACGTGTTGCTTCGCGACGACCGCGACGTAACCGGGGAGCGGGGCCTGACGCGGGGCGGTGACCCACGACGCCGGGAGGGTCGCGACAACATCCCGCGGGTGCCTGCGTCGACAGATCGGGCATCCCGTGCGACTTCGACGAAGGGCCCAGGCCTTCGGGGTCCGCCACAGCGCCCCTCCGAGTGGTTCGGCCATCTGTGTCACCTAGAACAGCGTCACGCGAACGGTCTCGCCCGCCTCAAGCCGTTCGACATCGGCGGGAATCTCGATGTACCCGTCCGCATGGGCCATCGACGTGATCGCGCTGCTCTCCTTGAACGCGGAAAAGGCCTGCCCGTCGACGATTCGGACCGTGTGGAACTCGAGACGCCCGGTCGCCCGGTCGATCCGCTTGCCGAGAGGGACGTCGACGATCTGCGGTTGAGCGGCCGGCAAACGAGCCATCCGTCGCAACATCGGGGCGAGTAGGAGGTAGCCGTTGATCAGACAGGATGTCGGGTAGCCGGGCAGACCTAGGACGGGCTTGCCGACCACGCGGCCGAGGGACGTCGGCTTGCCGGGCTTCACGGCGACCCCGTGGAACAGGATGTCACCCAGGGACTTCACCACGTCGACGACGATGTCCCGCTCGCCGACGGACGAGCCTCCGGAGAACACGACGAAATCGTTCGCGAGGCCACGTCGGAGCGCGGCACGCAAGGTCGGAAGGCGATCGGACAGACGACCGAGGAGGACCGGCACCGCGCCGTTCGCTCGGACGAGACTCGCGATCGTATTCGAATTGATATCGTACGCTTGGCCCGCTCGGATCGGTTTCCCAGGTGGCACGATCTCGTCGCCCGTGGTAAGGATCGAGACGCGGGGTTGCGCGTAGGCCCGCACACCGGCGGCCCCGATCGCCGCAAGGGCACCGACCTTCGCCGACGTCAGTCGTTCCCCGGCGCGGACCACCCTCGAGCCGCGTCGGATGTCCGCTCCGCGTGCGACGACGTGTTGGCGGGCGCGGACCGCGGTGAAGATTTTCACGACATTCCCCTCGCGTTGCGTGTCCTCGAATCGAACGACCGAGTTCGCACCCGGAGGGAGAGTCGATCCCGTCGCGACCTCCGTGCAACTTCCGGCCGTCACCCGTTTGCGGGAAATCGTATCCGCATGGAGGACTTCGAGCCGCCGCAACACCACGGGCCGAGATTTCGTGGCGTGGGCCGTGTCGCGGGCGACCACCGCATAGCCGTCCATGCCGGCGCGGTCGGCGAGCGGCACGTCGATCCTCGACCGCACGTCTTCCGCAGCGACCCGACCCGATGCATCGAGAAGGCGCACGATCTCCGTTCGGTCGATCGGACGGACGAGATCCAGCGCCATCCGCCTCGCGTCCTCGAAGGGAATCAGTGTTTTCAGCGAGCGCATCCCGTGGGCCTGTTCACGTGGTCCGTGCGTATGTGCCGGTCCGCGTCTCATCGGCCCATGACTCCGACGGCATGACCGAGCTCCGGGAGTATCAGCTTCTCCATCGCCAAGCGACACGCATCCGGAGATCCCGGGAGACAGAACACGAGTCGCCCGTGGTACACGCCCGCGGCTGCACCGGACAACATGGCCGCGCTGCCGATCTTCTCGTACGATAGGAAACGGAACAGTTCGCCGAAACCGGGGAGCACGCGCTCGAACGTCGGAAGGAGCGTGGGGATCGTCACATCCCGCTTCGCGAGCCCGGTCCCTCCGTTGGTCACGATCGCCTCGCAGGTCCACGACGCCTGTTCGACGGCGTCCAAGATCGGTTTCGATTCGTCCTTCACGACGACGGAGAAGAGGATGGAGTGGCCCGCTCGCTGGAAGAGGTCGCGGATCAACTTCCCCGACTCGTCGGTCTCCGGGGTCCGGCTGTCGGAGATCGTGATCACGCCACACTTCACCGAGGTGGGGGCGTGCTCCTTGTGCTTCTTCGGGACCGCCATGATTCGGATGGTCGAGAAGACCGGGGCGCGTCTAAAGGTTCCCGTTCCGTGACAACCTTAAATAAGGTTAACTTCACGACGGATCAGGAATGAATGCGCGGCGTTCACATCGCGAGGCCGAGGAATGGGGCGACACGATCCCCCGCGGCGGGATCGTCGAGCGATGCGACGAACGCGGGCAGGGAGTCAAATGGCCTTGCGCGGACGATGCGGGCCGCTCGCTTCGCCCCGATTC
>VBLU01000195.1 GCA_005879065.1 Methanobacteriota archaeon
GCGAGGGTTCGGATGGGCATGCGGGGCTCGCGAATGAGGGGGCGCATCACCCGCCAGTCGATCGGGGACAGGACCGTTCCTTTCGGAGGAGCCTGGAAGGGCCGCGGCAGCACCGAGAAGGCCGGCGCCCCGAACGTGCGCACGAGTTCCTCGGGCGGATCGGCCGATTCGTTCGGCGGCTCGTACAGGATCGCGGGAAGATTGCCGTCTTGCCGCAGATGGACACTGACGACCGGGTCGATCTGAATCGCCTTGTGCGGGGCGTTCGCATTCACGCGCTCGCCGCGAAAGACGTACACGTGTCGCTGCCGTTGGAACACCTCCGGCGCCGGGATTCCGTAGAGTCCGCCAAACACGCCTTCCTCGGCGAGACCCTCCAATCGCGTTTTCACCGCGGTCCCAGAGAGACGGACACGCCGACCGAGTTCCTCATTGCTCGCGAGCGGTTCTTTCAGAAGATTCGCGAGGAGTTGGAAGTCGCGCTCGTCGACCATGGCGCTCGAAGGGCTCGTTAAAAAGATGCCTCTACTTCAAGCCGCGCATCCGGAAGGGTTGGACCCGCGATAGGCATCATCGCCACCATGTCGAATCTTGCGCCGAGACTGCCGCGTCTCCACGAGGGCGACGGGCGAACTTCGCGAGCGTGCTCGAACGGAGTCCACCCGGCTCCCTTAAATGCAACGAACCTTTGGGGGGCCGCATGACCGCCCAGTCCATCGCGAGCGTCTCGAAGCCGCAGAGTTCGACGGTCGCGGCCTCGACGGGGAGAACCCAGGGCGATGCGATCATTCAGGTCCAGGATCTCGCCAAGATCTTCGATCCGGACATCCGTGCGGTCGATGGAATTTCCTTCGCGGTTCGCCGCGGGGAAATCTTTGGATTCCTCGGCCCGAACGGCGCGGGCAAGACGACGACGATCAAAGTGATCACGACGCTCATCAAGAAGACGTCCGGATCCGCGATCGTGGACGGTATCAACGTGGACAAGGATCCCGCCGCCATCCGCAAGATCATTGGGTATGCGGCCCAGGAGGTCGGAATCGATGACGAGCTCACGGGCCGAGAGAACCTGCGCCTCCAGAGCGCGCTGTACCATCTCCCGAAGGGGGAAAGAGAGGAGCGAATTTCGGAGCTGCTGAAGGCGATTGACCTGGAGGACGCCGCGGACCGCCGCGCCGGGACGTACTCGGGCGGGATGCGGAAGCGCCTCGATCTCGCGATGGCCCTCATTCCGCATCCGAAGGTGCTGTTCCTCGACGAGCCGACGACGGGACTCGATCCTCAGAACCGGGCAGCTGTGTGGGAGTACATCCGCGGTCTCAACGAGCAGGGCATGACAATCTTCCTGACGACCCAGTACATGGAGGAAGCCGACCGGCTCGCCGATCGGCTTTGCATCATCGACCATGGCCACATCATGGCCGAGGGAACGCCCGCATCCCTGAAGGGCTCGATCGGGGCGGACGTCGTGACGCTCGCATTCAAGGCGAACGGAGTGGCGAACCCGAACGCCGCGGCGAAGGTCGCGCTCGCGAGGATCCTCGGGATCCGCGAGATTCAGGAGGTCGACGGTGGGATCGCCGTGTATGCACAGGATGCCCCGGCCCTGGTCCAGCAGATTGTTCTCGCCCTCAACGATGCCCATCTCGACATCGCCGAGCTCACGTTGACGCACCCGACCCTGGACGACGTCTTCATGAAGTACACGGGCCGCAAGATGCGGGCCGAGGAAGTGACGCCCCAACGGCGTACCCCGTGGGGGGCTCGCCGCCGGAGGCCGATGTGATGGCCGCGGGCGAGTTCTTCGGCGAGGTGGGGAGCATCGCGGGGCGATGGATCAAGAAGACCCTGAGGCGTCCGCCGTTCCTCTTCTTCTCTCTCGTTCAGCCGATCGTGTGGTTCGTCCTCTTCACCGCCGCGTTCGCAAAGATCGCAGACATCCCCGGCTTCGCGAGCACGACGGGGACGACCTCCTACCTGACGTTCTTCAGCGGTGCGGTGATCATCCAGACCGTCCTCGCGTCCGCGATGCAGTCCGGCGTAGGCTTCGTGACGGACATGGAATCGGGCTTCTTGGACAAACTCAAGGTCGCGCCGATCCACCGTTCGTCCATCCTCCTGGGAAAGCTTCTGAGCGACGGCGCGCGGATCCTGCTGCAGACGACGGTGATCCTGATCGCATTGACGACACGGAACTCGGAGTCGACCCTGATGATTTCACTCCTCACGACGTTCCCGCTGTTGTTCCTTTCGACCGCCGTCATGCCGAAAGCGCTCTTGCAAGATAGCGTCCGGAGTATCGCCGTCTACAACCCGATCACGTACATCGCCGACGGCCTGCACGGCCTGATCATCACGCCGGCCCTGGATTGGTCGGTCGTCGGGTTCGCGTTCCTGATCATCGCGGCGGTCGGATTCGTTACCCTCTCGGCGACGACCACGATGTTCCGACGTACCGTCTCCGCCTAGACACACAAAGAGATTGGCAGAGCCCGTGGCTCAAACGTCCAATCCGCCAGAATACGGTACGCTTGCGAACTCAGTTCGAGGCGACGACGAACTCGAGTCTGGCGGGGTCGGAGGGAACCTGCCCATCCATCAAGCCCGTCATCGCGAGGGACGCCTCGCCGGCGAGGCTCGTCGCTTCCTCCCAGGATCCGAGGCGGTCTTCGTTCCGCTCCTCGAAATCCCGGACGAATCGGACGAGGTCTCGGCGGATGATGCCGTCGGCTCGTCCACGGAACACCACACAGGCGCTCACAAATTGACCGCGAACTCCGACGACCCCTTCCTCGCCGAATCGTCGGGTCGTCTGCTGGATCCCGCGGCCCGCCGGTTCCGGGCTATCGACGAAGTCGCGGACCGCTCCGAGGACCGGCTCGAGCTGGGTCGATTCGATCGGAAGGACGTACTCCGATGCGACGGTCACGAGGGGGTCGCCGCTCCGGTGGAACAGGTACACGGCACGGACGTTCTTCTCTTCCACCCGGCTGCGAAGGCCGAACGGAAGGGCCAACATGGCGACCGCCGCGGGTACGATTGAGGACAAGAATCCAAGCATCCGATCCACTCCTTCCGTTTCAGCAGACGGCGGCGGGGGTCAATACCGTTCTGTCAAGGAGAATTGAGTAGACCGAGGGGGACCCGTGGACGATAAGCTCAAATCGGTCATGCCCTTCGCCCTCCTATGGCGGCCCGTCCCCTCCTGTATTCGATGCCGATCAGCCACTACTGCATCTCCGCCGACCGCATGCTCGCCTTCAAAGGGGTGCCATTCGACACGCGGGATGTCCCGTACCACGACAAGTCGGAGCTGATCAAGGCGACGGGCCAGGACTACGTCCCCACGATCGTCTGGGACGAGAAACCGGTGATGTGGTACGACATCCCGGATTTCCTCGAGAAGGCCCAGCCGAAACCGACGCTCTATCCCTGGGGCAAGAAGGGGCTCGCCACGACGCTCGAACACTGGGGACACCAGGTCCTCGAGGAACGGGTGTGGCGGTATGTCGTCACGAAGATCCCGCCCGTCCTCCATGACGACCACGAACGATGGGTGTTCGAGGAGATGCAGACCCGAGCCCGGGGGCCGTGGCACGTCCTCGAGATGCGCCGGGGGGAGTTCCGCGAAGACATGAACAAGCACCTCGGTATGGTCGAAGCGATGCTCGACGGTCAGGATTGGATCCTCGGAGAGCCGAGCCTTGCGGACTTCGGCGTGT
>VBLU01000163.1 GCA_005879065.1 Methanobacteriota archaeon
CCGTTGCCCCGCATCTCGAGAAATGGACCGGAGGCCGGGTGTACTTGCGGATCATCTCCAACCTGGCGGTCCGCCGGCTCGTCAGGGCACGGGCGGTCTTTGCAAAAGCAGTCCTCAAGACCGACGATCTCTCAGGAGAGGAAGTCGTTGAAGGCATCCTTGAGGCGTATGCCTTCGCGGATGCAGACCCGTTCCGCTGTGCGACCCACAATAAGGGGATCATGAATGGCGTGGACGCGGTCGTCGTCGCGACGGGGAACGATTGGCGAGCAATCGAATCCGGTGCGCATGCCTACGCGGCGTGGAAGTCCGGCGGGTATCGCTCCTTGACGACCTGGGAACGAGATGCCAACGGAGACCTGGTCGGAACCATCGAACTCCCTATGGCGGTTGGACTCGTGGGTGGAGCGACGGCGGTCCATCCCACTGCCAAGGCGAATGTCCGCCTCCTCGGCGTGAAGAGCGCCCAGGAGCTCGGCGAAGTGATTGCCGCGGTCGGACTGGCACAGAACTTCGCAGCCCTTCGCGCCCTCGCCACCGAGGGAATTCAGCGGGGACATATGTCCCTCCATGCGCGCAACATCGCGGCATCGGTCGGAGCCGTCGACGGAGAGGTGGATCGGGTTGTGGAAGTCCTCGTGAAAGAACGCAAGGTCCGGATGGACAGGGCCAAAGAAGTCCTCGCCGAGTTACGTGCAAAGAAAACACGTTGAGTAATATATCGAGATAGATATTATTCCAATGCTATGAGTATACCAGATTGCTATAATTAATTAGATAGTAACTCATGTATCGCGATTTTTCTCTGAAACACCGAAATTCCGTTCTTCCATGCTATTTTGTCTCACGAAGTGTGATGCTCGACCCGTTTGGTATTCTCGACACCGGATAAAAATCAGCCCCGTTTTCGATGAACGTCTCTATGAGAGAGCGCAATCTCCGCGAGTTCCCGCGTCAGACTTTCGTCCGACCGACAGTCTATTGTAGTATGAGGTGCCTTCGGCGGCCGGGATGGGCACGGTTCGCGTAGCGCTATACACGAGAGTTTCGACCGAGGACCAGGCGAAGGAAGGATTCTCCCTCGGGGCGCAACGGGAACGCCTCGAGGCGTACTGCCTGGCGCGCGATTGGGCGGTGGTCGCCCGATACGTCGATGACGGTCATTCGGGGCGCAACACCCGACGGCCCGCGTACGGGAAAATGATCGCGGAACGGGACCGATGGGACGCGATTCTCGTGATCAAGATGGACCGGATCCATCGAAATTCCCGTAACTTCATGGAGATGATGGACAACCTCGGGGAATGGGGGAAGAACTTCGTCTCCGCGACGGAGTCCCTCGACACGTCCACGGCCATGGGACGGTTCGTGATGGACATCATCCAGCGGATCGCCCAGCTCGAGTCGGAACAGATCGGCGAGCGGGTGTACATGGGGATGTCCCAGAAGGCGAAGGAGGGGCCGGGGATCCTCGGATTCCATCCTCCGCTCGGCTACGACCTTGCCGAAGGCCGACTCGTGCCGAACGAGCGTGAGGCGCCCCTGGTGCGGGAGATGTTCACGCGTTGCGGGGAGGGTCGGACTCTGGAGGAGATCGCTGCCGGGTTGAACGAGGACGGATACCGCACGAAACGAGACACCGAATGGACACCGGTCAAGGTCTACCGCATCCTCCACAACCCCGTCTATGCCGGGTTTCTGCGTTGGGACGGCATTGTGCGGCGAGCGGAACACGACCCGGTCGTCACGGTGGATGAATTCAATGCGGCGCAGAAGGGCCTGCGATCACGCGCTCTCCTGTCCAACGCCCGCTCGCCGCCAGTCCATCTGGACGCAGATGCGGAAGCAGCACTCGTTCTCACGGAGGCTTGAGCCTTGGAGGGACGGTGTGCGCGTTGCTGGTCCTCCAAGAGCCTCGTGAGTCTTGAGGTCGATGCGAACCCTCGCGCGGATCCGACGATCCGCAAGGAGAAAGTCACGTTGTGCAAGCACTGCGCGGACGGAGCTCCCGCCGACGCCCTCCTGTTTTGGGAGGTGTACATGCGGTTCGGATCCACCCGCGAGCTCCTGCAACACTACTCCTCGGAAACGGAGGAGGAGGCCCTCCGCAAGCTGTGCGTCGAGCGGGACCTGAATGAGCGGGAGGTGATCCGCCGAGCGAGAGGGCAGCAAAGCGCGGACGCGCTCAATAGTGCGGTGAAGAAAGCGAATGCGTTCCTTACGTATGCGAGCCCGTACGGCTACGACTACGTGAACGGGATCCTCCAGGTGAAACAGGAAGAGGCGCGCGTGGTCTCCTTGATCTTCCGCCGGTACCTTGAGGGAAAGGGGATCGCGAAGATCTGCCAGGAGCTGAACCGCGACGGATACAGAACGAAGACCGGCCGAGCATGGGCCAGCCAGACGATCGCGAACATCCTCAGCAACCCCGTGTATTGCGGCCTCTCACGATTGAACGGAGGAATCAAGCGCGGGAAACACGACGCGCTAATCGAGATCGAGACGTTCAATCGCGTCCAGAACGAAATGCAGCGGCGGATCCGTCGGCCCGACCAGAGGAAAGCGGATACGCCACAGCTCCGACTCGAGGACTACAGGGAGTAGGCGGTCCGGATCGGACTGGCGCCTGTCCGATCGTTACCGGGTCGGAAGTGAAGCCCTCAGGTGGATTCGAACTCGGGCGGATGAAGAATGAATGCTTGGGCGTCACGAATTTTTGAGATTGCCAAACCAGGACTAGGTCTCGATTGTGATTATTCAGCCCCTGATTAGGTTGTGCCATTCAAGTCGAGATCGAGCTAATGTTCGGCCCTAAGGTTAGCTTCCCTACCCTGATTACGACTAGCCAACATTGGAAATGTTCTTACCCGAGACCAGCTAAAGATTGGCTCCTTGAAGCCTCAAGCTCCCGGCAACTTGCCGAGGTTTCGCACCCGCGAACGGAACCTTCGAGACGCCGCCCTTTCCAGTTTGATGCTCGCGGTCATTTTCGCCGCGATAATCGGAGCCGGGCAACTGAGGGCGTTCTTGACGAAATCGCCGGCCATCGTCCTAGAGAATCCAGATGTCAGCCATTTGGACATAGGTATTCCCCCGCCGGACCAGAAGCTACACGTTTATCTTGCCTTCAAGTTGCACAACTTCGGCGACGCAGACGGATACGCCCATGTCGGTTTATTCATCAACGGATCAGTGCATTGGTCGCGAACCTACCTGGTTAGGTTCGGGATGGTTTTGCCCGTCGAGGAGGCTGCCGTGATCGAATGCCGACCACTCGACAGCTGTTTTGATTGGTGGCAAGTATCCGTTCTCAGGCTGGTCTGGACGGTCCGTGCTCTGTTCTCGTCTTGATTTCGATGAATTCGACAAGACTCGAGGGCGTAGTCATGAAGTACAGCCATCTACGTTCGGTAGACCGAACCGCAATGGGAATCCCTCGGCCGTCGGGTTGACAATCCATAGGACTACATGGGCACATAATTCTATGAGTTTTGATCCCGTGCCGAAGGGCGCTCGAGATCTGACGACAATTCAATTGACGGCGGACACGCGCGATCGATTGTACCGCCTGAAGTTCCGAAAGACCTATGACGAGTTCCTGCAGGAGCTCTGTGCCCTCTACGACGAGTCCGACCCAAAAGGACGGAAATGAGCATTCGACCGGAGTTTAGCTGAAACGTATATTTTCATATGCAGTTTTGTAACAGCTATACAAACCGTACGTTCGGCCTATTTCGTCCGATTTCCGCATCCCGGTGATAGGGTTATGACCGCGCCCGCCGATTCTCCGAACGCGCATGACAAGTTGGGTAGAGAAGTACCGACCCAAGGATCTTGACGATGTCGCCGGAAATCCGACCGCTGTCGCGGAACTCCGCAAATGGGCGGCCGCGTGGCAGCGGGGGCGTCCAGAGAAACATGCGGTGATCCTCCAAGGTCCGCCGGGAATCGGGAAGACGAGCGCGGCGCTCGCCCTCGCGCACGAGATGAGCTGGAGCGTCGTCGAGATGAACGCCTCCGACAGCCGGAATGCGGATGCGATCCGTAAGACCGCGACGCGCGGCGCGGTCCTGCAGACGTTCAGCGAATCCGGCGAATTCCTCCGGACGAACCAGGGAGGCCGCAAACTGATCATCCTCGACGAGGCCGACAACGTGTTCGGGCGGGAGGACCGCGGCGGCATCGGTGCGATCGTCGAGACGATCCAGGCGAGCGGCCAGCCCATCATCCTCATCGCGAACGACTACTACGGGCTTACCCGGCGATCCTCGTCTCTGAAGCGATTATGCAAGACCATCAAATTTCAAGCCATTCACGATGACGCAATGAAAAACATACTTCGCACCATTGCCTCCAAGGAGGGGGTCGATGTCGCTCCGGACGTCCTCGAGGTGATCGTCGAGCGGGCCGCGGGAGATCTGCGGTCGGCGATCAACGACCTCGAATCGCTCGCGATCGGGAAGAAGGCGGTTCGAAGCGCGGCGACGGGCGCCCTCGGGTACCGTGACCGGGAGCACTCGATCTTCCCGGCGATCGAGGAGATCCTGCGGTCCGGGGATGCCCGGCGCGCGCGAGATGCCGCTAGGGGACTCGACGAGTCCCCGGAGGATCTCCTTCTGTGGGTCGACCAGAACCTCGGTCATGAATACTCCCGACCGGACGACCTCGTGCGCGGCCATGAGGCTTTGAGCCGAGCCGATATCTTCCTGGGACGCGCTCGTCGGCGGCAAAACTACGGCCTGTGGTCGTACGCGAGCGAGTTGATGTCCAGCGGCGTCGCGGTCGCTCGGAAAGGACGCGGCCGGGGAGGCCAGCTCGAGTTCCCGTATTATCTCATCCAGATGGCCCGTTCGCGGGGGCAGCGCGCGACTCGGACCTCCCTGGCGAAGAAGTTCGCCGCATACCTCCATGTGTCCCAGACGTTGGTCCTCGACGAGCTCCTCCCTACGATCCGCATCCTCTTCACGGGGGACGAGGAACTGCGGATCCACATGACCGCGCGCCTGGGCCTGGACGAGCGGGAGGCCGCCCTTCTCCTCGACGAACCCGAATCGAGCCATGCCGTGAAGCATCTCCTGGAAAAGGCAGGGAAGATCAAGGGATCCCCGCCCGCCGAATCAACGGGAGGCCGCCTTTCTGCGTTCGACGAGGAAGAGAATGGTCCCTGAGCTGGCGGTCCACCAGCGCGGGCTCGTCGATCGAAAAATCCTTTTCGCCGATTCGGAGGTGGAGGCTCGTTACATCTTGCCCTTCGTGGACCGGAGGTGGAAAATCCCCTTCGCTGTTTTGGACCTCCGCGAGGGTCGGCCGCTGGTGTTCGATGGGCCCTTCCGCCTCGACCGATTTCGGTTTCGGACCGTCTCGCGCACCGACGAGCTCCGACCCATCGAATCGGTCTCCCTCGGCGAACTTCGCGAGCTCGCGCATTTCGATCCATGGTGGGTGTTCCGGCGCTCGACGGGCGTCCAACGCCCTTGGGTAGAAGCGGTCTTCGCGACGAACATCGCCCGTCCCTGGCGCCTTTTCGGGCGCACGGTCAACGTCGGTGACCTGGTATTCTCGAGTCGCCTCGATCGACTCGAGGAAATCTGGGCCCGTGGGCAGATGCTCCGATCGTTGAAGCTCCGGATGGGCGAGGTCGACCTATTCGCCCTGCGTTCCGGGTCGAAGGGTGAGACGGCTCGACCGCGACGCAACCCCTCGAAAGCCCTTTAACCTGGACCCGTCATCGGGCGCCGGATGGATTCGCAGAAGCAGGAAGTCCTGGAGCGACAGGGCTACCGGATCGTCGGCGAGCACAGCGGCGTGAAGCTCTGTCACTGGACGAAGGCCAGCCTGACGAAGGGGGTCGGGTGCTACAAGCAGACGTTCTACGGCATCGAAAGCCACCGCTGCCTTCAGATGACGCCGACGGTCGATGCGTGCAACCTCGCCTGCCAATTTTGCTGGCGCACCCAGGAGTGGGGCTCAGATTCCATGCTCCTTGCGGACGACCCCGGCCTCATCGTCGAGGATTCGATCCGGGCCCAACGGGAGCTGTTGAGCGGTTTCAAGGGGAACCCGAACGTCACCCGCGAAAGGTTCCTCGAGGCCTGGCATCCGACGAACGTCGCGATCAGCCTCACGGGCGAGCCGACCCTGTACCGTCGACTCGGAGAGATGATCGACGAGTTCAAACGACGGAACATGTCGACGTTCCTCGTGACGAATGGCACCACGCCGGCCACCCTTCGACGGATGCACGCGGAAGGGCGTCTCCCGACCCAGCTCTATGTGACGGTGGCCGCCCCGAATGAGGAGATCTATCAGCGGCTCATGGTCCCCAGATCGGGAAGCGAGTGGAGGAAACTGAAAGAGACGCTCGCCCTGCTGCCCAGCCTTCCGACCCGGACCGTGATCCGCCACACCCTGGTGGAAGGATGGAACCTCGGCTGGGAGGATGAATACGCGGAGCTCGACCGAA
>VBLU01000164.1 GCA_005879065.1 Methanobacteriota archaeon
TCGATGTCCAGCAGGCCGTGGCCACTGTAGTTGAAGGCGATGACCGTCTCCTCGTCCTTCTTCTTCGCCTCGAGGGCGAGGTCGATCGCACCGCGGATCGCGTGACACGTCTCCGGTGCAGGGATGAGGCCCTCGGTCTTCGCGAAGATCTCCCCCGCCTGGAACGTGCTCAGTTGGTCGACCGCCCGCGGCTCGACGAGGCCTGCATCGAGGAGGACGCTCAACGTGGCCGCGGTCCCGTGGTACCGCAGCCCGCCCGCATGGATGCGGGGCGGCACGAACGTGTGGCCCAGCGTGTGCATCTTCACGAGGGGCGTCATCTCCCCTGTGTCGCCGAAGTCGTATTCGTACCGACCCTTCGTCATCGAGGGGACGGAGGTCGGCTCGACCGCGATGAAGCGCGTGTCCGAGCGCCCGTGGATCCGTTCGCCGATCGTCGGGTACGTGAAGCCCGCGAAGTTCGATCCGCCGCCGACGGAACCGACCATGAAGTCCGGGGTGACGTCGGCCAGCTCGAACTGCTTCTGGGCCTCGAGGCCGATGACGGTCTGGTGCAGGAGCACGTGGTTCAGGACGGAGCCGAGGGAATACCGTGTATTCGGACTCGTCACGGCGGTCTCAATCGCTTCCGAGATCGCGACGCCCAGGGAGCCGGGATGGCTCGGATCCTGGGCCAGGATCTTCTTGCCGATGTTCGTCCGATCGCTCGGACTCGGGATCACCTCGGCGCCGTAGAGGCGCATTACGTACTTTCGGTACGGCTTCTGGTCGTAGGAAACTCGGACCATGAACACCTTCGCCCGCATGCCGAAGTAGTTCGTGGCAAGGGCGAGCGCGGAACCCCATTGTCCCGCTCCGGTCTCGGTCGCATAGGCCTCGATCCCTTCCTTCGCGGCGAAGTAGGCCTGGGCGATCGCCGTGTTCGGCTTGTGCGAGCCGACCGGCGAGAGGTCCTCGCGCTTGTAGTAAATCTTGGCCGGCGTCTTGAGGAACGCTTCCAGGCGCGTCGCGCGATAGAGCGGCGTCGGCCGACCGAACCGATAGTAGGCCTCCCGAATTTCCTCCGGGATCGGCTCGGTGTGGTTCGGACTCATCTCCTGACGGATCAGTTCCTTCGGGAACAGCGGCTCGAAGGCCTGCGGCGGCACGGGCTCCTTCGTCCCCGGGTGCAAATAGGGCGGGAACGGGGCCGGCAAGTCCGGCAGGATGTTGTACCATGCCTTCGGGAGGTCCTCCCGATCAAGGAGAATTTTCACGTCGCTCGCGCCCGTCGATGTCGGTTTGACTGCTTGCATGGACACCACCGCTGCCTGGAACCGGAATCTTTGAACGTTATATAACGATTCCGTTCTTTGATGTACATTTATTGCTATCGCGACTACATTGCTACTACATGTGAAACCGAGAGGATTTAAACTCCATGGGACCTTTTCGTGCATTGCGTTGGTCTGGGCATGTGGTCGAGGTTACGTCCATACTTTAAAGGATTCCCTGCACAGGAGAAGGTCGCTCAGCTCATGGTCATGTACGGGCTCCGGGTCCACGAGGGCAGCGTGTACGCCGCCGGAATCAAGATCTCCGATACCTCGCTAGCCCGCGCCGCCAGCGTCGATCGACGGGTCGTGACGGCGACCGTCGACACGATCGCGAAGAACCCCGAACTCGGGAATTTCTTCGATCGACTGCAACCGGCCTGCCACCTTCGCGACGTGGCGCCCCTCATGAACTGGGGCGCGATCGAGATCGTCCCGACGAACGCATCGAAGCCGGGCATCCTCGCGGGCGTGACCTCGATCATCGCCCAAGCGGGCATCTCGGTCCGCCAGGTGATCATGGACGACCCCGAGATCGTCGACGATCCGCACGGATTCATCGTGACGGAGGCGCCCGTCCCGGAGAGGCTCCTCCCGATGATCAAACAGGTCGATGGAGTGAAGTCGGTCGTCCTGCACTGAACTGAGTCACGTCCGATCCCCGTGAACGCAGGAACGAACCGCGTCGATTGGCCGACACCCTTTTCTCAGCGGGAACCCTGGCGGGTCCCATGGGATGGCGCGGCCTCCTGCGCGTCGTCGACTTCCAGACGGTGCTCACGTCCCAGCCCGCGGTCGCCGCCGCCCTCGACAAGGCCCAGAGGGCCGGGGGCACGAAATCCCCCGAGGCGAAGGCGCTCCGCGAGGGATACCAGCTCGTGGCGAAGGTCCTCTGGACCCGGAGGGCGTCGATCCCGCGGGTCCACGATCTGGCCTGGCTCGACCATGCGGTCGTGTCCGCGGAAACGCGACTCGGGCGGGTCTGGGAGTCCGAGGAGGGACGCGCGTCGTTCGTCGCCGCGGAAGAGGGCCTGGGCGAGGACGTGTTCCGCGAGCTGTTCCCCAAGGACGGCGCGGAGTGGATCGAGATCCCGGTCCAAGCCTTCGCCGGGATCAGCCCGACCGTGAAGCTGGAGCGCGGGGTGTTCGGTCCGTACCGCGTGGGGATCGTCCCCGAGCCGCAATTGCGATCCCTTTACGACTGGGCCGCCAAGACGAAGTTCAACGCACCGCCCGCCGCGATCAGCGTGCTCGGAGAAGTCGAAGCCCTCAGCGCGGCCGCGAGGCGGGGTGCCGGTCCCAGCGTCGCCGTCGTGTTCGCGGGGTACTCATTCGAGGACGTCGCCGCCGAATAGCCTCGCATGGTCGCGCATCATGCAGCGATCTTGGACCACGATCTTTCCCGCGGCGCGGGCCTTCTGCGCCGCGCCTTCGTTCCGGATTCCAAGTTGCATCCAGATCACCTTCCCGGGACCTTTGATCGCCTGATCGACGATCGGAAGGACGTCGGCCGAAGGACGAAAGATGTCGACCGCGTCGTAGGGGACCGGCACAGCATCGAGGGAAGGATAGGCCTTCTCTCCAAGGATCTCCGTGGCGGTCGGGTTCACCGGGATGATCCGGTATCCGTGCATCTGCATGTACTTCGGGACCCGGTGGGCGTCCTTCGCCGGATCCTTCGAACAACCGACCACGGCAATCGTCCGGATGCGCTCGAGGATCTTTCGGACCTCGGTGTCTTCCGCCATGTCTCCCGACCGTCCGGTCGAAGGAAGGCGAGCGGCTTAAGGTTTCGTCGGGAGCATCCGGCCGATCGACTCCTTCAACGACGGGGCGACGTTCAACGCCATCGCTTCGTCCGGCGTGAACCAGCGGGTCTCGGAGTGTTCTTCGTTCGCGATCCGGGGCTCGCCCTCCCAGCGTGTGACCAGGAAGAGATAATGCCGAAAGAGGTCGCGAGAGGTCGGATCGATGTCCTCGTAGATTCCGAGGAATTGCGGTTGGACCGCTCGGATCCCGAGCTCCTCCTGGAGCTCTCGGACCAAGGCGCTCGCAGGATCCTCGCATGGCACCAGGTGGCCTCCGAAGGCATCCCACATGCCCGCAAAACGGACGGTGCTGGTCCGCTTCCCCAGGAGCACCCGCCCACCCTTCACGACGAGGCCCGTCGCCGTGACATGGATCACACCGGGGCGAAGGCCCGTCGAGGATATGCGTCCTTTGGCTCGGCGAGATTTGCCAATCCGAAATTGTTATCGTTGAATAATGATAACACGGAAGGCCGCGGGAATTTAACTGCCCTCTCCATTCGCGTGCCTCTCCCAAAGATTCAAGCAGCTGTCGTCCGCTGGACGGACCGATGGATGCGGTCGCCCAGGAGATTGCGGAGCGCGTGCGCGCATCTCCCCTCGTCCGAATCGTGACGCACATCGACACGGACGGGATCACGGGCGGCGCGATCGCCTCGGAAGCCCTCGACCGGGCGAGCATCGCGCACGAAGTCGCTTTCGTCAAGAAGCTCGATGAGCCGGTCGTGACGGAGCTGAAGCGCCGGGGCACGCCGCTCGTCTGGTTCATCGACCTGGGAGCGGGAATGATGCACGCGCTCCACGGCCTGGACGCCGTGATCACGGACCATCACGTGCCGACGGAACGCGAGATTCCGAAGGTGCTGCGGAGCGACCTCCTCCGATTCGCGGAATCCCAGGACCGGATCCTCATGCTCAACCCGCACCTCGAGGGAGCAGGCTCCGACGTCGCGAGCGGCGCCGGTTGTGCCTACGCGGTCGCGAAGGCGTTGGACCCCGCGAACAAGGACCTTGCGTCCGTCGCGATCGTCGGCGCGGTCGGAGACGTCCAGGATCAGGAGTTCCGACGGCTCTCCGGGTACAACCGGGAAATTCTTCAGGATGGAATCGACGCGGGCGTCCTCCGCGCCCAGATCGACCTGCGTCTCTTCGGCCGGGAGACGAGGCCCGCGTACAAGCTGCTCCAGTACGCCACGGACCCGTGGATCCCGCGCCTCAGCGGGAACGAGGATGCGTGCATCGCCTTCCTGCTAGAGCTCGGCGTCGACCTGAAGGTCGAGGAGCACTGGCGGAGCTGGTCCGATCTGGAACTCGGGGAGCGACGGAGGGTCGTCAACGCCCTCGTGGCCCACATGCTCGAACGAGGATGCGGTTCGAAGGAGGTCGAACGGTTGATCGGGGAGACGTACACGCTCATCCGCGAGCCCGCCGGAAGTCCGACCCGCGATGCGAAGGAATTCGGCACGCTGATCAACGCGTGCGGTCGATACGATCAGCCGGAGGTGGGTTACCGAGTGTGCCGCGGGGACCGCGAGGATTCCCTCGCGGAGGCCCTCCGTCTCCTGCGCGGACACCGGGAATACCTGGTCGACTCCATGGAGGCCGTCGCGGCCGCTGGGATCAATCAGATGGACGCGATCCAGTACTTCCATGCCGCCGACACAATCCGCGACACCGTCGTCGGCATCGCCGCCTCCATGGTCCTGAACCGCGAGAACGCGACAAAGGACCTGCCGATCTTCGCCTTTGCCCAGGCATCGGACGGGATCAAGGTCTCGGCGCGGACGACGCGGGAGCTGGTCGCACGGGGCCTGGATCTGGCGGAGGTCATGAAGGTCGCGAGCGGCGCCGTCGGCGGCCAGGGTGGCGGACACCATGCGGCGGCCGGGGCGACGATCCCTCCCGGGACGGAGCCAAAGTTCCTCGAAATCGCGAATCGGATGGTCCGGGATCAGATCAGGCCCTCGCCGAGACCCCACGGGACAGACTCCCGGTAAACGCGATTCGCGTCGTCGAATTGGTAAGAGCAGCTACGGCTCAGAAGCCCCGCTTTCCTCCTTTCGGGGGTGGCGGAATCCGAGCCGGCTTCCGGTGGGACAGGGCGAACAAGGCTCGTCGCCGCCGTTTCCACGCAAGCAACGCGCCCAGGACGGCGATGGCTCCGATCGCGGCGACGATCCCGCTCAGCGGGATGGGACCGTACGGCCCCTGCGGGCTCAGTAGATTCGTGTTCACCGTGAAGTCAGCGGATTTCGAACCCACGTTCCCTGCGTTGTCCGAGCAACTCGCGACGACGGTGTGCGGCCCATCCTCGAGGTCGGACAATCGATAGGAAAACCCGGAGCCGAGGGCCGTCGAGGCCCCGCCATCGAGGGCGACCGAGCATCCCGCGATGCCAGACGTCGAATCCGTCACCTGGTTCACCTGAATCGACAGCGAGGACGATGTGATCGGGTTTCCGGGCGCATTCGGAAGGACGAGCGAGAAGGACGGAGGCGTCCGGTCGATCTTGATCTGCGTCACGGAACTCGCCCGATTCCCTGCCGCATCAATCGCGACGATCTCCATCAGGAAATTGCCGTCCGTGTCGATGACGACGGGACCCGCATAGGGGACGGCTCCACCCGTCCCGATTCGAATCGTCTGGAACGCGACCCCACTCGTCCCATCGGTCGCCTTTGACGTGACGGTCACGTTGCTCTGATACCAGCCGGCGTTCCCCATGCGTCCCACGGGGTTCACAGTGATCGTCGGTAACGTCCCGTCGATGGGGACGGTGACGTAGACAATCGCCGAGGGGTTGCCCGCCTTGTCCTCAGCGAAATATACCAAAGTGTGAGCGCCGTCGCCGGCAACGAGCTGCGGCCCCGTGTATGGCTTTAACGTGGTGTTATCCAGGGCCGCCTCGATTCTGTCGGGCCCGCTCGTCGCATCGACGGAAGAGAGGGTGACAAGGACGGAGCCATGGCACCATCCGGCATCTCCCGGCTGGGAGCAGGACGTGGCTCGCGTCACGGTCGGAGCGACCGTATCGATTTGGATCGTCTCGCTCTGGACTGGTTCGACGTTTCCGACAACGTCCGTCGAGAAATATTCGAGAAGATGGGACCCATCGCCGCCGACGGTGAAGGGTGCCATGTAGACCGAGTACGGCCCGCCGTCCACGCGGTACGATGTGTTCCGCACTCCGTCCCCGGTCTCGTTCACGGTCAAAGTGACCGTCACGGTCGACAGCCACCACGAGTTGTGTCCGAAGGTCCCGCCCATCGAAGCCGTCGTCAAAGGCGCCGTGGTGTCCGGTCGGAAGCGGCCCGTAACGACCTGTTGGGGGGCAACCGAAGCCGACGCATTTTTCGTGAACAGGACCACCGTGTTTCCCATGCCGGGATCGATGGTGACCTCTTGGATCGACAACGAGTAGCTCACGTTTTCCGTGATGAGCGCCCCGTCAACGACCCAGTCGATCGGGGTCGTCCACATCGGGAGGAAGATCGTGATGGAGCCACCCAGCTTCGAGTAGCCCGCGTTCGGGATTTGCGAATTACTGAAACCGCCACACGTCTCCGTCGTGGAGTACCAGCCGACCTGGCGTCCATCGACATCCTGCACCCGAAGGAAGACGTCGGGATTCGACGATTGCAGGGAGAACAGGATCCCGCGGCTCGTTTCCCGAGTTCGGGATGAAAGGAGCCGCACGACGTCCTGCCAGGCGGCCGCGAATCGAGTGGCCGCGTACGCGGTCTGGTCCATGTTGTACATGACCCGCGAGGACTCGAACCAAATGTTCAGTCCGCGGGCGTTCGACTTCACGCCTGGTTCCGACCAGTTCGCGCGGACGACCAGGCTCTCCCAATCCGTCACCGAGCGTGCGGCGTCCCGGATGCTTTGCGCCAACGTGGCGTCGTCCCGGACAAGGGAGAAGAAGTGGAAGAGATCCCGGACTCCCGAATCCGCCCGCATCGCTTGCGCGTTGTTTCGGTCGGTTCGGAGATGGTCGTAGACGGTCTGGTTGAAGTTCGGCTGGTCGATCATCGGGACGCCGAGATTGCGGAACGCGGCGATCGCGTTCACGACCGCCGGGACATTGGCGACGTCGATCGAAGAAAGCGTGTAGTCTCGGAGGCCGAGGTTCGCCGTTCCGTAATCGGCGACGATTGAGCTCGAAAACGTCATTGGGTCCGCGGCCGCCACGAAGGGGTCCTCGATGAGACGGCCGAGGAATTGGTCG
>VBLU01000199.1 GCA_005879065.1 Methanobacteriota archaeon
CCGAGGCCCCGGATCGTCGCCTTGCGGTCGCTGTCGGCCGACCGGACGGACGCGGGCCGCGAGGTGGATGTGGAACTCGTCGTCCGGAATGAGGGCCCGTCCCTCGACCTGGTCGAGATCGCGGACGTCCTCCCGCGGGAGTTCGCGGTGATCCGAGGAACGAACCATGCGGTCGTGTCCCTGGAGAAGGATGGCACTCTCCGCCTCGCGTATAGAATTCGCTCGCCCGTGAAGGGCGACTTCGTCCTCGGGCCGGTCCGCGCCCGGTCGTTCGATCCGCTCGCCCTCGGGGCCCAGGATGTGGTCCTCGACGTGCGGTCCCCGCTCGTCGTCGCGCCCGCGATGGAGGACCTGCGCCGCGCCGCACTCCAGCCGCGGCGGACCCGCCCGTGGTTCGGGCAGGTCGCCTCCCGTCGGATCGGTCCGGGCACCGAGTTCTGGGGCGTCCGGGAGTACGTCGCGGGGGACGAAGTGCGCCGCATCAATTGGAAGGCGTCCGCGCGCCTCGAGCGGCTCTTCACGAACGAGTACGAGGGGGAGCGCTCGGGGGACGTGGTCATCGTGGTCGACGCGCGGCGCGAGTCGTCCGTGGGCACGGAGGCGGACAATCCGGTCGAACACGCGGTCCGGGCGGCCCTCGGGATCGCGGACCGCGTCCTTGCGACGAAGAACCGGGTCGGCCTGATCGTATACCGCCAGGTGATCGACTGGGTCCCGCTCGCCTTCGGACGGAAGCAGCTCTATCGGATCCTGGACCACCTGGTCCACGTGAAGCCGGGAGGGGAGTGGCGCGTCTCCCACGTGGGTCTCGTCCTCTCGCGGTTCTTCCCGCGGGACTGCCTCATCGTCCTGATCACGCCGCTGCAGGACCGGGACGCGCTCACGGCGGTGATCGACCTCGCCGCTCGCGGGTACGACATCGCGATCGTGTCGCCGTCCGCCCTCGAGATCGAACGGCGGATCCGGCCGGATACGCCGGAGGACCAGATGGCCTATCGGATCCTCGCCATGGAACGGGCGAACAGGGTCGCCCAGCTGCGGCGTGTCGCCCAGGTCGTCGACTGGGATCCTGCGACCCCCCTCGCGCTCGCGCTCCGGAGGATGACCGCATGGCCGCGTCGCGCCTGATGTCCCCCGGATTGCGGTGGACGCCGTTCGCGGTCCTGGCCCTCCTCGAATCCTGGGTCGCCTGGGACCTCCTCGCCGTCCCCGACCGCCGTTGGATCACGGCCCTCGCTCTGCCCTTCCTCGCCAATCTCGTCTTCCTGCTCCTCTCCCGGGGCGCGCATCGACGATGGGCCCGCTGGAGCGGGCTCCTCGCCCTCGGTACCACCTATGTCGTCTCGCACGCGTTCGTCCTCGGAATCCAGGTGCTCCCCGCCCTCGTCTTCGTCTCCTTGCTGATCGCGCAGGTGGAACTTCGGATCCTCGCCGAACGATTCGCCCCGCTCTTCCTCAAGACGCGCGGCGGATCTCGCGTCGGCGGGCGTCGTGCCCGTGACGACGATCCCGACCGCGTTGCTGTTGTCCGCCGCTCTGGTAGCGGTTGTCCTGATCCTAGCGCTGCTTCCGTCGCTCGAGTCGAAGGTCGAGTGGGGTCAGCGGGGCGTCCTCGGAACCGCGGATTCCTCGCCGTCCGAAGGATTCCGCATCGAGAGGAAAGGATAATTAGCCCGCGAACTTTGGCGACGACCACTGCCCCGGTGGTCTAGCGGTCTATGATCCCGGCCTGTCGAGCCGGGTGCTCGGGTTCGAATCCCGACCGGGGCGTTTTGCCAAGCTGAACTGGTGGGAATTGTTCCCGGCCGGGTAGTCGACGCGGAACAAACTTCATCACTCCACGCGTCCATCCTAATCGGGGAGGTTCCCGTTGTGGAGGGAGAGAGAATTGTCGGCATTGTGTACAACGCAGAAGGACAGGTAGGTCGAATCGCGCTACCGAAACTGTACGACCTGATCTTCACGGATCGGCGTCTCGTCGGGGTCGTGACCGTGAAGACGGGAGGTGCGCGTTTGGCCGGACAGCTGCTGGGTGGGGTGATCGGGCAGGCCGTCGCCGCATCGGTCGCGAAGGGCGGGGCGGACAAGAAGAGGGCGGCCTATGCGGGAATGCCGCTCGACCAAGTTGCCGCGCAAAACCCGGCGAACTTTGCGGCGTCATACAGCTCGATCGAGAATCCGAAGGTCAAGGGCATGTTCTCGAAGCGCCTCGAAATGCGGGTGGGTGGGAAAAAGGCCTTCTTCCGGCTTCCGAAAGACCAGGTTCCTGCGGCTCAGATGCTGGTGGGGCGGCAGCTTTCGAAATAGCCGACGGGCCCGCCGTCGAGTGGTTCGGAGTCGATCGGTGGCGCGCGGCCTTCGAGCAGCGTTCGGGTTCGAATCCCGACCGGGGCGCAATCCGCTCGCGCGTCTTGGTTCAACGACCGGATGCCAGCCGAGAAGCGTCTGCCTCCTCGACGACGCCGATGAAGCTGATCGCGACGCCGCCGATCCCTAGCACCAATCCAAGGAAGGCGCCGAAGGGGTTCAGTTGGCTCACGATTAGACCCAAAATGCAAACGGACACGCCAGAAACGGCAAGGGCTGTGCCTCCGCCCAAATCGATCCCTCCTCGCCTTCCATGGTCGGTCGGGATTTAGTCGTTTCGTCTACACCATCCGTCTCCATCAATGATTCGAGTCACGTTCCGTTCGACGCACAGGCCTGCCGAACGTGGACAGGCAGACGGTTTCGGGGCGGCGGACGGCCTGTTCGAAAAATTGGTCGCCGTGGACACGGCGATCACGGTGACGACCGCGACGATGATGACAATCAGGAGCCGCGATCGAATCTTCATCGTGCCTCGCGGGGACCATGCGCGTGTGCCGACTTGAAATCCGACGGGCCGACCTTAGAATCCGGTCGAGGGAAGTGTTCATGGGGACCGGAGCTTTCACAGACTAGCGCCGATGGACGACATCGATTTAGTTGAGTGGTTGCTCGCCTCCGATGAACCGTCGATCCGCTGGAAGGTCCGCGTTCAAGTCCTCGGGGAGGATCGCGCCTCGCCGAAAATCCAGGCCCTCGAGAGGACGATTCGCCGTTCGCCTCGCGTTCGCACACTCCTCGCCGGTCCCATGGGAAGCTTTCGAGATGGTCTTCGGGATCCCTACTCCAAGTGGCAAGGCGCCCATTGGGTTCTCGCAAGCCTGGCGGACATTGGCTATCCACGCGGGAGCCGAGCCCTACTCCGGCTCCGGGATCGGCTCCTCGATCGATGGCTCGGTGACGTCTACTACCGTGAGTTCGATGCGACCACGAAATCGGGCGCCTATCGCAAGCAAGGGGTTCCCCGGGTGCGGGGGCGATATCGACGATGTGCCTCACAGCAGGGCAACGCCCTGTATTTCCTTGAGAAGCTGGGAATTGCGAAC
>VBLU01000196.1 GCA_005879065.1 Methanobacteriota archaeon
TCACCGCTGGCGCGCGGTGATCGGCGTAAAGTCTCTGAGGGTTCCGACCTCTTCCGAGATCGGCCTTCCCTGCGGATTGTCCGCACCTCGAGATTGTTACCGCGATGGGTACCCGAGGATACTCGGAGTTTCCCGCATATGGCCGATTTTTACTAAGGCTCGCGTATGGAACCTTAAGAGGGTCATAGTTACCCCCGCCGTTTACTGGTCCTTCGTCCGGTTGAAACCGGCTTTCAGATACCAGCACTGGGCAGGCTTCAGCGGCCGTACACAACCTTTCGATCTGGCGGCCACCTATGTTTTGGTTAAACAGTCGGGGCTCCCTTGTCACTGCGACCAGCCGCTCGCGCGGCTGGCACCCCTTGTACCGAAGGTACGGGGCCAATTTGCCGAATTCCCTCGCGTGGATTTTCGCCGACACGCCTTGGGCTTCTCACCCAGGGGCACCTGTGTCAGTTCTTGGTACGGTCGCACGGATTGACCCCAATGCCCTTTTCACGGGCACCACGGATCAGCGGAAGGGCTTGCGCCCCTACTCCCGCATGCATCCCCTTCTCGCCATTACGGCACTCCGGGGACTTCAACGGTTGAATCGCCAGGCAAGACGACTCCGCCTACCGCGATGCGTCCGGCATTGGGCAGGGATCCGCACGGTGCAGGAATATTAACCTGCTTCCCTTTCGCGTTCTTCGGTTAGGAGAACACTTAGGACCGACTAACCCTCGGCTGACGAGCATTGCCGAGGAACCCTGGCCCCTTCGGCGGTGCGGATTCTCACCGCACTTTGCTGCTACTCCTCCCAGGATCCTCATTCGAACGCGGTCCACCGGACCTCACGGCCCGACTTCGACCCGCGCACGACGCCCCCCTACAAGATCACCTTTCGGTGCTCTGCAGTATCGGTGACGGACTTAAGCCCCGTCCCTTTTCGGGGCCCATGATCTCGGCTGGTGAGCTGTTACGCTATCTTTGAATGATGGCTGCTTCTAAGCCCACATCCCAGCTGTCTGAGACCACGGACTCCCTTTGGTATTCGCACTGAGTCCGTACTTAGGGACCTTAACTGCAGGTTGGGCGGTTTCCCTTACGGATACCAAGATTACCCCAGGCACCCGACTCCCGGCATCTACGGTGACCACGGATTTGGAGTTCGACAGGGCACCGACGGATTTCTCCGCCTAAGCGCCCAATCGGTCGCTCTACCCCATGGCCGACCTCCGCCGAGGTCCAGCTGCGACTGATTTCGGGGGGAACCAGCCATTCCCGGCCTAGATTGGCCTTTCACCCCTATGCCCAGGTCATCCGAGTGATTTGCACATCAACATCGGTTCGGTCCTCCACCCGCCTTTCGGCGGGCTTCAACCTACCCAGGCATAGATCGACCGGCTTCGGGCATCGCACCCACGACTCCTCGCGAGCTCACGACGCGCCTCGCGCCTTGCGGCGTTGCGCGCATGTCGCTTTCGCTTCGGCTCCCCGCGTGAAGCGGTTAACCTCGCCGTGGATCAGAACTCCCTGGCCCGTTATTCACAACGGATAATACGACGCCGCTCCACCCTTGCGGGTTTCGTCGCTTTCGCGCCGTATACGTCTGTCACTGTCTGGTTTCAGGCTCTTTTTACCTCCCGTCAAGGGCACTTTTCAGCTTTCACTCACGCTACTAGTGCACTATCGGTCTCGGGTCGTGTTTAGAGTTGGATGTCTATGCCACCCACCTTCGCGCGCGATTTCCGACGCACGCTACTCTGGATACCCCGAATCACCTTCCCCGTGTACCTCTACGGGGCTGTCACCCTCTCTGGCCTCGGCGTTCCACCGAAGTTCGAGTTGACAGGGTCAGGTGTGCCGGAGTCCGAACACCACACCGCCACCGCCTTTCGGCGGCGGCTTCGGTTTGCTCTGTACCCTCTTCGATCGCCTTTACTGAGGGCATCCCAATTGGTTTCTTTTCCTCCCCGTACTAGGATGCTTCGATTCCGGGGGTTCCCGTTCCTTTCGGAACAACCTCGCGGTTAGGAGGTCCCATTCGGAGATCGTCGGATCACAGGTTCCTTGCGCCTACCCGACGCATTTCGCAGCTTGGCACGTCCTTCGTCGGCGCCCGAGCCGAGCCATTCCCCAGACAGCATGTTAGCCACTGACCTATCGGCTTAGCACACGTCCAGGATGCATATGATCGGTATCAGGGGACGCTGTCCGACGGAGCCGAGCTCCTCCAGCGGCCTCCACCCTTCCCCTTCGAACGCCCGCGCACGTCGAGGGTGCACGTGTCGCCTTCGAGCGCAAAACGGGATGCCAATGACGCAGAGCCCAAGATCCTCGGAGGCCACACTCTTTATGCGGGTGCGATATTTAATCCTTCTCTCGCCGCCGTTTCAGCGCTCATGGGATGGCGGACGCGGAGAGGAGTCGACGGTTTGCGGCGATCGCTCGTCCAGAAATGGCGGGATTACCGGTTCCACGTGGACACACGCCGGTATGAATTCGATCTCCGCCATCCTCGCCTTCGCTGGATGCCCCTCCTCATTGCGTTCACCTTCGTCGCGACCACGGCGACGGGGATCGTCCTGAACGCCGCATCGGTTTCACCCGGAATTAATCACTACTTGCTCGGCCTCGTCGCGGTCAGCTGCGGCATGGTCGCGGTCGAGGTGATGGCGGGGCTCATCGGGCGGAAGCTGTGGCGCGAGGACCGCGATCTCCGGTACATCGGCGTGGTGGTGGGGTTCGCCTCACTGCCCGTGTGGGGTTCGATTGAGGCGACCTGCGTGAGCTACCTGATCCCGGACTTCTCCCGCTCCGGCGTGTGCCGCGCGAGCCCTGGCCTGTCATGGGTCGCAGTCGCCTGGCTCATTGCTATCCCCCTCCTCCTCGCACTCGTTGACTTCCGTTGGTTCCTCGCGTCTCGCGCGAAGGGCTCGGCAAACTGAACTGCGCAGATACCGGTCAGGATTTCGGCGTCGAAAGTCTTCTGGGTTTGACCAACACTTTCCGTTGTCCGCTCGACCGCCCACGGAATAGTCGTTTCATCGCACGGGTCCCGCGACCGTGACGATGCGAGCCTTTCCGCGATTCACCAAAATCTGGGCGATTGTTTTTGGGAGCGTGACCACGTCTTCCCTCTTGAGCCGGTACGTGGTGTCAATCCCCGCGAAGGGCGGAATATCTTCGAGTACGTGGACCAGGACATGATCCTTCAAACTCGGGGCGACCGGCGTCCGCTTCGTGTCTTCGGCGCGGACCACCCGCATCCGTTCCGGTTCCTTCGAAGGGATGGGACCTTTCGGTCGCGGAAGCTCGCTTGACGGGGTGGCTTCGACCGCGTGCGGAAGAGGGCCGAACGCATCGGCCCGGGATTTCTTCAGGAGGGCGACCATGGTCTCGAACAACGCGGATTCCTGCGTCGTCAAGTGCGGCACCTCGACCTCGGCGCCACTCGCACTACTCGAGGCGAGCAGGGCGAGCTTTCGTTCCCGGTACGTGAAGATCTGGTCCCGTCGCTTCCGTACCTTGCGCAGTTCGTCCTGGAGGAGGAGCGCCTTCGGCGAATTCGGATCCTTCTGCGCCTCCGCGTTGGCGCCTTCGTCGAGCCGAGCGATGTAGGCGGCGAGTTTGTCGTAGAAGTCCGCTTCGAGATTCACGAGAGTCTTCTTCCCGCTCTCCTCCCGGTAGACCTTGGTGACGCGCTCAAAATTGACGTCCTCCTCGCCCGGCACACCGCGCGTATCCGGCGGCCGATATATGATGGCGTCGCCACGCAACCCTTATCGGCCTTGCCCGGTTTGGGACAGACGGCGGCGAGGCGGCGCCGGATTCCCGCGGCAGGATCTCGAGCCG
>VBLU01000165.1:0-19380 GCA_005879065.1 Methanobacteriota archaeon
ATCCGCCGGGTCGCGACGGTTTCGGCGAACCGATCGAAGGGAGGGAACGGACCCTGTTCGGCGGTCGGCATGAGCAGGTGCGATGTCGGATCGGAGAGGTCCTCGTGACTGGACCGGATCACAACGAGGCCATGTCTTCCGATACCCGCCATCGACGCCCCTCGACGTCCTCCAATTGCGTCCTGCTATCTAACTTCTCCCTGTGCGTCGGTGGCCCCTCAATCGACTTGGCAGGGGATGAGGTCGACCGCGTGCCGCGAGGGGGGCCGGCCTTCGATCCGTCTCGATGTATTCCCTCGAGAACCTGGCGGTTACGACTACATGTGCGGGGCGTTGGGATTCTGCTGCCACAGGGCCATCCGCGTCCCGGAGGGATCCTCGAAGATGGCGAACCATCCTTGGCCGGGGACCTCATTCTTCGGAGCGATGATCTTCCCGCCAGCCTTCTTGACCTTCTCCTGGTACTCGTCGACGGAGTTCACCGAGATGTAGTTGATGACGCCCGGGGGCCAGTTTCCCGGCTGCAGGCCGCCGATGCCGCCACCGGGCCCGCTCGGTGCCTGGAACACCGAATAGTTCATGCCTGGGACCTCCTGAAATTTCCATCCGAAGAGACTCGCATAGAACTTCTCGACCTTCTTCGGTTCCTTGACGTGGAACTCGACGTGCACGATGCTTCCGGGTTTCGGGGTTTCGGCCATGATGATTCCTCAGTAGCCGCGAGCAAACGGGCAGGCCTATATAATCGTACCGAGGGGAGAACGCAGAATGTACGGAGATCCTCGACCGGACTAGGGCGCACCTGGCCGGAACTTGAGGGACGCGGAGTTGATGCAATACCGGAGCCGGGTCGGCTCGGGGCCGTCGTCGAACACGTGTCCCAAGTGCGAACCGCAGTTCGCGCACTCGACCTCGGTCCGCCGCATGAACAGGCTGCGATCTTCTTTGTTCCCCACGCTCCCTTCCTGGGCGGGCGCCCAGAAGCTCGGCCAGCCCGTCCCGGAATCGAACTTGGTCTTCGAGGCAAAGAGCTCTCGCCCGCAGACGACGCACACGTACACACCGGGCTCGTGGTTGTCCCAGTATTCTCCCGTATAGGGACGTTCGGTCCCCTTGTTGACGCACACCTGGTACTGCAACGGCGTGAGCTGTTCTCGAAGCTTCGCTCGGTCGAATTTCTCCACGAAGACAAATGCGTACGCGGACGATTTAAGGTTTTGCGGATGGGTGGATTTTGCGGCTCGCACTCGTCGGCGTGATGACACGACGGTCAGCGGTCGAGCAGCGCGTCGCACAATGCTTTTCTTGGAAGGTCGATGCGGGGAGGGGGCTGCCGTGCAGGAGTACGATCTCATCATCCTTGGCTCCGGTTCCGGGATGAACTTCGTCGATGCGCTGATTCAGGAGAATCCCAAGATCCGGATCGCGGTCATCGACAAGGACGAACCGGGAGGGATCTGTCTCACGAGAGGGTGCATCCCGTCCAAGATCATGGTCTACCCGGCCGAACTCGTCCGGACGATGGAAGACGCCGACGCCCTGGGCATCGAGGCCGACGTCAGGGGCGTGAGTTACGAGAAGATCATGAAGCGGATGAGATTGATCATCGATCGAGACATCGACGCGATCAAGGAGGGCCTGTCCTCCTCCGAAAACATCGATTACTTTCATGCGGTCGCCGAGTTCGTTTCACCTTATACCTTGAAGGTCGAAGGCAAGACCGTCCGAGGCAAGATGATCTTTCTCGGAAGCGGATCCCGTGCCATTGTCCCGCCGATCAAGGGGCTTGACAAGGTCCGGTATCACACCAGCGACTCGATCATCCGGATGGAACTAAGGAAGCGGCCGGAGAGCATCGCGATCATCGGCGGGGGCTACATCGCGGCCGAGTTCGGACACTTCTTCTCCGCGGTGGGATCCAAGGTCACAATCATCGGGAGGAATCCCCAGTTCCTGCCCGAGGAGGAACCTGAGATTTCCGCCCTCGCGAAACGGGAGCTCGGCCGGCATATCCAGATCCTGACCGGCCACGAGGTCCGTGAGGTCGAGGAAATCCCGCCGGGGACCAAGCGGCTGCACGTCGTCGAACGACAGACCGGACGGACCAAGACTCTGGACGCCCGGGAGGTCCTAGTCGCGGCCGGAAGAGGGCCCGAGACCGATCTCCTGCACCCGGAGAGGGGAGGTGTGAAACTGACAAAGGACGGTTGGATCGAGACGGATGAGTACCTCGCGACCTCGCAGCCGAACGTCTGGGCGTTCGGGGACGCCGACGGAAGGTTCCTCTTTCGACACGTCGCGAATTACGAGTCCGAGGTTGTGTTTTACAATGCGGTTCGGAAACAGAAGGTGAAGGTCGATTACCACGCGATCCCGCACGCCGTCTTCATGTATCCCGAAATCGCGGGGGTAGGACTCAAAGAAAAGGAGGCCATCGAGCAATTCGGCGAGGCGAAGGTCCTGATCGGTTTCGAGCGGTATGAGGACACCGCGAAGGGAGAGGCGATGAACGTACGGGACTTCTTTGTGAAGGTCGTCGTGGCACGGGACTCGTTGAAGATCCTGGGGGCGCACATCGTCGGTCCCCATGCCTCCGTCCTGATTCAAGAGATCATCAATCTGATGTACACCTCGGACCAGAGCGCCCGGCCCATGCTCGATGCCATCCACATCCATCCGTCGCTGAGCGAGGTCGTCCAGCGGGCGTTCGGCTCTCTGATGAGCCCGAAGGAGTACCACCATCGGCTCGGACACTATGGGCTAGCCGTCGGGTGAGACCCGTCGTTGGCTCCCAAGCATCCCGACTCATCGGCGGAACACATTGGAGGGGCTATGACCGTTCGCTTGTCCCGTCAGCGCCCCCAAGGCTTATTCGGCCCTCCCTATTCCTCCGGGGCCGGCATCCCATCGCCCGGCTTGATCATGGAGGAGACGGAATGGACAAGACGAGTTTCCTAAGCGTAGACGAATACATCAAGACCTTTCCGAAGGACGTTCAACGCATTCTTGAAAAGATGAGAGAAACCGTGAAGAAAGCGGTTCCCGGCGTGGTGGAAGGGATCAGCTACCAGATGCCGACATTCAAACTGAACGGCAAAGCGTTGGTCTATTTCGCGGCGTTCAAGAGTCACATCGGATTCTATCCGATACCCTCCGGTGTCGAAGCCTTCAAGAAAGAACTGTCGCGGTACAAGAAGGGAAAGGGTTCGGTCCAATTTCCAATGGATCAGCCCATCCCCTACGACCTGATGAGGAGAATCGTCCTATTTCGAGCGAAGGAACAGTTGAAGAAAAAGGCATGATCATTTCTGCGTTCCGAACGGACCCTGGCTCGCTCCGGGAACAGAGCCTGCCGGAGGGGATGTATTAGGGCGGGAGTGAGCTTGCAAAGGAGGGCCGAAGAAAGAAAGGCAATGCCGACTTTACGGATACGATGACGAACGTCGGCTCTCTCAGGCGTCGGCTCACAGCCGGGAGGGATACGAATGGATGATCCGTACGGGCTCCCGGTGGGGCTTCCCGTCCCGGTGGACGACGGGGCGTGCGATCACCTCCCTGGCATGTCGATGCCCTCGGTTCGCCTCCGTTCCACGACCGGTCGCCACGTGGACATTGCCAAAATCTCCGCGCGGAGTACGGTGCTGTTCTTCTATCCCGCGGCCACCGGGAAGCCGGACATGCCTAAGGAGTGGGACCTGATCCCAGGCGCCCGTGGATGCACGAGCCAGAATTGTGCCTATCGGGACCATTATCGGGAGTTCCTTGACTTGGGGCTCGAAGTCTTTGGGATCAGCGCCCAACGTCCGGAGGACCAGAAGGAGTTCGCGGTCCGCATGGGTATTCCTTACGAGCTCCTGAGCGACTCCGATTTCGAGCTGACCGAGGCCCTGCGCCTTCCCGCCTTCGAGTTCCAAGGCCGGCGGTACATCAAACGACTTACGATCGCCGCCGAGGACGGTCGTGTCAAGAAAGTGTTCTATCCCGTGTTCCCACCGGACCGAAACGCGGAGGCGGTGCTCGCATACCTGCGGGGGCGCTAGGATCGCGCGTGCTCTCGAGGGCCCCTTGCGACCTCCCGCCGCAATCGCGTTCGACCTCGACGGGACCCTGGTCGACACGGTCCCTGCGAGGATTAGGGCGTGGCTCCAGGCCCTCCACGAGGCGGGCATCTCGGTCGGCCACCGGGAGGTCGCCATGCTCATCGGCAGCGATGGGTGATATGTGGCTCGAGAGTCGGCCCGCGCGCTGGGGCAGGATCTCGACGAGCAACGGGCCGAGCGCATCGACCGTCGGCAAGGGGAGGTCTTCGAGACCCTGAACGTCGACCCGAAGCCTTTGCCCGCCTCACGTGAACTGTTGATGAGGCTCGAAGCGCGAAGTATTCCCTGGGCGATCGCGACCTCGAGCCGGCACGAGCAGGTCGGGGCGTCCGTCCAGGCGTTACGTCTCCCTCGTCCTCCGACGATCATTGACGGGCACGATGTTGCACATGCGAAGCCGGCTCCCGATCTGCTCCTGAAGGCCTGTCGGGTTCTCGGGGTCGAGCCGAAACGATGTTGGTATGTCGGCGACTCACGCTGGGATATGATCGCGGCAAGGGCGGCGAGCATGGTCGCTGTGGGCGTGACCGCGGGCTCGGCGGTCCAAGCCGGTGACCTGACTTCGGCCGGCGCGGTCAGGGTGTGTACGACTCTCCGAGGGGTCATCCAGCTCCTCGGCCGAGAGCGCAGCGGAATTGCCCGTCCTGAAAGGGAACCTTGAGGCGGTGTCGGAACCGATCGAGTTCGAGGACACGTCATCCGCAGGCTCCGGTCGGACAGGGCCCCCGCGAGTCGACCGCTCATCCATTAATAGGCCGCCGCCGTTTTCGGCAGAGCCATGGCGGCCGCGGAAACGCAGGCCCTGTTCCAGCAGCTGACAATTCTTTTGGCCCTCGCCACCGCAAGTCAATTTTTGTTCCGACGCTGGCATCTGCCCATGATCATCGGAGAGATTGCGGTGGGCATCGTGCTAGGTCCCAGCGTGGTGGGGAACGCGGCGCTGGGCTCATACCGATACTTTTTCGATCCGGCTGTCGTCCGTACACTTGCGGTCCTCGGTTCAATTTTTCTCCTGTTCCTGATCGGTCTGGATTTCGATTTCCGTGTGGTGTACACGCGGAAGAACGTGGCCGTGGCATCCGGGGGGGTCGTGCTACCACTCCTCCTTGGCTTTGCGGCGGCCCTCTATCTCGTGCCCGTCGCATCGATTGGGGCCAATGGGACCCAATTTACGATGGCGCTGTTCGTCGGAGCGACCCTCACCGCGACGAGCGTCGCGATCACCGCCGCCGTCCTCTTCGAACTGAACCTCCTGAAGGACCGCGTGGCCCAAACGATCTTGGGGGCGGCAGTCGTCGACGACGTCCTCGGCCTGATTGTCCTTTCCGTGGTCGTCGGGGCGACGGCGGGCCGGGTCAGCCCCGTTGATCTCGTGATCCTCGTCACCGAAGCCGTCGGATTTCTCGTCGTCGGGATGGCGATCGGCATCTACCTACTTCGCCGGGTCGTCGCACGAATCCACATCGAAGGGAAGACGCTGGGGGTCCCCCTAGGCGGCTTCGTCGTCGCGGTGGCGATTACGTTCCTCTTCGCCCTCACGGCGGAGTCGCTCGGATTGTCCGCGGTTGTCGGCGCATTCCTCGCGGGAAGCATGTTCGCGAACACCACCCTCCAGGACGACTTCTCGAAAGCAGCCCGACCTCTCGCGGCTGTCTTCACCCCGATCTTCTTCGTGTCCCTCGGCCTCCAGGTGGACTTCCCCTCGGTGGCGACTCAGTTCGGCTTGATCCCGTTTGCGATCGTCCTGACCGTTGTCGCCGTCATCACAAAGGTGGTCGGTTGTAGCCTCCCGGCCCGCCTCGCGAAGATGACCGTCCGCGAAGCCGTGGCGATCGGCTGGGGCATGACGCCTCGGGGCGAGGTCGGCCTGGTCGTGGCCTTCGCCGCCCTGTCGGCGGGAGTGGTCGGGAATGCCCTGTTTTCCATGATCGTCCTCGTCCTCATCCTGGTCACGATCCTGCCCGCGCCTCTGTTCCGACGGGCCCTGAAAGCCGTCGAGGCGGAACGCCTTGAGGCGGCCGGGGTCGGCCAACTCGCGGAAACGGAGCCGCGGCATGGCTAGGGCGACGACGGTCTCGGTGTCGGACCGTGCGGTCCGGTACGTGAAGCGCATAAGCCAAGCCGCGTTACCTCCTCGATCGGGGGCGGAACCGTACTCTCCGAGCCGGACCTTTCGGATCGATTCAAGGCCGCGCTCCTTGAATTGAAAGCCGAGCCTCATTCGGCGACCGGCAAGGACAGCACTCTGGAAATCCTTCGATCCGTCGTCGAGGGCCACCGGGCGAATCGAGTCGTTGTCGCGAATCTTCCGGCCGAGCTTCGTGCCGTGGTCTCCGGAGCTTTGCAGGGTCGATCCGTCCAGTTCTTGGAGGACCTTCCATCGAGGGATGTCCTGGGCGCGTGCGCCGCCGCGGAGGTCGGAGTGACTTGGGCGGAGTATGCAATTGCGGAGGACGGGGCGATCGTCGAGGTGGCTCACGATGACGCCGCGCGCCTCGCCGCGTCCCTGCCGATCGTGCACATCGTCCTGCTCCCCGCCGGGAGGTTAGTCCGAGACGTCGGCGAGGCGATGGCCGTCGTCGGAGACATTCTCCGGGCGAGCGGACCGGGAAAGCGACCTACGGTCACGTTCATTTCGGGGCCGAGCCGGACGGGTGACATCGAACTCCGCCTCCTCTATGGAGTCCACGGGCCCCACTCCCTCCATGTGGTCCTCCTCGAATGGTTCGAAGGGAGGTAGGCACCTGCTCAAGGGACGACGGCGATTGGCGATCGAAGTTCGCCGGTCCATCGAAGAGCCCGCACGGGTCGGGAAACTCTGGGAAGCGATGGAACGGGGTCGGGCGAACCGGGCCGCGACGATCGAGAAAACCGGCCTCGACCTTCCCGCATTTCGGGATCGCGTACGGTTGATCAAAGAGACCGCGGCCCAGGATCCTTCGATTGCGGAGGCGTTTGCGGAGGCGGTCCGGGCGAACGGGGGTCGCGTCTTTTTCGCCGCAACCGGCCGCCAGGCGGTCCAATACGTGCTCGATGTGTGCCGAGCCAACGGCGCCGAGTTCCTCGTCAAGTCGAAATCCCTCACCTCGGAGGAGGTCGAAATGAACCAGGGTCTTGCCGCGGAGGGGATCCGCGCGATCGAGACGGACCTGGGCGAACTCCTCTGCCAGGTGGCCGGGGAGAAGCCGTCCCATCTCGTATTCCCCGCGATCCACATGACGTCGGATCGGATCGCACGCATGCTCTCGGAAGCGTATGGAGAGCCGATCGTCCCGGAGCCGTCGAGCATCCTGTCAGTCGTCCGCGCCCGATTGCGGCCGCAATTCCTGGCGGCGAACGTCGGCGTGACGGGCGCGAACATCGGAGTCGCCGAGACTGGATCGATCGTCGTCGAGACGAACGAGGGCAACGGCCGCCTCGTCACGAGCGTGCCGAAGGTCCATATCGCCCTGATCGGCCTCGAGAAGATCGTCCGGCGTTGGGAGGATGCCGCGGACCTCGTCCGTGGTCATGCAATCAGCGCGACCGGACAGCGGATGACGGTGTACGTGTCCCTGATCTCCCAGCGTCAGCCCGTCGCGAAGGATCCGGCGGGGCGGGAGTTCCACGTGATCATCCTGGACAACGGACGGACCCGGATGCGGGCCGACCCGTCGTTTCGGGAGGCGTTGAATTGCATCCGCTGCGGAGCCTGCATGAACGTCTGCCCGACCTACGGCGTCACGGGCGGCCACGTGTTCGGCCACATCTATCCTGGTCCGATCGGCATCCCTTGGACCGCGAACGTCCACGGCCTCGAGGAGGCATCCTTCGCCCACCTCTGCGTCTCGTGCGGCCTGTGCCACGAGATCTGCCCCGTCGACATTGACATCCCGTGGATGATCGCGAAGGTGAAGGACCAGGACGTCGAGGCGCATGGGCAGCCAACCGCGGAGCGGTTCTTCATGGCCTCCGAGGCGTTTGCGAAGCTCGCGTGTCTGTCGGCTCCCCTGGCGAACCGCTTGCTGCGGCGGGCATCCTTACGCGTCCTGATGGAGTGGGCCGTTGGCGTCGATCGTCGGCGGACCTTGCCGGCCTTCGCCCACCGGACCTTGCGGTCTCGGTTCCAGGCCCGTGAAGGCCAGGTCGGTCGGGTCGGAAAGGTGGCCTTTTTCCCGGACCTCTACGCGGAGTACAACAACCCCGATCAGGGACTGCGGGCGATTGAGATCCTCGAGCGACTCGGTTACTCGGTCATCATCCCGGACGTCCAGTGGAGCGGCATGCCCTACGTCTCGTACGGTCGGCTCGGGAAGGCGTCGAAGCTCGCCGCGGAAAACCTGCGGGTCCTCGGGCCGCTCGTGGACGACGGGTACGACATCGTTTCGACGGAGCCCACGGCCGTCTACATGCTCCGCAAAGTCTACCCAAAGCTACTCGAAGGAGACCTCGCGTCGAAGGTCGCAACCCATTCCCGCGGATTCTTCGAGTTCATCGAGCCCCATCTCGCGGAGCTCTCCCTCCGACCGAGCAGTGACGTCGTCGGCCTCGTCGGATTCCATATCCCCTGTCACGACCGTGCGCTCTCCTCCGGGCTCCCGGCGATGCGGTTCCTTGAGCGCGCCTCGTATCGGGTCCGGCCCGTGGAGACGGGCACCTGTTGCGGAATTGCCGGAACCTTCGGGATGAAAGCCGGATGGCTCGGGTACGACCTGTCGATGGCGGTGGGGGAGAAGCTATTCGAACAGTTCCGCGCGAGCGGATGCGACCTCATCGCGACGGAGAGCAGCGTGTGCACCCTTCACGCGGCCTCGACGTACTTCCCCGGATTGAGGATACTCTTCGGGTCGAAGAGTTGCTTGATCCCTTTCATCAGCCGCAATGCCTCTTCGGCGCCGTGCGCGTGCATCTGTTCGCGCATGAGGGCGACCTTTTGGACCCCGACCCCGTGTTCCCCGGTGATCGTCCCTCCGACACGGATCGCGTAGCGGCAAAGATCCTGGGAGGCCGCGGTCGCGGCGGCCCGACTGGCGGAGTCCGTCCGATCGAACAGGATCGTGGGATGGACGTTCCCGTCTCCGGCATGGCCCAATGTCGGCATGCGAAGCCCATGCCGCGTCGCGACTTCCTTGACGAGGGCCAGGTACTCCGCGAGGCGGTCGATCGGGATCGTCACGTCCTCGATCTGGACCCCCGAGGCCAATTCCTTGACGGCCAGGTACGCGTGACTCCGCACGGTGTAGAACCGTTCCGCTTCGGCCTCGTTCGCGGCGCGCGAAAAGCGTCGGGCCCCGTGCGCCCGAAAAATGGCTTCCGCGACGTCCACGAGGGGTTCGTCCAGATCGACCAGGAGGGTCGCTTCGGCTTCCTCGAAATTGGTGTGGAACGCGGCGTTCACGGCGAGGACCGTCTCGCGGTCCATGAATTCCATCAGGTTGGCCATGACCTGTCGACGGCGGAGCTCTTGGATCGCCCGGCCCGCGGAAGGCCAATCGTCGAAGGTCACGAGCATCCGGACGAAGGGTACGGAAGGAACCGGGAGGATTTTCAAATGGGCCTCCGTCACGACGCCCAAGGTCCCCTCGCTCCCGATCATCAGATGGACCAGGTCGTACCCGACGCGGTTCTTGGCCAGCGGTTCGCCGAGCGTCACGCTCCGTCCGTTCGCGAGCACGACGCGGAGGGCCAGGACCCAGTCCCGCATCGTCCCGTATCGCACACATCGCATGCCGCCGGAGCTCTCCGCGATCGCGCCGCCGACCGTGCACAGGAAGCTGCTCGCCGGATCCGGCGGGAAGAAGAATCCCTCCTTCCGAAGCGCCTGATTGAGGTCGTCGAGCACGACGCCGGCCTGCACTTGGACGTACCAGTTCACCGGGTCGATTTTCAGGATCCGGTTGAAGCGTTGCATGTCCAGGATGATCGCACCGTCGAGGACGACGGCCCCCGTGAGGCTGGTCCCGGCCCCGCGGGCGACGACGGGCACGCGACGGCGCGAGGCGACATCGAGAATTCGGCCGACCTGCTCCTCGGTCGAGGGGCGGGCGACGACCGCCGGGGTAGCCTCGAAGTCCGCCATGTCCTTCCGGAAAGCCTCGAGGGCACTGGACTCGGTGAGGACGTTTTCCGCTCCGACGATCGGACCCAGTTCCGAGGCCAACCCGAGAACACGAGAACGCGCGGGCATCGAGGGAAGTAAACAGGTCGCCGACCAAAAGGGCTTGGACCGATTGCCTGGTCCTGTTCCTCGCGGGTCCACCGGACGGCACGTGTTTCATGTGCACCGCGAGAGTCAAATATTAGCACGCCCTTTCCGCGGCGGGGGAGGTAGACGGCCCTGCTGTCCGTCGCGGCTCCGCGTTCCCTACGTTTGCTGTGCGCGAACCGCGTCGAGGGTCGCTCATCCGCGTAGGCGTCTAGGTTGGAGGAAGATTTGTGGTCGAAATGATGGAAGCAGAGCCGAGGCAGAAGGTGGCCGAATCCGGTGAAACGATGCAGATCGGGAAGAGCCGCCCCCCGTTGCCCTTGACCGACTTGCCTGAACCGGAGGAGGTTTTCAAGATCAAGGGCCGGATCGGCCCGAAACAGCTCTTCCTGTACGTCCTCGGTCCGAGCATGATCGCGCTCGGCGTTTCCATCGGGAGCGGCGAGTGGCTCGTCGGTCCGCGTACCGTGGGCGGGTCCTCGACCGGCTTCATCGGCATAGGGTGGATCGTCCTCGTCTCCGCCATCCTCCAAGTCTTCTACAATGTCGAAGTCGGGCGTTTCACCCTCGCAACCGGTGAAGCTCCCGTCGTCGCCTTCGGCCGCGTGCCCCCCGGTTTCTGGCTCTGGACACCCCTCGCGGTGTTCCTGTTCTACCTTGCATTCATCTGGGGAGGTTGGGCGCAAGCTGCGGGCGAAAGCCTCTTCCCGCTCATCTTCGGCCGCGCGAGGACTGCGGCGGAGCTTTCCACCGTCAAGGCGCTCGGGGTCGGGCTTTTGTTCCTCGTATTCGGAATCACCTTGTTCGGCCGAAAGATTTCGCGGACCCTGGAGATCGTGAACTGGTTCATGGTCGTGTTCATCCTCCTGTCTGTGGTCATCATCGCCATCCTCGTGGTCCCCGCCGCGGTTTGGGGGAACTCGTTCGCATCTCTCGTGACCCCCGCGGCTCCGCCGCCGGGCACGAGCGCGACGAATCTAGGCGCGCTGGCGGGCTTCACCGCATTCGCGTCAGGCCTGAATTTCGTCCTCATCAGCTATTATCGAGACAAAGGGTATGGGATGGGTAGTCGAATTGGCTTCATCGCGGGGCTCGTCGGCGGGAAACAGGAAGAGATCCGGGCCTCGGGAGTCACATTCCGCGACACGCCGGAGAACGCCGCGCGGTGGCGGCGTTGGTTCCGATACCTGCTCTACGACCAATGGGGGATTTTCTTCGTCGGTGCGCTCTTCGGCATGATGCTCCCGACGATGATCGTCTACCAGCTTGCCCAGACGTCGGGAAGGACGCCGACCGAGCTCACGATCCCAACCTTTGCCGCGGACCAGCTTGGAACTCTTTTCCCGAACATGGCCTTCTTGCGACCGTGGGCGTTGATCGCCGGATTCATGATCTTGTTCTCCACCCAGCTGGTCGTCTTCGAGCTCCTCACCCGACAGTTTGTCGACGGCGCCCATGCGATCAGTCCTCGGTTCCGGAAATTCACCGGGGGAGACCCCCGCCGCTTCTACTATCCGTTCATGCTGGGACTGACCCTCCTCATTTCAGCCGTCATCTTTCTGGCGCCCGCGTTCCGACTGATTCAGGTGTCCGCCAATTTCTCAAACCTCCCCGCGATGATCATCCCGTTCGCGGTGATTTACCTCAATCGGCAGCTGCCGAAACCCGCCCGGCTGAAGTGGTGGTCGTATGTGGCCTTGCTCCTGAACGTGGCCTTCTTCGGGTATTTCTTCATCAACTTCGTATTGAACGATCCCCTATTCCGGTTCTAGGATGAGGGATCCGAGACCGCCACGGCGGCGCCCGGACAGCCGGAAGGCGCGGTCAGTGGGAGCGAGTCGGGACTCCGTCCGGACCGTTACGCGAAAGGCGGAGTCCTCCCGCGCGATGCCTTCCGTCCTCCGCGACCTGCGGCGGGATGCCATCGCAATCTTCCAACGTGCCGTTCGAAGGGTCGATCCCGAGCGAGCCGTCATGGAGGCCTTGCACCTGGACGGCGATCGCCTCGCGGTTTCGGGAAATCGGATTCCGATAGACGCGCGACGTTCGATTCACATCCTCGCGATCGGAAAGGCGTCGATGGGCATGTCGAGGGGCGCGCTCCGCCTCCTCCGGCCTGACTCAGGACTCCTCGTGGCCCAAGAGATCCCGTCCCCTCCCCCGAACGGCTTCCAGGTCGTCCGCGCGTCACATCCGGTGCCCGACGAGGGGAGCCTCAAGGCGGGCGAAGCCGCGATGCGTTTGATCGACCGACTCGGACCGGGGGACCTTCTCCTGGTCCTCCTGTCGGGCGGGGCGAGCGCCCTGTTCGAGGCGACCCCGGTCCCCCTCGAGGACCTGCGGACGGCGACCGTCGAACTGCTCCGCAGCGGGCTCGGCATTCGTGACGTTAATGAGGTCCGCAAGGGCCTTTCCAAGGTCAAAGGAGGTCGCCTCGCCGAACGAGCCTCGGCCCGCGGCGCCACGATGGTCGGTCTCATCCTGTCGGATATCGTCGGGAATCCGATCGATGACATCGGCTCCGGTCCGACGGCCCTTCACTCTTCGCGGGGTGAACGCGCGAAGTCGATTCTCGAGCGGCACCGTTTGTGGGATTCGATGCCCGTGACCGTGCAGCGCCTTCTTCGGTCGGCCGCGGAGTCCAGTGAAGCTCGGACCTCGGTTCCCTCCGGCGCCGTCTACAACGTGATCGTGGCCGACAACGGACAGGCCTGCGACGCTGCCCGGGAGGAAGCGGAGCGACGGGGCTATGCCTCGCACGTTCTCACGACCGCGATGGAAGGAGAGGCTCGTCACGTTGGACCGGTCGTGGTTTCGCAGGCTCTTCGATGGAATTCGGCCGCGCGATCTGTGGCGGTCATCGCCGGAGGGGAGACCACCGTCACGGTCCGCGGCGGCGGCCGGGGAGGGCGCAACCAGGAAGTCGCGCTGTCGGCCGCTCGACTCTTGGAGGGCCGGCCCGCGGTCCTCCTCGCCTGCGGCACGGATGGGGCGGACGGCAACACGGAGGCCGCCGGCGCGATCGTCGACGGAAAGACGATGGCACGGGCGAGCGCCCTCGGACTGAACCCCGAGGAGTTCCTCGACAACAACGACGCGTATTCGTTCTTCCGCCCGCTCCGCGATTTGGTCGTAACCGGTCCCACGGGCACAAACGTGGCCGACTTGGTCCTGTTCCTCGCTCATCGACCCGGCCGCGATCTCCGGGAGTCGCTCAGCCGACCTTCCGGAAAGGGTCGCGCGTCACGGCTCGCCAGTGGTGAGTGAAATTTTTGGGGTACGCCGAGAACCTGGTGGCTGCTGAGAAGGCCTGACGCCGTGAGGAGCGCCCGCGTTGGGATTTGAACCCAAGTCACCAGGTCCGGAGCCTGGAAGTCTATCCAAACTAGCCTACGCGGGCTCGCGGGCGAATAGGTCACGGAGTTAAAGCATCCGCCTCAACGACGCCGGGGACGAATCATTTCTTGGCGAATTCGGTGTATCCACAGCGGCCGCAGGACACGCGATCCACATGTTTGGCGAGGAACACGCCGGGTCCGCACTTCGGGCAGTTCGCTCGCTCCCGCGAAATGCGATTCCCGTCGATCTTGTAGAACCTTCGCTTGAGGCCGGCCCTTCCCTTTTCCTTCTTCGCCTCGGCCATCACTTACCGCCCTTCTTCTTCGGCTCCGCCTTCTTCTCGTCCTTCTTTTCCTCTTTCTTTTCAGCGGGCTTCTTTTCCTCTTTTGGCGCGGCCTTCTTCTCTTCCTTGGGAGCCGGCTTCGGTTCCTCTCTCGCCGGCGGCTTCTCCGCCCTCGGTTCGGGCTTCCCCTCGGGTTTCGGCGCCTCCGGCTTGGGCGCCGTCACCGGTTTCGCCGCCCTCGGAGCCGGCGCGGGTTTCTCCGGTTTCGGCGTGGCCTCCTTCTTGACCTCCGGCTCGATCAGCTTGTTGCGGACCAGAATGTGCTTGCGCTCGACGATAAGGGCCTGCTCCTTCGTCTTGTAGACCTTCGCGTATCCGACCGTCTCGTACCGACCGAACGTGGAGGCTTGGGAGTCGATCACGACGATGTCCTTCGTCGCCTTCAGTTCCTTCGCGAGGAAGGCCCGGAGCGCGTCCCGGGTCGGGGTCGGTTCGGCCTTGTGGATCGCCTTGAACGAGACCTCGGTCCTCTTGAGGAGCGGATTCTCCTTCCTTTGGACCACCTCGAGTTCCATCGTCACCGATCCATCCGCCGGAGGACGTCTAGGACCCGGGACTTCGCGGCATCGTCGGCCCGCACGACCACGACGCCCTGCGTCGGCAGGCCGTAGAGCACCGCCGCGGACGAAGGCGCCAGGGCGATGCAGACCAGGGCCAGAAGGTCCTCTTCGCCTCGGACTTCGACGCGAACCCGCTCCTTCGACTTAAAGGCTTCGGACACGATGCGCCATGCGTCCGGAGTGATGGTCCCCGCGGGATTCAACGGCCGCGGGCGACGAGGTCGAGCGTGCAGAAATCGCCGACCGTCACGACGGGGCTCGCACGTCCGATCGCGGGGAGGATGGCCTCGCCGTGCACGAGCGAGCCCATCGGCCAACGCAGGTACTCTCGCAACGAATCCGGGAGGCGCAACGTCGCGTCCGCGAACTCAGCGAACGCGAAGGGCGAACTTCCCATTGACATGGATGCCCATCTTCTTCGCGATCTCGGACCGCGGGTGGTCCACGATGATCACGTAGCCTTGCCAATCCTTCGATGTCTCGTTCCCGCACAACGGGCACTTGTCCTCGTCCGTGATCGCGGAGCAGTTCTTGCACGCCTTTGGAATCTTGACGACCATACTTCACCGTTTCTTCCGGGTGCGACCTTCCGCTCTCGCGCGGTCCTCTTCGATCCAGTCGAGTTTGCCGAGGGCGGGCTGGCGCATCGTGAGTCCGATCTTCGACTCCCGCGGCGCCCGTTCGTTCAGGGAGACCGCGACGATCCGCGTACGGACCTTGTCGCCGATGCGCAGGTCGCGCTTCGTGTCCTTCCCGATGAGCCGCTGCCCCTCTTCGTCCACGTCCACGGTGCCCTCCACGATCTCCTGGAGGGCCGGCGCGAACACGAGGGCGTCGTACTTCACCCGCTGGTACACCGCGCCGTCGCCGTGGACGATGCGACCTTCGCCCATCCGCTCGATGTTGCTCGCGATCAGCGTGAGGGTCTTGTCCGCCCCGATTTTGCCTTCGAGGGTTGTCCGGGTAAGCTCTCGGGCCACGGCATCGATGTCCTCCCCCAGGCGTTCGGGCGGGATGCGGACGACGTCCTCCCGCTGGACCCGTTGGTACATGAAAACCGGCGCGGCTCGTACTGGTTCCATCTATTTATCACTTTACGTCGGGGCTCCGGAGGCTCACGATTCTTCTGGGGAACTTTGCGATCCACGCGCGAACAGGAATCAGATTCCTCCGAGTTGTGTGAGAGGCCTTCGTCTACATTCTTATGGGCATTCGGGCTTACCTAAATTCCATTGGGAGTTCGCGATCGCCGCGGCTGCGTTTCAGGCTCCTTCGCAAGGGCAACGACGGCCGCGCGCACCGGAACGCCACTCGGAAAGGGAGTGAGGAGTCGTGGGGCGAAACAAGAGTGACCTCATCGTCTTCGTTGGCAAGCGTCTCCTCCAACTCCTCCCCGTCGTCCTCGGCGTGATCGTCATCACGTTCTTCTTCACCCACGTCGCGGTCCAAAATCCATGCGCGGTCTGGGCGGGGGCCCACGCCACCGCGGATCAAGTGCAGGCGTGCATCCTGCGATTTGGGTTGAATCGTCCGTTGACGGACCAGTTCTGGCGCTACCTGACGACTCTATTGTCGGGCGACTGGGGAGCGAATCCTCGAGGAGGGGTCCCCGTCCTGCTTTCCATCTCCTCCGCCTTCCCCGCAACCCTGGAACTGGTCCTAGCTTCTCTCTTTATCATGACCGTCATCGGGATCCCCCTGGGGGTCGTCGCCGCGAACGGGGCGGGTCGCTGGGCGGACCACCTGGTGAGGGTCTTCTACCTGAGCGGCTGGGCCACCCCTACCTACCTGGGAGCCGTGGTCCTCGCGATCGCGGTCGGCCCCGCAATAGGGCTCCCGACAAAGGGAGACTTCACCACTAAACCGCCGTTTTACGGCCCCACCCACATGTCGGTGCTCGACGCCCTCTGGGCCTTGGATTTCCCCGCGGTTGGAGACGCGCTCCTTCACCTCGTCCTCCCCGCATCCGCACTGGCTTTGCTCAATCTGGGTATCGCGACCCGGATGACGAGGACCTCGATGCTGGAAGTCCTTCCCCTCGATTTCGTCAAGACCGCTCGCATGAAGGGACTCTCCGACTTCGTCGTCCTCTACAAGCACGCGCTTCGGAACTCGCTCATCTCGACGGTGACGATCCTCGGGATCACGGCAGGGGTGCTCCTCTCCGGTACCGTCGTGATTGAAACGATCTTCCAATGGCCCGGCATCGGAGCCTACGCATACGACGCAATCACGGGTTACAATTTCCCCGGCACGATCGCGGTCGTCATCGTGTTCGCCGTCGCCGTCGTCATTTCCAACCTTCTCTCCGATGTCCTCTACGGCATCCTCGACCCACGCGTGGAGTGGAGGTAACGGTGGCGAGCGCGACCGACTCGGAGCTCGGGGTTGACGCCACTCCATGGACTTTGTTGCGCGGGAAGGCGTCGCACCTTCGGGAGATACTTCGTCCCTTCATTCGCGTACTGCGGGCGAACCCTCTCACGTTGATCGGCTTCATCCTCGTCGTCATCATCTCAACGACCGCCCTTCTCGTGGCAATCGTCCCGGTCATCAGCCAGGTCGTGCTTGGGCATCCCGTCCTTCTCACGCCGTACGATCCGAATGGCATCTCAACGGATTACAGCCAGGCGCCTTCCCTGAAGCATCTTCTGGGGACCGATAAGTTGGGGCTTGACATCTTCTCTCGAGTCCTCGCGGCGCTTCCGCTTGACCTGGCCATTGGCGTTGGAATTGCCGGCTTCGCTCTCTTGCTCGGGGGAGGCCTCGGCCTCGTTGCAGGCTATTGGGACAAGCCGCGGACCCTCGGAGGCGTGATTTCCGCAGTCATCCTCCGAGTCACCGACGTCTTCTTGGCATTTCCTTCGTTGGTCCTCGCGCTCGCGATCGCAGCCTCTCTGGGCCGTGGGACCGGTCCCTCTATCCTGGCCGTCCTTCTCACCTGGTGGCCCTACTACGTGCGCCTCACGAGAGGGGAGGTCCTCGCAGTCAAACATCGGCCGTACGTCGTGGCCGCCCGAGCGGCCGGCGTGTCCGAGGTCCGAATCTTGTTTCGTCATGTCCTCCGGAATTTGATCGAGCCGCTTCTCGTGTACTACACCCTCGACATTGGCACCGTCATCATCACGTTCTCGACGATTTCCTTCGTCGGAATCGGCGTGCCCTTGGACGTATCCGAGTGGGGCACGATGGTCGAGGCCTACGAGCAACTCCTCCTGACGCACCCGTGGACCGTCCTCGCTCCCGGCGCAGCCATTTTCATCACGGTCCTGGCCTTCAGCCTGTTCGGGGATGGCCTCCGAGACATCCTCGATCCTCGGAGCCGTCGCACCCTGGTGCAGGCGGTCGCCGCGACGACCCTGCCCGGTCAGGTTGCCGGGGCCGCAGAGGCCTGATCTCCGATGGTCGAACCGGTGTTGGATGTCCAGGACCTCTCCGTCGAGTACGAGGCGGGCGCGGGGACTTTCCACGCCCTGACCGGCGTCTCGGTTCGGTTGGACCCGGGCCGCGTCGTGGGGATCGTCGGTGAGACAGGATCCGGAAAAAGCACATTGGCCCACGCCATCCCGCGCCTGCTGCCTGAACCCCCGGCTCGCATCGTCTCCGGGAAGATCTCCTTCCGCGGGGTCGACGTCCTCGACCTTCCGAAATGGAAACTGCCGCTTCTCCGTGGGACCGGGATTGGAATGATCTTCCAGGAGCCGATCAACTCCCTCAATCCCGCGTACCGCATCTTCGACCAAGTCGCGGAAGCCGTCGCCGTTCGGAAGCTGCGGGATGCGGGCGAATCGCCCACTCTCTTCCCCGCCCCGGAGCCGCACGACTACTCGAAGGGCATGGTCGTGAAAAGCGGCGAGGCACTACTCCATCCGATTGCGACCAAGCTGCCGGGTCGGAGGCGCCGCGCGCGTCGAGAGGCGTTGATGCAAGACGTCCTGGACTACCTGAGGCTCGTCCGCATCAACGACCCAGAGACGATCCTTGACCTGTACCCGCACGAACTCTCCGGCGGGATGCGCCAGCGGATCATGATTGCGATGGCCCTGAGCGCGAAGCCGTCCCTTCTCATCGCCGACGAACCCACGAGCGCGCTGGACATCACGATCCAGGCACAAGTCCTGACGTTGATGAAGGAACTCATGGAGGAGGTGCAGACGTCGATCCTGTTCATCAGCCATGACCTCGGGATCATCGCGGAGATGGCCGATGAGGTCGGCGTCTTGTATGCGGGCCACCTCGTCGAGTTCGGCCCGGTCGAAGAGGTCTTCGCGAACCCTCGTCATCCGTACACGAAATTGCTCCTCCGCTCCGTACCTGCGCAGTACAAGGATGACGGTCCCCTCCCTGCGCTTTCCGGATCCGTGCCGAGCCTCGCAAACGTGCCCCCCGGCTGTCCGTTCCATCCGCGATGCCCGCTCATGAGGGACGCTTGCAAAACGAACCCGGGCCCTCTCCTTGAACCGGTGAAGGGCATCTCTGCTCGGACTCATCTCTCCGCGTGCTACTACAGCGACGAAGTGGCGAGGAAGGCATGACAACTCCCATCATTGAGGCCCAAGCCCTGGTCAAACACTTCCCGCTCACGCGCTCTCTCGCCAACGTGTTCACGGGTAAGCCCCAAGAGGTCGTCCATGCGGTCGATGGCGTCTCTTTGGGCCTTCAACCTGGTGAGACGCTGGGACTCATTGGCGAGTCCGGGTCAGGTAAGACGACCCTCGGATGGCTCCTGTCGAAACTCCACGAGCCGACCGCGGGCCGCGTCTTGTTCGAAGGCAAAGATATCACGGGCCTCTGGGGACAAGAACTCCTGGAATGGCGGCGGAACGTCCAGATCGTGTTTCAAGATCCCGTCGG
>VBLU01000165.1:19487-21578 GCA_005879065.1 Methanobacteriota archaeon
CTGATCTTGGACGAGCCGACGAGCGCCCTCGACGTCGCGGTCCAAGCGCAGATCCTGAATCGACTCGTATCGCTCCAGCGCGAGCTCGCGCTCTCATGCATGCTCATCACGCACAATGTGGCCGCCGTCCGATACGTCGCGGACCGTGTGGCCGTCATGTACCTTGGTCAGCTCGCCGAAGTTGGTCCCGTCCGAGAGGTCCTGGAGCATCCCATTCACCCCTATACGAAGGCGCTCCTGGCGGCCCTTCCGCTCCCGGATCCGCGGCGTCGCCGGGCCCGCTACCGGATTGGCGGCGAGATTCCGACGCTCATCCATCCACCGGTCGGCTGCCGGTTCGCGGCGCGTTGTCCATTCGTCATCGACCGCTGCCGAGTCGAGGATCCGCTCCTTCGGGAACTCCCGCAACACCCGGGTCGGTCCGTCGCTTGCCATCGGGCGGAGGAGATCGGAGACGTTCCGCCGGAGGAGCTGATCGCGGGCCTGGAGACTCCCCCAAGCGCCTGACGCCGGAGCGATTCCCGGTCAGCCTCTCCTCGCGACGGCCGTGTTCTGAGTTACGACGAACGGGATCGCCGCCCCCATCGGGTTCGAGACGAAGCCTTGGAGGTGGGTGTTCACGACCTGGAATTGCGTCGGGACGACGAGCCACGCGACGGTCGCGTTATCGTACATCAAGCGCGTCATGTTAGCGTACTCAGTCCTCGCCGTGCTCGCATCCGTCTGGGTCGCCGCGTCCAGAACAAGGGTGTCCATCGCAGGATCGTTGTAGGCGGCCATGCAGTCGTTTGCGCTACCGTAGCTGATGGCGTTGTTCTGGGTCCAATCGTCCGGCGAGATGTAGTCCGACGTGTAGAATTCTTGGCCGATCGGGAACGGTCCACCGCCGGTTGCGTTCTGAGCGATGCAATTCCCATCGAGGTTCCGCTTCTGTAACTCGTAGAGCTTGTCGATGTTGTCAATCTTGGTTGGTAGAATGTTGATCCCGATTTGCTTCAGGTCGTCCTGGAGCAACCTCGCTACGTCGGCCCAGTCGCCCAGGTTCACGTATTCGTAATTGATCTGCGTCGGGTAACCGTTGGGCCAGGGGGACTGACTCATGAACTTCTTCGCGAGGGTCACGTCGTATTGGTATGGGGCGAGGTTGTCGGGATTGTAGTACGGGTATCCGGGAGGAACCGGGCCAACCCACCGCTCTGCGTGGCCACCGAACGCGACGTCGATGATGCGCTGATAGTTGATCGCGTGGACGACCGCCTGGCGCACGGACCAGTTCGTGAACGGATCCGTGTTCTGATTCATGTAGATCCACCAGCCACCCGCGGTGGAGCCGTACACCGTGTCGAGCGCGTTCGCCGCCACACACGGGACGCCTTGCAGCGACTGGACCGTCGAGGGACCGATGTAAGCGAAGGAGGCAGACATGACCTTGCCGGTCTTCATGTCGTTCACCGCAATCGCGGCGTCGTTCTGGAAGTCGACTTGGATCGATGCATGAGCGGGCTGGATGATGTTGTTCAACGGTTCCGCCTTCGAGGCGTTGATCGCCCAGTAGTTCGGGTCTGGCTTCAACGTGTAGCTGGAAGCCGTCGGGTCGAGGAATCCACCTGTCAGGACATACGGGCCCGTGCCCACCATGTGCGTCGTCATCCACGTGTTCTCCTGGGTGTAGTGGACCTGCCCGTTCTGCTGGATCACCTTCGGGTCGACCGCGCTCGCGATCGGGCCGGAAATGGACGCCAGGAGGAAAGCGTACGGAAAGGCATCGAGGTAGCCATTGCCGCCGTGCAGCACGAGCGTGTAGGCATCGACGGCCTGGAAGGAGTTGTTGTCCGCCGCCATAAGCGCTTTCTGCTCCGTCGTCGGATTGAAGAAGTCCCAGGAGTTCAGGGCGTTTGTCACCCAGGCGGTCGCATTCGCGCTCTCGTTCGCCCCCGAATAATAGGTGACACCCGGAAGCCAGAAGTTCTCTTGCAGGATGAAGCTCCCGGCTTGGTTCATGATGATGGCGCGGTAGAGGCTGAACCACATCACGTATGCGTTGAACGAATCGCCGTTCGAGAAGTGGACATCTTGCCGCAGGACGAAGGT
>VBLU01000166.1 GCA_005879065.1 Methanobacteriota archaeon
GCGACGATCACCGCATCCCGGACGAGGACGAGATTCCCTCTGCTGAAAACTTCGAACACGATGTCGAATCGTTCGGGCCCTCGTTCGACTCGGAAGATTGCGATCCGGTCCAACCCTCGCTGCTCGACCGCGGTCACCCGCGCGTTATCCAGTAGGCGGCGGAGCGTCTGTGCGAAAGGAGGCGGAGACTCCGGCTTGTCTTCGACCTCGTGGAGGCACAGCCACTGACCTGCCTTCGAATAGAGTTCGACCTTGCCGCGGTCGGGGACATTGATCCGAAACATGACCTCGTCGTCCCGCTGATAAATCTTGTCGACGTGGCCACCGAGGAGACCCTGCCATTCCGCGACGAGGACACGGAGGTCGAACGAGGTGATGGAGGCTTTCATTGTGCGCGATGTTGCGAAGACCCGTGCGTTACTTAATGATTGGTCGCTGGACCGTGTTGCCCCGATCGCGGT
>VBLU01000167.1 GCA_005879065.1 Methanobacteriota archaeon
GGCCTGCTCGCCGAGGCTTCCCTCGCGGCGATGGACGATGCGGGCCTGGACGGAGTTCGGTTCGACGACGTGTTCGTGGGGAACATGGCCAGCGGGGAGTTCGAGGGCATCTCAGGCCTTGCGAACCTCCTGGTGAGTGAGCTTGGGTTGGAGCCGGCTTCGGCGATGAAAGTGGAGTATACGAGCGGAAGCGGCGGAGCGGCCTTCCGCGCGGGTTGGATCGCGGTGGCCAGCGGCCAGTCCGAGCTCGCTCTTGTGGCTGGGGGGGAAAAGATGACGTCGGCCTCGACGAAGGAGGCGACGGAGATCATCGCAAGCCTCGCGCATCCATGGGAGAAGGCGCAGGGCGTCACCATGCCCTCCCTCGCGGGATTGCTCGCACGGGCCTACATTGCGAGGTTCGGCGCTACGCGGGAGGCCCTCGCCGCGATTGCGGTAAAGAACCATTCCAACGGCGCCCTCAATCCGAACGCGCAGTTCCAAAGGAGGATCACGATTGAGGACGTCCTGAATTCTCCCGTCATCAGCGATCCCCTCCGGGTCTACGACTTTTGCCCGATTACCGACGGTGCGGCCGCCCTTGTCCTAGCGCCGGTGGAGGCGCAACCTCCCGCCGAAAAGTCGGTCGTTGTCAGTGGCATCGGCGCCGCAACGGATACGCAAACCCTGCAGGAACGCGCGGACGTCCTCCGCATGGCATCCGTTCGGGTTGCGGGCGAGAGGGCCTATCGCATGGCCGGCATCGGTCCCGAGGACATCGACGTCGCCGAACTCCACGACATGGCGACGATCTTGGAGGTGGTCGAGTCGGAGGAGTTGGGGTTCTTTCCGCCGGGGAAAGGCTGGGACGCGGCGGAACGCGGAATCACGAAGCTCGACGGCCCGTTGCCGATCAACACGAGCGGCGGACTCAAGGCGAAAGGTCACCCGGTGGGAGCGACGGGCGTGGCGCAGATTGCCGAGATTGCGCAGCAACTCCAGGGGCGGTGTGGCCCGAGGCAGGTCGAGGCCGGGATCGGACTTGCGTGCAACGTCGCCGGTTTCGGCAGCGGCTCAATAGTCACGGTCCTTAGGAGGTCGGATCATGGTTAGCCTACCCGCGTACCGTTGCACAGGCTGCGGAACCGTTTCGCAGCCGCGTCGAGCTCGGTGCAGGCAGTGTGGGAGAACCGACGTTGAACAGGTCGAGCTTCGGCGCGGGAAACTGCTTACCTTCACCCGAGTCACCGCGACAAGGCCGGGCTATCCGAGCCCGATGATCCTATGCCTCGCGGAGTTCGAATACGGAGTCAAGCTTGTGGCCCAAGTCGACGATGCGTCCCCCGAACTCGAGATGGAGGTCCGGCCGAAAGTGCTCGGGGCGCGTGCAGAAAGGACCGACCAGCCTGCGGATGTCGTCCTTGTCCGGTCGCCGCCAGCGGGCGACCTCTAACATAAGCGGATGACGGCGCCTTGGTAAACCGCCGCGGGCGGCCCAAACAGGCGCAGGTCGGGGGTTCAATTCCCCCCTGCGGCTTCATGGAGGGGCGAGAGCCGCGCAATCACACCAGACCCAAGGGCTACATGCCGAGGAGACGAGCGAGTACTGACTCGACGGAACCCGCCCCACTCAAGCCATGTTTCGGGAGCCGTTCAGCCTCGTCGCGCGGGACGGCAATCTCGCGAACAATCGAAAAGAGGTCGTCCTCAGACAGCTCCATCCGAAACGCTCTACCAGTGTGCTCCTCGATACGTCCGAATCCGGGGATTGGCCACAATCGACGATCCCAAGACGCGTTCCGTCCTATGATTGGCCAACGGCCTTCGATTAGACCCAAGTCGCCGAAAATCTCGACGAGAATGGCCATGTCAGGTGTCAAAGTCTCGACTTCGGACAGATTCGGAACGACGCTCCGTCGCGGGCCAAAGAAGTATCCAAGCGTAACGCCGCGGCCGGCTATACGTGCCACGATTCCTACTCCGTACCCCCCGTCCCTCAGCGGCACTGCAAACCAAGTGCCCTCTTCGTATGGAAGTTTCTTGGGCTTCTTCAACCGACGCCGTGGCGCGGCTTCCTGGCGTACTGCCGGCCTCAGAAGGGACGATCGCAGCACCTCGAGCATTCCCTTCCGTGCTTCGACCGCCTCCGTTCCGGTTTCCTCCCATCGCTTAAGGTCGGCACCTTGCTCGATGACCTCGAGCGCCCTCTTCCGGATAGAATCCTCCACGGAACCTTGTTCGAGCTGCAGCGAGGCCAAAGCCAGCCAGACTTGCACGCGATCATCCATGTCCTCCAGATAATCGGCGCACTCAGCCAGAACGTGTCTTGTCGCCTCCTCAACCGTGGCTCCTCGGTGGATTGCGTCCTCGAACGTCAGTCGGACATCCACTGAGACGTCATTCTCGAAGATCCCGTATCCCCAAGTTCCCATCTCGACTCGAGGGAGTATCTCGGCGTCAACTTATGCTGAATTCGGTTCTCCAAGAACGGCGGATCATAGTAGCTGGGTAGCTCGAAAATCGAGGATTCGACGTTAGACAGCGTCGCCATGCCGGCGCCTTGGTAAGGCGCAGATCGGGGGTTCAATTCCCCCCTGCGGCTTCATTCATGGGCCCATCTACGAAGGCTGAAGTACCGGCCTCGAGTTCCGCATTGAACCGAAAGGGAAAGAAGGGAAATCGATGGCTGCGAAGCGGACCCTGGCCGCAACGTTATTCATGACCTTGGACGGTGTAGTCGAAGCGCCCGACAAGTGGAGCTTCCCGTTCTGGAGCGACGAAACGGGAAAATTCAAGTCGGACGAGCTCCGCGCCACGGACGCGCTCCTCCTCGGACGTGTGACGTACGAGGGGTTCGCGGCCGCTTGGCCGGGCCGGAAGGACGAGGAGGGTTTCGCGGACCGGTTCAACAGCATGCCCAAGTACGTCGCCTCGAAGACGTTGAAGAAGCTCGAGTGGAACAACTCACACCTCATCAAGGGCGACCTGGCGGCGGAAGTCTCGAAGCTCAAACAGCAGCCGGGCCGCGACGTCGTCATCCACGGGAGTCCGACCCTCATCCGATCGCTCCTGCCGCACGACCTGATCGATGAGTATCGTTTGCTCGTCTACCCGATCGTACTCGGCCGCGGAAAGCGTCTCTTCGACGAAGCGAGTCAGGCGAAACTGAAGCTCGCCGAATCGGAGACGTTCAGCAAGGGCGTCGTCAAGCTGGTCTACCGTCGCAATGACAAGGAGAAAGCGGCCACGAAGGCCGGAGCCTCCGCGCGGAAGTAAGAAACCGACGGGCCCACGACGCAGAAACCTCTTGGTGGTCTCACTGGAGATTCTGGGCCAGGACTTCCATCGCGCGCGTCATGTCCTTGCGCTCAAGGAGAAAAATCGTATCCGTGTACGCCGACATCTCTTCCACGATGTTGATGCCTCGGGACGCGAGCGCCCCAGAGAGGAAGGCGAGGAGGCCCGGCGTCTTCTCGATCGTCTCTGGGCTGGTCACATCGATCTCCACGAGGCCCCGCGTCACACCGATCAGGTGTTCCGAGCGGAGTTTCTTCGTCACCCGAGGGACCGAATCGTCGTCGACGATGATCACCGTGCCCTGTGACACCTGGATCAGCCGACACACCCGATTCTCGTCCAAGAGTTCCTCGACCACGTCACCGAGTCGTTGAAGGACATCCACGCCCTCGATGACCGTAATCGTCGCCACTTTGGTCCTCGTTTGGATCCGGCTCCTTTGGAGCATACGGCGGACCGCGTCCTCGCTATACCCTCGGAGCTTTTCCACGGGATACCGGCGACAGGCCGCGAGCACGGCCTCCTTCTGGCGAATGCCCAGTTCCTTCGAGATCTTCCTCGCCAGGGCGGAGTAGTTGACGATTCCCATCTTCAGAGCGTCCGAGACGCTCGGATGCCCCGCGATGTAATCTCGCACCTCTCGCGCAATCGGAGGCATCGGTCACTAAACAACATGTCCGATATTTGACAATTTTGTTCGATAATGACACCATGATGTCAATACGTTCAAATACGCACCCATAACTGTTGCGTGAAAGATTGGTTGGGGCACGATCGCCCATGACGCGGGACAAAGTGGTTTTGGCCTATTCTGGAGGATTGGACACCTCCGTTGCGATTCGGTGGCTGCAGGACCGCGGCCTCGACGTGGTCGCGTTGACCGTCGATGTTGGACAACCCGGCTCCCTCGGAGCCATCAAGGAGAAGGCCCACCGCCTCGGGGCGAAGGCCTACGTGGTGGACGCCCGGCGCGAGTTCGCTGAGCAATACGTCCTCCCCGCCCTCGCCGCGAACGCGATGTACGAGGGGCAGTATCCCCTGAGCACCGCGCTCGCACGTCCTCTCATCGGAAAACACCTTGTCGCGGTCGCCCAACGCGAAGGAGCCTCGTTCATCGCACACGGTTGCACGGGGAAAGGGAACGACCAGGTGCGGTTCGACCTGTGCACCACCGCACTGGCCCCCGACCTCACGGTCATCGCCCCGGCGAGGGAATGGGGCATGACCCGGGAGGAAGAGATCGCGTACGCGAAGGAGCGGGGGATCCCGGTCCCCGTCGACGACGGTTCGCCTTACAGTACGGACGAAAACCTGTGGGGCCGATCGATTGAGTGCGGAGTCCTCGAGGACCCTCGGATCGAGCCGCCGGAGGAGGTCTACGCATGGACGACAAGCCCCGCGGCGGCACCGGACGAGCCCGGCAATGTGACGGTCCGCTTCGAAGGCGGTAAACCGACCTCCCTTCAGGGAAAACCCATGGACTTCGTTGATCTGATCGCCACTCTGAGCGAGCTGGCGGGCCGCCACGGGGTCGGACGGATCGACCACGTCGAATCGCGCGTCGTCGGCATCAAGTCCCGCGAGGTGTACGAGTGTCCCGCGGCGACGGTCCTCGTCAAGGCCCATCAAGCCCTCGAGGCGCTCGTCTTGCCGCGCGACGTCCTCGAGTTTCAACGGATCGTCGCGTCCCGGTATGCCGGCCTCGTGTACGACGGCCTTTGGTTCACGCCGCTGCGGGAAGCGCTCGACGCGTTCGTGTCGTCGACCCAGGACCGCGTCACGGGCGACGTCAGCGTGAAGTTGTTCAAGGGCACCGCGACTGTCGTGGGCCGCGCCTCTCCCTATTCCTTGTACGACCACGCCCTCGCGACGTACTCGCAGGGCGACCGGTTTCGACAGTCGATGGCGGAAGGCTTCATCTACGTCTGGGGACTCCCCGCTCGGACCTGGGCGGCCGCCGGTGCGAAGGCCCCCGCCTCGACGAAGCTCGTGAAAGCCGCGAAGAGGGCGAAGTAAGAATGGCGGCCACGG
>VBLU01000045.1 GCA_005879065.1 Methanobacteriota archaeon
AGAACCAGACGGAGTTCAGCGCGAACGTGAGGAACCTCACCACGTAGCTCGGTTCGAGGGTCCGCCCCGCGCTGTCCGCCCCAAAGAAGATCCCGACGAGGATCAGGATCAAAGCGGAGACGTTGAAGAAAATCGACAGGTCTCCGGACGCGACGGAATCTCGGATCCGGGCGTACAGCCGGCCGGCCTTGTCGAACACGTCGCCCACGCTCTGGAACGGCAGGGAGATCATGAGCAGGTACAGTCCCGCGAGGATCAACACGAGGGCCGGGGCGGCGTTCGGGACGGCGAGCCAGATGGCCCCGAAGAGCAGCAGGACGAACCCCAGTGGCGCCACGATCTTCCGGCGGACCTTCGGGTTCTTCAGCTGCCGTCCGAGGGAGTAGTAGAGGGACTCCGCGGTCGGTGTTTGCCGCACATACACACGACGGACATGGTCAACCCGGATCCGGGAGCCGACGATGGGGGCGAACGCCTCGTCCTCCGCACCGTCGGAGACGAGGAACACTCGATCGGGTCGGACCTCTTCGAGCACCTGGTCGAGCTGCTGCGTGAGGATCAGATCGGAGGTCGGTCCGACGCGCACGTCGCCGCAGATGGTGGCGATCTCGGCGTCCTGGCCCTCCTTCACGAGGCTGTCGTACGTCGACACCGCGCTCAGGAGCGCATTCACGTCGGAATCCTCGGGGTCGGCCAGGCCGAGCTTCGTCGCTGCGGCAAGGTTGTCCTCCCGGCCGACGAGGGGCGCCTTGATGCCGGTCTTGACGCCGATATCGTCGTCCCGGTCCACGCAGAGGACGAGGATTTTCATCAGGATGCCTCTAGCCGTCCCTCAATATATCAATCTTCTTTAGCGATTGGCGAATGGACAAAAGTCAGAAGAGTCCAAGGCCCTCTTCGATGCGGCCGAGTTCGATGGGCGTCGTGCGCGAGCCGACGACGGCTCCATGCGAATTCGCGACGATGCACGCACCGACCTGGGCGGCACCGTAGTTCGCGGTCGTGATCATGACGGGCACTCGCAACGCGGATTTCAGGAGGTCCATCTCCGCCGGCCGCGCGTGCGGATGGCACACGGCGCCCTTGTTCGTCGCGACCGCCACCGAGCCGACGGTCCGGATCCCCGCGATGGTGCCGCGGACCACGGGCACGCCGAGGACCTCATGGATGACGCCCATCGCCTCGTCGTCGTACCCGGGATGGACCACGGCCCCCTGGTCGTTGCAGAGCACGTTGTTGCCGACGGCGCTGAGTCGATGGGGGAGCGGATACACGCCGTCGCCGATCGTTTCGATCTCGTCTTCCTCAATGAAGGGGGACGCGAGGATCCCTTTCGAGTTCATGGCGATCAGCGAACCGACGACGGTCGAATGGGCCACGTGCGTGACGACCGGGGTGGCCTCGAGAGCCCCCTCGAGATGACGGATCGCGGACTTCGGGACGTCCGATGCAATGATCAGCCGTTCGTCGTTCGCCGCGCAGAAAACCCCCACGTAGGGGTTCCCCGCGACCTCCAGGCGCCGAAGCAAACGGGTCCCTCAATCCTCCGGGAGAGAAACGACGGCGGAGCCGTCTTCGAACTTGATCGCCTTGATGCGGATGCGCCGGGGCGGGTGTTCGCGGCCCTGCTTCCACAGGTATTCGTTCAACACGTCGTCGATGAAGATCCGGTCCGGCTTGAGATGCTGCTTCACGTGCTCGCGGATCGCCTTGACGGCCCGCGGCGTTCGATCCGTGCGGCTGGCAGCCCACGCCTTACGAAGGGGCACCACCATGATTCGTTCTTCTTCCTGCTCGGCCATGGCCTCACGCCTTCAGCTTGTTGCGGCGCCACGACCGCTTCTTCGGATGGCGGGTGAAGTTCCGCTTCGTCCGCTGGATGACCCACGCGGGCACACGCCGATTCGATTTGACGGCCTTCATTAAGCGGAGCTTCTTCGCGTACGGCTTGTTCTTCGCCATCGCTCAACGCCTCTCGATCTTGATGTCCCGCCGCTTCGGGATCACGCGCTCGAGGATCTGACGCAGGGTCGGATCGTCGATCTGCCGTTGCACGCGCCCGCTCTGCGCCAGCTGGATGAGCTGGTTCTCGATGTTCTCCTTCAGCTCGGGATAGGCGAGCTCGATGCGCCCGAGTCGTTCCCGCGCCTCCGGCGTCAGGATCTGGCGCAGGATCGTCTGCCGCTGGGCCTGGACCTGGTCGCGGTATTGCTGCTCCGCCGCGGCCTGGCCCTGGAACTGTTGGAGCTCGGCGAGCTTCTTCCGGCGAATCGCCTCGAGTTCGTCGTCGTCCATCGCCATGCCGTCAGGCGCCTCCCGCATATTTGGCGAGTTCCGGATTCGTCTTCGCGAGTTCCAGGAGGATCTCGTGGGAGAGGGAATCGAGGAGTTTGCGGCCCTGGGCGCTGATCGACCGACCCTTCTTCTCCGTCTTCGACAGGAGACCGAGCGACTCGAGTTGCTGCATCGCCTCGCGCGCAATGGAACGGGAGCCTTTCCGCGGATGGTAGGGAGCGGACCCGTCATCCCGACGGCCGCCGAACTCTGCGGCGAGGCGCGACGTGCCGACCGGACCGTGCAAGTAGACCTTTCTCAAGATGGCGGCGACGCGGCGGTACCACCAGTCCGGCTGCACCGGAGCCTTCTCCGTGTGCACTCCAGTCCGAGCGAACGGCGCCCACTCCGGCGGCTTGATCTTGCCCTCTTTCTGCAAGCGGTCTTTGAGTCTCTCTATCAAGAGCGTCGGAGGCACATCATACGCGGTCGTCATTGTCAGCGCTCGGAAGATTCGGGCTTCATAAATCAAGGTCGTATATGAAGGCTTGCGTGGTCCCTCCGAGTCGCGGTTCAGTGCGTTGCCCGTCGAGGAGTTTTCCGGGAGGAGCGGGCCTTGTGACGCGGGGCGCGAACGAGCGATCGGCGCATCTCCCTCGTCCGCTCGAATCCCAGCCGACGATAGATCGGTTCGCCAAAATCCGAGGCGTGCAACAGCATGATCGGAATGCCGCGCGACCTGGCCCACCGGATCGCGGCGCGAACAATCCGGGTCGCGTGGCCCTCGCCGCGATGGTCCGACTCGGTGAACATCGAGAGGAGATACGCGGCGGCCGTCCCGCTTCGACCCGGCCGAGGCTGGACATCCATGATCCATACGCAGCCGCTCGCGACCGACTCGGCGCCGACCTCGACGATGAACCCAGCGAAGCGACGCGAACGCATGCGGTCGCGAGCCCATCGACGGTAGACCGCATCCGCTGCGTCATGATCACGAGTCGAGAAGTCCGCGATCGCCTCCCACATCAATCGACGATGGCGGACGAGAAGATCGAGATCCTTCGCGGTGGCCGTGCGGACGACCGTTCGGACCACGCCGGCGGATTGAGGAGCCACCTTAACCCTTTACGGGAATGAAGGCAACCTTAAACAAGGTTGATTCGAACCGATCCGGAGCGGACTCCGCGGAATCTTCATTTGGCATCGACGTCTCCCACTCCCGTGGATCCGGAATCGCGATTTCTGGTCGCCGTCACCGGAGCGTCCGGCGTCGAGTATGCCAGGCGTCTCATCGAAGTCCTTGGAGACCGCACGGATGTAATCGTCACCAAGGATGCGTCCGCCGTCATCGAGATCGAGACGGGGCTGTCTGTGAAAGAGTTCGCGGGCCGTGCCGCGACGTTCTATCAGGGCGAGGACCTCGCCGCGCCTCCGGCATCGGGATCGCATCTCTTTCGAGCCCTGGTCGTCCTGCCATGCAGCGGGACGACCCTGGCGAAGATCGCGAGCGGGATCGCGGACAACCTGGTTACGCGGGCTGCGGCCGTGGCACTCAAAGAGCGCCGTCCCCTCATCCTCGTGCCCCGAGAGACGCCGTCGAGCGCCATCGCACTCGAGAATCAGCTGAGCCTGGCCCGTCTCGGGGTCGTCATCCTGCCCGCCTCGCCGGGCTTCTACGGGGGACCGAAACGGATCTCGGACTTGGTCGACTTCATCGTCGCCCGGATCCTGGACCATCTCGGGGTCGAGCACGCGATCGGCGTGCGATGGACCGGTCTCCCGGAATGAGCTACATCATAGCTGGGCCGACAGATCGAGGAATTCGTCGAATTCCCCATTGAGTCGCTTCAGGTCCGCGTCCGCCAAACGACCGGGCGTGACGCGAGCGATCACCGTCACCCCGTGGACGAAGGCCATGTCGTTCGCCTTCCGAAGGAATCGGATCACGTCCGCGAGGGAGCCTTCCGCGATCACCTCGTCCAGCCCGTCGTATAGGATCGCGCCTCCTTTCCCTTCGCGCGCGAAGGGCAGGATCGCCCGCAGACCCGCGGGATCGAGGTCCTTCGGCGCGATGGCCCCGGAGGCTCTCTCGGATATCTGGACGATCGGTGCCTTTTTCACGCCGAATTCAAGACGCAGCCGCTCCGGAGCCGCGTGGGTCATGATCAACGCGGGCTTGCCCCCTTTGACCAAGTCTCGCATCCACGTAATCGCGATCGCGGGATTGTTTGCGACGATCAGGTAGCGCTTCCCCACGTCGAGATGACGCAGCCGTCCGCCGCAGTTCGCGCAGGTCAAGGCCCGCGGGTCCGTCCCCTCGAAGACGGTCTGCAACTCGCCGCACGACTCGCATCGAAGGGAGACCTGTTTGCGTTCGCTCAGGACGCCCGCGGCGATCGGCTTCCGGCAGTTCGGACAACGCATTAGGCCGGATGCGCAGCTGAAGTGGAACAAGGCTCCGCACGTACAACGATACGTGCGATCCGATTCATGGATCTCCTTCAGGCAATGGGTGCAATGACCGACGACCGGGCTCGCCTCCGGCGACGGTGCCGGCGAAATGATCTTCCGGACGACGGTCACCTCCTCCTCGACGACCGGCGGCGGCGCCTCCCCGAGATGTTGCTTGTAGTATGTCCGAGTCACGAAGCCGAGCATCAAGACCAGGGTCAGGGAGAGAATCCAGTAGATCAAGCCGGTGACGACGGCCCGAATGCCGATAACCCAGAGCGCGGTCGGGACGAAGTAGAAGAGGATGAGGACCCCGATGCCCGCTTTGCCAGCCCGATGAAACCACTTCGCCCGGTACACTCGGGGACGATATTCGGCGGGATACGAATCCCGGAACCGCTGGTACGCGCCCTCCTGGAGTCGCGAGATGGCATAGCACGCGACGAGCATGACGCCAAAGAGCACCTGCGGATTCTCCGGGACATCGAAGGTTCGGAAGTAGATCGAGTCGCTCGGTACATTGGAGGGATCCCAGGTCGCGCCGTACGTCAGGAGCTCGCCCCCCGGCGTCCGGATCAGATTGATCCCGCCGCGGTCCACCGAGGGGCCCCAGAAACTCAGGGTCCCAATGAGGTAGTGCGTGTCCGACTCGACCACCTCTCCCGTGTACGACGCGGGGGCGCGGACGTCGAAGTCTCGAACGTAGAATCCCGATGCGGTCCCTGCGGTGTCCGAATGGAATCGCAACCGGAGTCGCGCGGTTTGTCCGAGCAGACGGGTCAGGTTCACGGTCTCGCTCGACCAGACGCCCGGTGCCGTCGAAGGAAGATTCGCACTCGCTCCGAACGAGAGGTTGGTCCAGTCCGTGTAGGCAGGAGGATGGGCGTATTCGATTCGGAGGTAGTCGCCCGGGCCGTTCACAGTTCCGGTGTAGTTGAACGTCGCCCAAGCGCGGGAGGCGAACCGGAAGTCGAATGGCAAACCTGCAGCAAGGGCGGGATCCGCCGAGGTACTGCTCGACGCATCCACATTGTTGTCGTACCGGGACGTCGTGTCGTTGCCGGCCCAAAAGGCCTGGCGCCCACCCACGGTGGTCACATGCCATCCGTTCTCCGGAAGAAAGGGCCAGGAGCCGGGATACGCGCCAGAACCCGCGAGGGAGGGTGACTGGACCGCGCGGTAGGAGAAGCCTTCGTACAACGCGTTGACCAGAGCGCCTGTCGCCAGCGGGACCCTCCCCTCCGTCGTCGTGATGTTCGCCTCGAATAGGAATCGGATCTCGACCGGTGCCGTCGCGTTGGCATCCGTGCCTGCCAGTCCATCCGTGCTCCGGTTGAAACTCGTCGCGGCGTCCGAGACCTTGTCGCGAAGGTCGAACGGATACATCTCCACGTACTGGGCCGAGGTGCCGCGTCCGGAGGCCTCGAGCAGGTCCTCGAGGAGGTCCGTGTAACGGACACCTTCGGTCGCGTCGAGACGGGAATTGTGGTTCGCGGTTCCAGGGGAAGCGAACGCGAACGTGAACCCTCGCGGGATCGTCGGGTACTCGTCGAACATGTGAAGGATCTTCATTCGGAGATCGGTGGCCTTGTCACCGGTCAGGGTCCACGTGACGTGGCCGCCGCCCCGCAGGTCCGAGGTGCCGAAGAGTTCGTAGTCCGTCGAGACGACGAGATGGCCTGTGGAGCCTTGCCCGACCGTCGGAGGAAGGACGCTCCAAAACAGGAGAAGG
>VBLU01000200.1 GCA_005879065.1 Methanobacteriota archaeon
CTTCCCGCGTCTTCCGTGCATGCGGTCGCCACCGCGAACATCACGGATCGGGACCACCGGGTCGTGGCTTTCTCGGCGAACGTGAGCGGCGGCACGCCTCCGTACACGTATCGCTGGTCCTTCGGGGACGCCAACAGTTCCACGGAGGCGAATCCGAACCACACGTATTCGGAGGGAGGCCGGTATCCGGTCCAGCTGATCGTCGAGGACAGCGCCGCGAACCGCGCCTACTCGATCGTGGACGTGGTCCTCGGCGGGCCTCCCGTCATCACGAACGTGAGCATCTACCCGAATCCCACGTACGTGAATCAGTACACCTCCTTCAACGCGGTCGGAGACGACCCGGATGGCTCGATCGTGAACTGGCATTGGAACTTCGGGGACGGCTCGACGTGGGACGCGTCCTACAGCAGCGCATACCACTACTACTCTGCCCTCGGCACGTACAATGTGACGGTGACTGCCCGCGACAACGACGGGCTCGAGACGAGCGCCTCCAGGCTGGTGCAGGTCCTCGACCAGCCGCCGTACGCTTGTTTCTACATCAGCCCGAACCCGACCGTCGTCGGATATCCGACGTCCTTCTACGACTGCTCGTACGACCCGGACGGCTACATCGCTTCCTCTTCGTGGGACTTCGGGGACGGGACGAACGGCACCGGGAGTTATGTGTCCCACACGTTCGCGTCGGCCGGGAGCTACCTCGTGCGATTGACCGTCGTGGACAACGCCGGCATGACGTCGTTCCTGAACCAGACCGTGTCGGTGAATGTGAACCAGTTGCCGGTTGCGCACTTCAGCTACTCCCCGTCCGATCCGATTGCGGGCCAAGGGATCTACTTCAACGGCTACGCTTCCTACGATCCCGACGGGTACATCACCTATTGGACCTGGGACTTCGGCGACGGGACCAACACGACGGCGTATTACGGCGATGCGTACCACGTCTACTCGCAGGGCGGGCCGTACAACGTCACCTTGACGGTGACGGACAACTTCAATGGGAGGAATCATACGACGGCGTCCCTGCACGTGGACATCCCGCCCACGGCGAACTTCACGACGGCACGGGAGTTCGGGAAAGTCGGCACGCCCCTCGTCTTCGATGCGTCCGCGTCGAACGACTCGGACGGACGGATCGTCCGCTATCAGTGGACGTTCGGGGACGGCGGGAGCGCGACAGAGGCGGGCCCCATCGTCAGCCATGTCTTCGCCGCGACCCGGACCTATACGGTGACACTGGTCGTGTGGGACGATCACAACGCGACCGCGTCCTTCCAGCGGACGATCTCTGTGGTCCCGCCGAAGCCGCCGTTCGCGGTCCTGTCTTTCGCACCTTCCCGTCCGTTCGTCGGAGACGCCGTCTCCTTCAACGGGAGCCTGAGTGCGGACCCGGACGGGACGATCGTGCGCTATGTGTGGCAGTTCGGGGACGGCGCCGGCGGAGAGGGCGCCGCGTTGACCCATCGATACACCTATCCCGGGGAGTACACGGTCCGCCTCGCCGTCGTGGACGAGGACGGGTTCGCCGCTACGACCTCTTCCGATATCACTGCGGTCTCCCAACCGACCGCCGCCTTCAGCGTGTCGCCGAACTCAATCCACGCGTTCGAGAACGCGACGTTCACGGCGAACGGAAGTTGGGACCTGATGGGCTCCCTCGTGTACCACTGGGACTTCGGCGATGGGACATACGGAGCGGGATGGCAGACGTCGAAGCAGTACACGGCATCGGGGACGTACCATGTCACCCTGAACGTCACGAACTCCTTCGGCATCTCCACGATCGTCGTGCACGACGTCGTGGTGCAGCCGTCCTCGCAGGGGGTGACCGCCTCCGGCTTCCCGGTGGGGATGATGGCGATCTGGGCAATCGTCGCGGTCGGAGCGGCCGTTGTGGCCGTCGGCATCTACGTCCGGCGCCGAATGCATCCTCCGAAGCTGTAGCGAGGGTCCGCCCGCGGAGGCACCTAGGGGAGCCAGGCGACCTTCCACACCCTCCAGAGGGCCGACGCGTCACTCAGCGGATCGCCGTGCACGGACCTCCCACGCGAGGTGGTTCGCGCGAAGCGACCCGCCGCCGAAATCCGTCCCGGTCGCGATCCGCACGCCGGCGCGGTGGGCCAGTTGGACGCTCTCGATCGCCCGTTCCCGCCGACGCGCGGTGCGCTCCTTCCCCTCGTCGCTGACGAACCGCGGCAACGTCGTCGTCTGCGCGAAGGTGGCCCAGGATCGAAAGATCGCCAGGGTGCTCACGAGGAACATCCCCTGGCGGGCCATCTTCGCGGCCGCGTCCGAGTCGAGTTCGAAGCCGTGTTCGAGAGAGTCGACGCCGGCGTCGATTCCGACCCGGGCCCCGGGCAGGAAACCGGAATGGGCGGTGACCTTCGCCCCGCGACCGTGCGCGAGGTCAACCACGGCCCGCACGTCTTCCGTCGACCAGGGCGCCTCCTCTTTTTTCGGTCCGTCGAGGTAGAGCTTGAGGAAGTCCGCCCCGTCGTCGAGCTGGGTCGACGCGGCCTTCAGGAGGGACGGTCCGTCGTCCGCCTCGATCAAGAGGCCACCCGAGAGGACGCCGCTATGACTGATCCATGTCCCCGCGACGCGGACCCTCGGCCGAGCAGAGTCGGAACGCCACCGTTCTCGCACCCGGAGCGCGAGGGCCCGCCTCCTGCCGTCCCGAGGATCGACGGCGAGAGGCGAGCCGACGTCGCGGGCCCACCGCACACCCGCGCGGCCCAAGAGATCGCCGTTGTGCTCTGCGACCTCGAGCAGCTCCTCCGGCGGATCGGACCCGCGATCGATCCAATGCGAGCCTCCGGGAAGCGTGAGGTGGCTGTGCGCATCGACCATCCCAGGGACGATCGTCGATCCTCCGGCGTCGATGATGCGCACATCCCGCGGGAGGGTGCCTTCGTCGGACGTCGGGCGGATCCACACAATCCGGCGGTCGCGGACGAGGACGCTGACCCCTTTCCGCAGGGACGGTCCCGCACCGTCTGCGAGAGCCGCGTCGCGATACACGATGGGTTGATCCGCGGCCATCGAGCGACGGGATGCGTTGTGGGCTCTAGAAGGGTCCGCTCGTTCCGACCATGAGGATCTCGCGGTTCGAACGGCGAGGAACTGGGATGCATTTCGAATGGCAGGACTCGCCCGCGGCATCGTGGCTCAGCAGAAACGCGAGAAAGGTTCGGAGGAGCCGTTCCTCCCTTCGACTGTCCAATTGTATCCGGGAACATGGATGCGGAATCGGGATGGGAGCCGAGGAGGGGCGCGTTTAGAGTACCCAAGGCCTTAGCGGAAGGAGGAGGTGATTCAATGAGCGTAGAAGAAAATCTCAGGGTGATCGAAGCGGCACAGAAGGCCCTCAACGACCGGGACCTGGATCGGTTCGAGACCTTGCATCTGAATTCGGTCGTTCAACGGGATCCACAAAATCCGCAAGGCATCAAGGGGCCGAAGGCGATCCGTGCGAGCCTCACGCCGTTTCTCAAGGCATTCCCCGACATTCGGTTGGTGACGGAAACGCAATTCGGCGCCGGGGATTGGGTGACCCAATTGGGCCACATGCGAGGAACCAACACGGGACCGCTGGAGATGCCCGGGGGCCCGACGATCCCCGCCACGAACAAGTCCGTCCGAATGCCGGTCGCATTGATTGCGAAGCTCGAGGGCGGCAAGTTTGCGGAGATCAACCTTTATTTCGATCAGGCGGGACTGATGACCCAACTGGGGCTCACCCCGCAAGGGCCGCCACCGAGGAAACCGTGACCCTCACGCCCGCCTTCCGGCGGGCACCTTCCCTTTTCTCCGTTGATGATATCGAACCCGCGGTTCGCCCGCCCACACCGCGATTCGTCCTCCGATCACATGACGGCTCAGGCCCACGCGTCCCTGGTCTCGAGGTGCATGTCATAGTTATTTAACTGTAACTTCCTGGCGATGACACATCGGTGTCGCAATCCCCCCAGATTGTGGCGGTCAGCCGACCTCACGTTCCAGCTGATCGCAAGGGATCTTGCTTCCGACATAGCCTTACCAACCTACCCTCGTGA
>VBLU01000201.1 GCA_005879065.1 Methanobacteriota archaeon
TACGACGGATCCGTCACAGGTTGGCGGATCCGAGACATCTCGGCGAGCGCTGCGACGATGACCGCGACCCTCGCGCATGACGTGACGAAGGATCTCGCGGTGTCCGCGATCCGCGTGCCGTTCATGGAGGCCGCTGGCACGATCATTCGGACCGAGGTCGACGTGCGTAATGAGGGCGTACAGGCCGCCGACGTCACCCTGCAGGTCGAAGTGTACCGAGACTCCTTCCAGTCGTCGGCCCGGGTGACCGCTACGACCTTCAACCGCGTCGGACTCGCGGCCCAGACGACGGCCACGTTCCCGCTGAACTTCACTCCGGTCTCGACCGGCCGATACCTCGTTCACGCCCTGGTCGTCGGCGCAAAGGACGAGATCCCCTCGAACGACGAGCGCGTCGCCCACGTCCTCGTGAACTCGTTCCTTTTCAGGGACCCCGTCGCGGATCCTGGCGGCTGGACGACGAATGGCTTCTCCAATGATCCGGATCGATGGCGCGTCGTCAACGAGACCGATCCGGATGGCGCGGCGCACAGCCGCCCGAGTGCGTGGCGGTTCGGCTACGTGGCGACGCTCCTCCCGAATCCCTTGCCTCCGGCGTGGCATATGCTGACGTCGTCCGCGATCAGCGTCACGCCGGGCTCCACCTTCTTGATTTTCTACCACCGGTACGACCTGACGGGCCGGACTGTAGAGATCCTCCCCGTTACCGCGAACGATACGGACGAGGCCTACGTCGAGGTGAGCTACGGCGGAGGACCCTGGATCAAGCTCGTCCGTTACACGGGACGAGACTTGAGTTGGCAAGGCGCATCGCTGAACCTGACCGCGAACATCACGGGCCCGATGACGCTCCAGGTGCGCTTTAACGCGAGCTCGAACGTCATGGGGAAGGCGGGCGGCTGGTGGATCGACGACGTGATGATCGCCTCCCTCGGGCTGGGTCGCGCCGCCCTCCTCCTCGGATCGGTCGGTCCGTTCGAGGCGCCCGCGGGGGCGACCGCGCACATCGCCCTGAAGCTCGCGAACGTCGGGGACTACGAGACCGACTTCCGTCTCGACGCGATCCTGCCGGCGGGATGGGACGCGAATCTGGAAGGCGGCTCCAGCGGTCTCCTCCGGGGCCGCGTCGTGCGACTCGGACCAGATAACGATGCGGCGCTTCGGATCGCCCTGACGGTGGCGGCGAACGCGACCGTCGGCGCGACCTATTCCACCGTCATCTCTGCGTCCGCGGTGGCCGACCCCACGGCGAAGGTATCGCTGACGATTCAGGTGAAGGCGTCCAGTGGCTTTCCTTGGGAGCTTGTCGTCGCGGTCGGGTCCTTCGCCGCCGCAATCGTGGTACTCGCCGCGGTCGTCGTCCTCCGTCGCCGACGTCGTCCGCGGACCTAGGGCAAAGGATTATTCGCACACCCCGACGTTCCGACGACGTGGCGGTCACGCACGAGCTACTGGGCATGGGGAAGACGGTCATCGCGGCGATGGTGATCGCCGAGGTCCTCCGTCGAAAAGGGGGCAAGGTCCTCTTCCTCGCCCCGACGAAACCCCTGGTCGAGCAGCACGCGGCCTCCCTTCGCAACATGCTGGTTTTCGATCGGATTGCGCTGTTTACAGGGGAGGCGACGTCTCCCGAGGAGCGCGAGCTCCTCTGGCGGGAGAACAAGATCGTCGTGTCGACGCCGCAGGTGATCCGGAACGACGTCCGGGCGGAGCGGATCTCCCTGGACGACGTGAGCCTGGTCGTGTTCGACGAAGCCCACCGAGCGGTCGGCGACTACGCATACGTCGACGTGGCCGCGGCATACAAGGAGGTCCCTGGACGGCTTGTGCTCGGGATGACCGCGTCCCCCGGGTCCTCCGCGGAGAAGATCCTCGAGGTCTGCGGGAATCTCGGGATCACCGCGGTCGAAATCCGGACGGAGTACGACCCCGACGTGGTCCCTTACCTCCATGGCCTCGAGGTCCAGCGGATCCCGGTGGAAGCCCCCGACGTGTCGAAGGAGATCCGGGCGCTCCTCCAGGTCGTCCTCGAGGAGCAGGTCGAGAGACTGAAGAAGATCGGCTTCCTCGCGGGTAAGCCGAAGGTGAGCCTGAAAGACCTGCTCGCGGCCGGCGACGAGGCTCGGAAGCGACTCGACTCCGGGGTCCGCGATGGCCGGCTCTACGGTGCGATGACTGCGCAGGCGATCGCGATGAAGGCGAACCACGCGATGGAACTCGCGGAGACCCAGGGCCTCGGTTCCCTCCGTTCGTACTTCGACAAGATGGAGGCCGAGACGAAGTCGAAGGCGGACGTGCAATTCCTGAAGCACGCGAAGGTGCAAGAGGCAATCAACCTCGCGCGGGAGTCCGACGTGGAACATCCGAAGCTCGCGAAGACGGGATGGGTCGTGCGGGACCAGTTCATGAAGAAGCCGGACTCCAAGGTGATCGTCTTCGCTCACTATCGGGAAACGGCGGATCGGGTGACGCAGGAGCTCGCCCGCATCCCGAGCCTCCGACCGGTCCGGTTCGTCGGGCAGGCCTCCCACGGGAACGACATCGGACTGTCGCAGAAGGAACAGGTCGAGATCCTCGAGAAGTTCAAGGCCGGGGAGGTGAACGTGATCGTCGCCACGTCGATCGGCGAAGAAGGCCTCGACATTCCGCAGGTGGACCTCGTCGTCTTCTACGAGCCCGTCCCCTCCGAGATCCGGACGATCCAGCGTCGCGGTCGGACCGGGCGCAGCGCGGCGGGACGCGTCGTCATGCTCGTCACCACGGACACGCGGGACGAAGCCTACTTCTACAGTGCGCGTCGGAAGGAGCGGAAGATGCACCAGGAGCTCGATCGCCTGCGGAAGGAACTCCGGCAGAAGATCTTCGTCGGGGAACCGGGCGGCGAGATGTTCGTCGCCTCGGCTCCTGACCAACGGATCGCGACGCTCCGGGAGGAAACCCACGAGGAGCCGAGCCCACGACCGCCAGAAAGGCCGCCATCGAAGAAAGGTCAGACCAAGTTCGACGACTTCTGAGAGACGGTTCGATTTTATACCCGACACGTCCGTATCGAGGCGAGGGCCTCCATGACCCGTTGCCCCGAGTGCGGCTGGGAGATCGACCCCGAGGACGAGATGTGCCCGAACTGCGGGGCCTACCTCGCGGACTACGAGGACGTCGAGCCCTCCGAGGGATGAGGACCTCAGCGGCGGAACAGGTCCTTCGCGGCGCCCTTCATGAATTCTCCGAAGCCTCCGCTCGGCGGCGGGATGTCGCCGCGGATCACCTCGCCGGAGGCGGCGTCGATCAGGATTTGGAACGTCTGCCCTCGATACTCATACGTCGAGAACCAGATCGGGGCGTGCAGGAACTCCACGTCCTTCACGTCGATCGCCGTGCGCGCGTCCTCGATCGTGTCGACGAGGTCCTTCAGGAGCTGCCGCTGGTGGTCGTCTACCTGTTCGCGCGCGATCCGATCCGCTTCGTCCTCGTCGACCTCGGCGTTCAGGAACCGTGAGTCGCGGACCATGAAGTCCCCCGACCGGCGACCCAGGATCTTCCAGAAGTAATCCCGGCGCAGGTCCCCGGACCGCCGTTCGTTCGTGCCTGTCCGCGAGAGCACGCCCGTGTAGGTCGTCGTTGCGTCGACCTCGAAGACGTAGAAGGGAAGATAGATGCATTCCATCGCGGCGATCCGGGACGCCTTTCGCAGGTCGTCCGGTTTCATGACCCCGCCCTCCATCCAGCCCTGAATCGTCCGGACCGCGCCGTCGCGGTCGACCCGAGCGGAAAGCATGGAGTGCCGCAGGACGAACGCCTTGTCCCCTTGGAACCGGGACACGGTGCCGCAGTACGGACACGTGACGATCACCTCGCCCGGGGCCAAGGTCAGGGGTCCGCCGCACTTGGGGCAGTTGATGGATTCGACGAGCTCGGGCATGCCGACGGAATGCTCATGGCCTGGTCGAATATAGCCATTTTCGTGGGAAGCCTCGGCGCGCTCCGACGCGGTAGCCTATTCACCGTCGTCCTCCTGTTCGCGTTCCTCTCCCTCCTGCTCCTGCTCATCGTCGCGATCGCCGACTACGTTTTCCAGGCCCACGCGTTCCCGGGTGGGTTCGCGATCGTGGTCGCGCTCTCGTTGTTCTTCATCCTCTTGGAATGGCTGATCTCGCCCTTCATCGTCCGGTGGGCGATCCGCAGCCGCGAGCCTGTCACGCAGGAGTCGAACCCGTGGCTCTACCAAACGATCCAGGAGCTCACGCGCCAGGCCGGCGTACCGATGCCTCAGATCTGGGTGAGCGGGGACTCCTCCCCGAACGCGTTCGTCTTCGGTCGCACGGTCTCATCCTCGGAACTCGTCGTGACGCAGGCGCTCCTCCAACAGCTGAACCAGGATGAGATCCGAGCGGTCCTCGCCCATGAGATCGGCCATCTCCGCCACCGCGACGTGGTCATCGTGACCCTCATGTCCGCGATCCCCCTCATCGCCTACGTG
>VBLU01000007.1 GCA_005879065.1 Methanobacteriota archaeon
CACCTCGATCGCCTGCTCCGGTCTTTGCCTCATATATCCGACCGCGAGCCTCAACCCGACGTCGGTGACCTTGACCTCCGGCGGCACGGGCGTGTCGACCCTGACGGTCGCTACGTCGGTCCTGACGACGCCGGGCACATATACGATAACAATCACCGCGACGTCGGGCTCGATCACGCACACGGTGACCGTGACGGTCCAAGTGACCCTGTAATCCGCGACATCGCGAGCGCGACGGTGCGATCCGAGAAGCCACCAGGGAGAATTGAACTCCCGACCTGCCGCTTACAAGGCGGCTGCTCTACCGACTGAGCTATGGTGGCGCGGCGAGCCGATGGGACGTTGCGGTAAAAGCGTTTTGCGCGGTCCTCGACCGAATTCTCGCAAAAGAATCTCATTCTTGGGAATCATGGAAAAGGCTTTATTCGAGCCACCCAGCCTCCACGGGATTGCGTGACCGGTCTTCCATGTCCAAACTGCGGTAGCGAGCTCGCCTTTCTGGAGCAATACGGCCGTCACTACTGCTACGCGTGCGGTCGATATGCGCCGGAAGGGTTCGGGGATCGCGGCGCGAAACGGTGTCCGATGTGCACCGGCATCCTGTCGTACGTCACCCAATACGATCGATACTACTGTTTCCGCTGCAACGCCTACCCTCCGGAGGGCGTGTTCATGGATACGAAGGTCGAGCCCGCAGCTTCGCCCACACCGCCCATCTCGGAACCCGCCGCCACGAGCCAGACCGCTCTCGTCGTCGTTGAGCCACCCAAGGCCGAGGAGCCGGAACCGATCCAGGTCGAACCCGAACCGAAAGCGGTCTCCGTGGGCGAGGAACCCAAGACCGTTTCCGTGGATCAAGAGGCCAACGCCGTCTTCTCGGAAGAGAGAGCGGAGCCCGCGCCGGTCCTCGCGGCGGGACCAACCCTTCAAGCGGTACCTGAGGCACGAGCCGAAGAGGAAATCTCCCAGGAGGAGCCCGCCCCACCGGTCGCGAAGCCGGCCCTCGTCCGCGCAGAAATCCGGGAGGCCAAGAAACCCGTTCTCATGGACCTCTGCAAGGCATACGGTCTCGATCCTAGCGGTACGAAAGAACAGCTCCGGGAACGGTTGCTCAGCTACCTTGATGACAGCGAGGCCGAACGGCGACCGGGGACAAGTCCCATGGAGATTCCAATCGTGTTTCCGCAAGCCGCGGAGGAATCTGCCACGCCTCCGACGCAGGCAGAACCGGTCACCGAACCGAAACCTGCCCCACGCATGATGTTCACGGCAGCCCCTCGCATGATCCCGGAGGCGGCCAAGAAGGTCGTCGACGCCTTCCGCCAGGCCGACGCGGCCATCGCGCCCGTCGCGGTCGACACCGCTGCATCTGCGTCAGGTGACGTGCAAGCTCTCGTGGTTCCTGCCGTCGCAGCGACGCCGACTCCGGAAGTTGTCACCGGACCGCCGACGATCCCGACCGCGAAGGTCGAGCATCCTTGTCCGACGTGCGGACGCGCATTGACCTACATCCAGCAATACAACCGTTGGTACTGTTACTCATGCCGCGCGTACGCGCCGAAGACGAGATCCAAGTTTGCCTGCCCGACCTGTGGCGCGGCCCTCCGCTGGATTCCTCAATATGAGCGGTGGTGGTGTGATGCCTGTCGGAAATACGCGCCTTCGGATCTCCCGAAGCCAGAGCGGACCTCCATCGTTGGAACCTCCGCGGCAGCGGTCGCTCGCGGCGCATCCGTGGCCGCGGCGACGATCGTCCATCGGCATCGCAGCCCCGGGAGCGGGATTGGTCTCGTCGGATTCGGCATGGTCCTGTTCGTGCTGTACGAAGTCCTCGTCGACCTCCCGGTGGCACTCTCCACCGGAACGGCATCCCTCCTCGCACCGGATGTGGCCTTCGGCCTGCGGTTCTTCGCCTTCGTCTTCGTCGCCGTCGGAGCGATCATGGGCCTGTACGCGGTTCGAGACCGACGCTGAGGACGCAAAAAGGTTTTTCTGCCTCCCGACGTTCGACGCGAGCCCATGCGACTCCAGCAACTCGTGAAAGCCGAACGACGCCCGCGAGATTTCGATCCGCGGCAGTATATATCCACGTGGACCGAGAAGGACCTCCTCCATGGGAAGGTCGTGGATGCGTGGGTCATCATCTTCCGCACACGAGGCTGTTACTGGGCGCGCGCGAGCGGCTGTTCCATGTGTGGCTACGTGAACGACGTCGCTCAGGAGGTCGCGCCCGCCGACATCCTGCATCAACTCGACGCCGTCCTGCGAAAACACGAGGCCCAGCCAATGGTCAAAGTGTACACGTCGGGGAACTTCTTCGACGACCACGAAGTGTCGCCGGAGGTCCGCGACACGATCCTCAAAGGACTGGGCGACCGGTGCGACAAGGTCATCGTGGAAACCCTTTCCCACCTGTTGCGGGCGGAGCAGGTCGAACACGCAATGCACCACGTCGACGAACTCGAGATCGCCCTTGGCCTCGAATCGACGAACGATCGCGTCCTCCGATTTGCGGTCAACAAGATGTGGGGCCTCAAGGAGCACGCCCACGCGTCGCAGGTCGCGCACGCGGCCGGGGCGACGGTCAAGACGTACCTGCTGATCAAGCCGCCTTTCCTCACGGAGCGGGAGGCAATCGAGGACGCCGTACGATCCGGACACGAAGCAGACCCGTACAGCGACACAGTCTCCTTCAATCCGGTGAACGTCCAGAGCCGGACCATCGTCGATCGACTGTTCCGCCGCGGGGAGTACCGACCGCCCTGGTTGTGGTCCGTCGTCGAGGTCCTGGAGAGGACGAGGAATCTCCACGCCCACGTGAAGTCCCATCCGACGGCCGGGGGCATGGTACGGGGGGCCCACAACTGCGGATCGTGCGACCGCAAGGTGGTGAGCGCCATCGAGGAATTCTCCCTCGGCCTTCGACACGAGTTCGACGATCTCGCGTGCGAATGCAAGGACGTTTGGCGCGCGTACTCTGATGCTCAGGAGTTCATGTTGACCCCGGCGGACCCGATCGCGATTCTGGAGACGTAACGTTCATAGGAACCGCGAAGTTCCGGAATCGGATCACGATGCGCGACTACGAGCTGAAGCGGGGAATCGCGAAAACCCTCGAGGGCGATGGGCTCCGACAGATTGGCGTGGAAACATTCGGGGAAGCCGGCACGCAGGGGAGCCACGTCATCGTGTCGTTCGGGGCCATCGAGAAGATGATCGCATGGACGGACGGCAAGAAGCTGTTCGTCGACACGACCATGAAGCCGGGTGCACCGGACCATGTGGCGACCGAGACCATCAAAGCCTTCAACACGTTTCTCGAGAGGGCGACTGGCTATACCGCAAAAGAGCGGAGCAAGAAGGCACAGGCGGCAGCGAAAAAGGGAGGGCCCTGAGGGCTCTCTCGCTGACGCTCGCCTGACGGGAAGAGGGGACGGGGGCCTTCGGTTCAGCCGAAGAGCGCACCGAGCCCCGCTGCCGCCTCGTCTTCGGAGACTTTCTCTTCTTCCTTCTTCTCCTCTTTCTTCTTCTCTTCCTTCTTTTCGGCGGCGGGCGCGGCCGCGGGGGCGGCGGCGGGCATCGCGACGGCGGCCTTCAGGGCCTCGTCGATGTTCACGCCTTCCAGCGCTGCCGTGAGGGCCTTCACGCGGGTCTCATCGACCTTCACGCCGGCGGCCGTCAGGACTTTCTTCAGATTGTCCTCGTTCACCGGCTTGCCGGCCGCGTGCAGGACCAGCGCGCCATAGATGTATTCCATCCGTGTTCACCTCCTTGTTCGATCATCATCCGATTTGTGAGCGGAGCTCCTCGTCGGCCGCACCGGGTGCACGGGCCGCGAGGGCGAGCATCTGGGCCTGGGCCTTGGCCAACAGGAGCTTGACCGTTTCCTTCGTCGGGAACTCCGATTCGACGGCGAGGCTGACGGCCTCCGAATGAGCTTTCGCGAGGAGCGGTCGAATCGTCCCCTTGGTCGGGTAGGCCGCCGCGAGCGCGAGGGCGAGGGCTTCCATGCCCGCCTGGGCAATCTGGCCACGGACGACCACATCGTCGATGGCGAGCGCATCGCGCTGGAAGACCGTCCCCGCCTCGTATGCACCGCGCAGGTCCAGCCCCACGACGAGGGGGAATATCTCGAGCCTTGCGAGCTGTTGAGCGACGTCCCTCGGAATTCGCTGCCCGGCCTTCACCATGAGTTTGTCCTGACGGATGACGACCTTCCCGCGCTCGATCGCGGCGGGGATGCCGGCCTTCTGGAGCTCCCCGACAACGGGACCGGGTTTGAAAGGCGTCTCGCCCGCCCGGACCCAGAGGTCCTCGGGAGCGACCTCACCTCCTCGGGCGGGGGCCCGGGTCTTCGTCGCCTCGAGTTCCTTGAACAAACGGAACGGATTGATGTCGGCGGTCACGACCGCCGTCTGCCCTTCGATCGTCTCCCCCAATTTCACGAGATCCGGTTTCTTTGCGTTCGCCTGTTCCAACGCGAGCCGAAGCAGATTGTTCTTTGCGACCGTAATCGTCGCGCGGCCCCAGAGTTTCTTGCGGATCGCCTGGAACTGCGGTGCGGGGATCCCGTGGATGTTCACGATCCCGACTACCTGCGCCTTGGCGCATCGAGAGGCAAGATCCTCCACGAGCCGTTTCTTGACCGGAGCGACGTGGGCCATCGAGATCACCTTAGAGGTACTTCACCGCGGGACCCATCGTCGTTTTCACGTAGGCCGATTGGATGTTGAAGCGTCCCCGCTCGAGCTTTCCCACCACCCGCCGCATCAGGGCGTCCAAGTTCTCCGCGAGATCCTCGGGAGGCATGTCCCGCGTGCCAATCGCGGCATGGAACGTCCGCTTGTCCCGACTCCGGACGCGGACCGTATTCCGCATCGCGGTGATCAAGTTCGTCGGGTCTGCCGTGGGCGGCACCGGTCGCGGCATCTTCCCCCGAGGTCCCAGGACGACACCGAGTCGCTTCCCGATCACGGGCATCAATGGCGCTTCGGCGATGAAGAAGTCACACGATTGCGCGAGGGCGCGAGCCTTTCTTTTGTCGGTCGCGTATTCCTCGATCTCCTGCGGTTGGATGACCAAGTCCGCGACGTTTCTCGCCTTCAGGGCGAGCTCGCCGGAAGCGAACACGCAGATGCGAATCGGTTTGCCACGTCCCTTCGGCAGGACCACTTCCTCGTCCACCCGATTCTTCGGGACGGACAAGTCGATGTCTCGCAGGTTCACGGCGAGCTCAACGGACTCCTTGAACTGCCGAGGCTTTGCGGCCTCCAGGAGCTTCCGGATGGTCTCGACCGAATGCTTGTCCGCCACGGAACATCGCCACCTGCAGTCCGCTCGGCCAATCCAGCCTCCTGCAAAGGGAAGGCGACGAAAGGGCGTGGGCTTAATAAGGTTTCTGGGGCCGAACCAGAAGGCGGCGCTCGCCGTGCGTCGTTTCGCCTTTCAATCCTATAGAAGGCAATCCGGACTCGTCGCGCACAATGTTCGCGGCACAAGTCAACTCCGTGGGAGCCGCCGCATCAAGGATTTCGGAACGACGAGCTTGGCCGTGCGCCAGGGATCGACGTCTTGGCTAATCCGGAGGTCGCATGCAATGCTGGCGAGCATGTACGCCTCGTGCCAAGGGAGATCCGCGCCGCGGGCGAGTAGCTGGACCCCATCGTGGGTCGCGAGTTTTGCCGCTTCGTCCAGGGTCGGAGCGCTCGCCAACGCCATCCACGAGTCGGACGTCTCGACGAGCGGTCGATTCATTCGGAGTCCCCGGAGGACGTCGACCTGCGCGCGAATGGTCCCCGCGATTTCAATTCCCGTCACGCAAACCTCGCCATCGGCCATCAGCGCGTGGATGTCTCCCATCGCAAGTTGGGCGCCCGGTTGGAACACGGGAAGATACACGGAGTTTCCCTTCGAGATCTCCTTCGTGTCCAGGTTCCCGCCGTGATCCCCCGGGTAGAAGGTCGTCCACTCCTTCGCTGGGGGCGCGACCCCAATCGTCCCGACGTGCGGTCGCACCGGGAGTCGGATTCGCTTCGAGAACACCGCGAAGCCATCCTGGATCGGGATCACCTTGGTCCGCGGTCGGTCGACCTCGTCGCCCAAGACACCGTGACCGGAGACGATCGACTGGAAACCCCACTCGGCCACACGGATATCCCGAATCTGGATTCGAATGACATCCCCCGCACGTGATCCGATCACCCGGACGGGTCCGGTGGCCCCATTCACTTGGTCCATGTCCAGTTGATCAAGCGTGTCCTTCTCCGTCCGAATCTGACCCCCACACGCATCCTGACACACGAACTCGACGGTCTCTCCCGATCGGACCGTTGCGATCGGAGTCAGATCGGGTCCGAAGGTGTACGTGACGCCGTCTTGGAACGAAATTCGTCTCATCGAAGCCGCCTCATTCGATAGAACCGGTTCACGGTAGATAAGCGACATGGCGACAGGCGTATCTACAATTCCATCGGTCCATCCCGGTGAAGCGAGATTCCAGAATCTCGTCGCCTATTATCATCCCTAGACTGATAACCACGCAATGCTTTTGTAGGGAAAGCCATTGGCCGCAACCATGCGGGAGGAGGACGCGGTAAGGGCCCTCGAAACTCTAGGGCTGACCGGGAAGGAAGCGGCCGCCTACCTGAACCTGCATCGGAGCGGGGCTTCGAGCGCGCAGCAGGTGAGTCAGTTGCTGGGGGTTCAATATCCGGCCGTGTATCGAATCTTGCAATCTCTCCAGTCTAAGGGATGGATCGACATCTCTCGGGAGCGGCCGAACCGATACCGGGCGAGAGCCCCGCGCATCGTCGCGGAAGAGGCGCGGCAGTCGAGACATGACGACCTGCTCGCGGCCGCCGAGGTCGTCGCGGAACTGAAGGAAGCACCTCCGCCGAAGGGTCGGGACGCGGATACGGACCTGTGGATCTACAAGGGGGCGGAGCCGATTGGTCGCAAGTTGCGAGAGGTGGTCCTCTCGAGCAACAGCCAGATCCTCTGCGTGAGTCCGTTTCCCGTCGCTCCGGAAATCCTTAGGCTCTTGTTCGATGCCCTCGGACGATCGCGACGGCGCGTCCGTGTCGTGCTCAGCGAAACGAACCGGCCGGATCTCGCAGAAATCAGCGGCCTCCTCAGTCGCAACATTCGCGTCCAGTTTCACTTTCCTTCGCGACCCCTCCCGAAAACCCGGTTGGCCCACACCTACGTCTTCCCGAGCGACGAGGAAGTCTTCATCCTGAATTCCTTCTACCGGGATGGCGAGTTCGTTTCCGACAAACTTCAGGGGTTATGGGTCGGGGACATGGATTTCGTCCGCGTCCAGCTCGAGGCGATGCTCCTCGACTTGTCTGAGCCCCGCGCGCGAAGGGCGCTCACTCGGTCCCGGCAAACCGGATGATCGATCAGCCGGCCAGCTGCTTGTCGTATTTGCCCGCCTGAATCTCCTTCGAGGCATCCTTCGCGGACTTTCCATCTACGGTGACGCCCATTGAGACACAGGTCCCGACGACCTCGAGGACGCGGGCTTTCAGGGTTTTCGCGAGCATGGCGTCCGCCTTCATGTTCGCGACCTTGATCGCTTGGTTCAGGGATAGGTTGCCAACCCGGGTCTTGCCCGCGTCCCCAGAACCCTTTTCGACCTTCAGTTCCTTGACGATCAAGGCCGAGGTCGGCGGGGTGCCGACCTCGATCGAGAAGCCCTTCGTCTTGGGGTCGACGAGGAGCGTGACGGGGACCTTCATCCCCTCAAAGGATTTCGTCTTCTCGTTGATCGCCTTGAGGATCTCCACGATGTTCACTCCGAGAGGTCCGAGGGCAGGGCCTAACGGGGGTCCGGGCGTCGCCTTGCCGCCGTCGACAAGAACTTGGAGCTTCTCGACCATGGAACGGAACCTCGATCAGCCGGCCTCAGCCAGCGTTCCATCATAAACGTTTCGTCGATGTCCGTCGGTCTCTATCGGTTTCCTCGAAACCCGAGTCCATCAGTCGAACGCCGGGGGCTCACTTGTCCTCTTCTTTCTGGAGGACCCGAACGCTGTCGCCGCGAACGGTCACGGGAATGCGCACCATCGCTTCGAACAGTTCGACCGTGATCTCTTCCTTCGTCTCGTCAATCTTCATGACCCGGGCCTTCTCGCCCTTGAACGGTCCTGCGACGAGTTCGACGATATCGCCTTCCATGATCCCGCTCACGATCGGTTTCGGCGTCAGGTAGGCCTCAATCTCGTTGAACGAAATTCCCGTCGACTCGCCTTCCCCTTTCACCACGCCTCGGGCACGTCGCAGGCCCCGAACAATCTCTTCGAGCCGGTCCGGATTCATGCTCTCGACGTAGACGTACCCGCGGAAGTTCGCGGGCACCAGGATCGAGAACACGCCCACGTCTTTCGCCTTGGCCCGTGCGTAGATCGCATCCGCCACGGCCCGTTCGTGTCCGATCGAGGACTTCACCGCCAGGATCGCCTGGCGCGCGCTGAAGCTGAGCGTCTTCGCGTCAAAGGCTCCCGGATCCCCCTTGGAGATCGCGTTCACCACGACGTTCAGGCGGTCGCCGTAGCGAGCGCCCTTTGGGCAGGTGACCGAGAGAGTGATCTCGCGTTGGCCATCCGCAATCAGCATGAACTCCTTCTCTGTGACTTTCGTGAAGGTGACGTCCCAGACCTTATCCTCGACGCCGTGCAATTTCACCGTCCATTCCGGCGGGTCCGGCAGGTCCGCGTTGTAGACCAAGTCGATCTTCAGTCGGACCGTGTCGTCTTCGGTCCCCGTATTCGTCACGACCACGGGATACTCCTTCGTCTGGCCGGCGGTGAGGGTGACCTTCTCCTCGGTCAGGTCGAGCTTCACCCCGTAATGACCAACCACCGGCGGCTCGGGGCGCGCCTCGGCCCTTGCCTCGCGCTTCGAGAAGTCGTCGAGCAGTCCCATCGAATCAGGTCCCCAGAATGCCGAAGAGTCCGCGGAAGACGTCGGGTCCGTAGCGCATGATGAGATAGATCACGAAGCCCAGGGCCCCAATCGCGACGATCCCTAATCCAGTGATCATCACGACTTTCGAATATTCGTCCGAAGTGGGCTTTCGGGCCATTTTGAGGACCCGCCCGTACTTGCCCTTCCCGAGGCGCTTCACCCGCTCCTCGATCCGACGTTGTACGTCCCAACTCTTGTCCACGATGTCGGCCATGTTCCTCACCGGACGATGTCGACCCCGCCGTGGGAGCGTACGTGCTCTCCCGGGCCCAAGATCTGTTTCGAGCGGACCCCGGTCAGGATCAGCATGACCCTCAGCTTGTGCTCGAGGCTCGGATCGACCGCGGCGCCCCAGATGATCCGTGCGTTCGAAGCGATCCTCCCTTGAACGATCTCGGCCACCTTTTCCGCCTCGGAGACGCTCATGTCGTTCCCGCCCGTGACGTTCACGAGGGCGCCTGTCGCCGCACTGATGTCGACGTCGATCAGGGGCGAGTTAATGGCTTCTTCGATCGACTCCTCGGCCCGATTGTCCGTGTCCGACTCGCCAAGGCCGATCATCGCGACGCCTCCGCCTTTCATGATCGTCTTGATGTCGTTGAAGTCCAGGTTCACCAGGCCGGGTTTCGTGATGACTTCGGTGATTCCCTTGATCGCTCGCATGAGCACGTCGTCCGCCACCTTGAATGCCGCGTTCAACGCAAGACGCGGGACGAGTTCAAGGAGTTTGTCATTCGGGATCACGACGACCGTGTCCGCGAAGCTGCGGAGCTTCTCCAGGCCGTATTCGGCGTTCTCCGCCCGGATTGCCCCCTCGGCTCGGAACGGGAATGTACAGATCGCGATTGTGAGGGCGCCCGCCTCCTTCGACAGCTGGGCGAGCACGGGAGCTCCGCCGGTACCGGTGCCTCCGCCGAGGCCGCAGGTGATGAACACCATGTCCGCGCCGTGGACGACGGACCGTAGTTCGTCGGCCGCCTCCCGAGCGGACTCCTCGCCGACCTGGGGCAGGGCGCCTGCACCGAGGCCTCGCGTCACCCTTCGACCGAGGAGCAACTTGTGCGGGGATCGGATGATGAGCAGATGTTGGGCGTCCGTGTTCGCGGCGTACAGTTCGGCTCCCACGATGCCCGATTCGACAAGGCGGTCGATCGTGTTGCAGCCTCCGCCCCCGATCCCGACGATCTTGATGTTCGTCCGGAGGCTCGCGAGGATGCGCTCGAGTTCGGCATCTTCGGCACCGACCCCGATCGACTGGGTAGGGGACTCAGGCGCCCGAGTTTCGGCGCCCGATCGGGTCACGATTTCCCTGACGATAGAATCCATGGTTCGGCCCCCGGGAATTAGCCTCCCGGCTGGGGAGTAATTTCATTTCCTGCGTAAGAGCGTGCCGGTTATAAGGGTTGCGAGAACGCGATTGACAAAGGGGCGGCTGAAGAGTCCGGATCGACCCGACCACCGAAATCGGACGCTGACTGACTAGCGGATCACATCGATTCCGACGCGGGCCCGTTCCTCGGACGGATCGCGCCGTCCGACAATCTGTTTGGACTTTACGCCGGTCGCGACGAGCATGACGCGCAATGTGTGTTCGAGCGACGGGTCCACGGTGGCGCCCCAAATGATGCGTGCGGTCGGCGAGACTTTCGACTGCACGACCTCGGCGACCCGTTCCGCCTCCGAGATGGTCATGTCGTTGCCGCCAGTGACGTTGATCAAGACGCCGTGGGCCGTCGACACGTCGACCTCGAGCAGGGGCGAGTTGATCGCTTCCTCGATCGCCTCGACGGCACGGTTATCGCCGACGGCCTGGCTCTCGCCCAGGCCGATCATGGCGACCCCGCCGCCCTTCATGATCGTCTTCACGTCGTTGAAATCGAGGTTCACGAGGCCGGGCTTCGTGATGATCTCCGTGAGGCCCTTGATGGACCGCATCAGGACTTCGTCGGCGAACTTGAACGCCAGGTTCAGCGACTGCCTCGGGACGAGATCGAGCAGCTTGTCGTTCGGGATCGTGATCACCGTGTCGGCAGCATCGCGCAGCCTCTCGAGGCCCCACTCCGCGCTCTCCATCCGGAGCTTGCCTTCCCCTCGGAAGGGCAATGTGACGACCGCGATCGTGAGGGCTCCCATCTCCTTCGCGAGGCGCGCCACGTATCCGCAGCTCCCAGTGCCGGTGCCGCCCCCGAGTCCGCAAGTCACGAAGACGATATCCGCGCCTTGGACGATGGCCCGCAATTCCTCTTCGGCTTCCCGGGCGGCCTCCTCGCCGATCTGCGGCAAGGCGCCAGCGCCCAGGCCTTTCGTGATCCGCCGTCCTAGAAGCACCTTCTTGGGGGACGTGATGTGGAGCAGGTGCTGCGCGTCCGTGTTGCACGCGAACAGTTCGGCCCCGACGATGCCTTCGCCGTAGACGCGGGCGATCGTGTTGCACCCGCCGCCACCGAGGCCGATGATCTTGATGTTCGTCCGCATCTTGCTGAGCATCTCTTCGAGCTCGGCATCCACCCGGCTGTCCTCAAACGCTGGAGCACTCCCTTCCCGGGCGAGCACATCCTCTAGCATCGAATTCATTGCGCCACCTGCAGAACCCGCGAGGTCATCCCATCCCGCAAGATGGGCGCGTATCCGGCGGACGCTATTTAAAAGTTGTCCGACGAACGTCCGCCGCGTTGACAAACGCCGTTGCGTAGCGTCGTCTCGGCGTTCAGCCGGAGAGTGCGGACGTGGCCGCCTTCCGGACCGCCGTCGCCGACTCTGCCGGCGCGGCGACCATCACGACCCAGTCGACGACTTGACGAACCTGGAGGGCGCGACCGAGCGAACTCACCCGGGAGAAGGGTTTCGCCTCTCCGTCGTCAAGGATCGGGACTTCCGTCTTCGCGATCCGCGGCTCGCTCAGGAGCAGTTCTGGGAGGGGCACATCGATGATCACCTGGCCCGGCAGGAGTCCGGCGCGTCGGGCGATGCGGTCCTCGGTCCTCCGACGTTCCATAGGATCTTTGAAGGAGGCGAGCACCGCACGGGTCGCCCCCGTGAGCTCATCACGATCCGATGCGAGGACCCGTTTGTACAGCTTGCGGTATTTGAGTCGCAGTGCGATCTCCTTCTGGAGCGGACCCTGGCGGACGAGCCAGTTCAGTAGTTCGTGGTCCACCATCTTCTGGATGTCCGCGATCGGGGCCTCCGATCGTTCGACCGCGCGCGCGAGCATCTGTTCCGCGATCCTCACGGTCTTGTGGAAGTAGACCGAGGAGTACATCAGGCCTCGTGCGACGAGCATTCCCTCCAGGGCGGGGAGGCCCTTCCGATCGAGGGCCAGTTCTCCGCGGTGGATACGGAGGGTCTGGAGGAGACGCGAGAAATCGATCGTCCCGTGAGAGGCCCCCGTGTAATGCGCGTCCCGCATCAGGTAGTCGATCTGGTCTGCGTCCATCGGACTATGGATGATCTGAGCCAGGTATCGCGGCGGCTCCTTGCGATTGCTCGGCACGATCCACTTCGCGCCCTTTTCGGACGGTCCGCGGATGAGGGCCGCAACCGCTTCCGGGTCCACACCGTGCCGCTCGAGGACCCCGTGGATGCGCACGACCTCCGGGAACGCCCCGCGGTCCTCCGGCGAAACGTTGTCGTCCTCGCCCGTGATGATTCGCTGCGTCAGATGCATGTGGTCCACCGCGAGCTCGCGGCTGAGCACGTGTTCGAGGGTGTGCGAGAACGGCCCGTGACCGACATCGTGGAGAAGGCCCGCGGCTTGGACCAGTTTCCGTTCCTCGGGCGCGAGGTCGAGGGCCTTCGCCATCTCGCCGGCGACATGCCCCACACCGAGGCAATGCTCGACCCGGGAGTGGTTCGCGCCCGGAAAGACGAGGTACGTCAGCCCGAGTTGCCGGATCGAATTGAGCCGCTGCAACTCCAGGGTCTCGAGCAGGTCGAGGGTGAGCGGCTCCAGACGGATCGTACCGTGAACCGTGTCCGTGACGGTCTTCAGGTCCGCCATCCCCCGACCGACTGCGGGGAGCCAATAAAAAGATTCGTTCGAACCGTTTCGCGAATCGTCAGCCAAATCGCGGGTCGATTTCGTGGCATCGTTCAAGCCGCGGCCTTGGACAAGAGGTGGTAGTCGAGGCCGGAGAGCATGGGGTTGAAGTAGTAACCCCGCACCCAGGTGCGCTCCACATGGAAACTCCTCGATTGATAGACCCACAGGTAGGGCACATCGTCCACGACCGCGCGCGTGGACAGATCCTGATACATCCGGTCGCGCCTCGTCTGGTTCAGCTCGGCGGCCGCGGCATCGATCAAACGGTCCAAGGTCCCGTTGCTGTATCCCACTCGACCGGCGAACAGCCCGCCCGTGCGCAGGAACGGGACCACGTAGTCGTCGGGATCCGCGTAGTCGGCACGCCAGCCCAAAAAGAAAATCGGGAGTCCCTTCGCCCGGAGCGTCATGAGATACGCGGGCCAATCGAGGGTCCGGACACCGACCGTAATCGGCCCGGCTCCTTCCTGATCGTGCAGCGCCTCGAGGCCTTGCCTCAGGACGAGACATCCTTGTCGGCGCTCCGTGTTCCCCGCGTTGTAGTACAGCGTGATGTTGAATCCCGTGGTCCAATAGGGAGTCTGCCGGAGTTCCGTCGCCGCCCTGGTTAGGTTGTACGTGAACAAGGGCGTACTCATGTTGTATCCGGGAATCCCCTTCGCGATCGGGCCGCGGAGTTGGATGCCGCTCTTGAACGTCACGTTGTCCATGAAGCCGTCGTAGTCGAAGGCATCGCTGAACGCCCTCCGGACATGAATGTCCGAGAAAAAGGTCGGCGGGACTTCGAGGCGGTCAGGCACTGCGGAGCCGTTGATCGCCTGGTTGTAGCCGAACACGGTCACATCGAATGAAGGTCGGTCTTTCACGATCCGGAGGGAGGTGTACCGGGGCGTTCCATCGGGATTCATCACGTCGAATTGGTGGTCCCGGTTGATCGCCGCGGCGTCCGCGTCTCCGGAGAGCAGCATGAACTCGCGGGTGACGACGTCGTTCGCCTTCTCGATGCGGACCTCCTCCAAAGGAGCTAGCGTCCCCCAATACTGGTCGAAGCGGTCCAGGACTACCGCCTGGTTCGGCACCCACGTGCTCAGTTCGAAGGGGCCGCTGCCGCAATCGCGATGGCGATCCAAAATGTCGTTGCGGATTCCCCAGTAATCCCACGGTCCGGCGCACGCCTCCTCGACGATGGACCCGACGGTGAAGGCGATCGACTGAAGGAACGCGGGGTACGGGCGCGTCAGGTGTATTTGAATTTGGTTTGTCCCGACCTTCTCGACCGTCGAGTTGCTCACGGCCCAGGCGACGGTGCGATTCATCGGTTTCATCGACCATGCGGCCCCTTGGGCCGCCGTCTCGAGGACCTTCTGAATGTTCCACGGGATGTCCGTCCGAGACGGAAAGGCCGTGTCCGCGTAGTCGGCCAAGGTGCACGACCGATTCGCTTGCGGTCCGCAACCTACCATGTAATTCGCGACGTGATTCGTGAGAACCTGTTCCAGAATCCAGGATGGTCCGTTGGGATCATGCATGGCGAGGACCCGTCTAATCGAATACACGACGTCGTCGGCGTCCATGACCGCGCCGCTGTGAAACTTCACGCTCGGTCGAATATTGAACGTGTAGTTCCTCCCGTCCGCCGATATCCCGCCATTCGCCACCGTCGGCACCTCGGTCGCGAGACGAGGCAGGAGGACCGTGATGTTCTCGAGGCCTGGTTGGTACCAGACGAGCGTCTCGTACACGTTTTGCAGAATCTCGACGCCTGCGGTCTCGATATCGGCCGCGGGATCTAGGGAGTTCGGCTCGCCGAAGGAGACGGTGGTAAAGACGCCTGGATGTTTCAACTGCAGGGGCGGCGCCGTCGGTATCACTCGGATCGTATATCCCGCCGACGCCGTCTTTGTCCCGTAGACGGTCGGCAGGGTCAACGTGAGCCGAACGAAGAAGTTCCCTGCGGATGTGAATGTATGGCTCGTGACCCCCACCGACTCCGAATTGCCCCCCGTGTCTCGGGTGCCGTCCCCCCAGACATACGTGAAAGTCGTGAAGAGAGAGGAATCGTCTGCCGCCGGGACGACGACCGCGGCGCCTCCCGCGGATTGATTCGACCGATTGTTCCAGGCCCATGTATAGGCCCAGGAAGCGTTCCCGCTGAACCGAACAGAAGCCCCCACGGCCACCATGGTCTGATCTGCGGTGAGAATTGCCGAACCAGGACCGAGGATGCAGTCGCCAGAACAGACGCCTGACACGGGCGCCGCCGGTGACGCGATTTCCGAAGGGGGAAGCCGAACGTGGATGAACAACGACTTCGCGTCGTTCGTCACTTCGCCGCCTTTGCTGTCCGTGACCATCAGCGCGCCCACGTACCGGCCGGGTACCGGATACCGGTGGGACGCGAAAGCGCCGGTGGCCGTGGAATTGTCGCCGAAGTTCCAGGTGTAAGTTAACGCGTCTCCATCGGCATCCCTGGCCTGTGCCGTGAAGTTCAACGACTCACCCGTGTCCGCAAATTCCGAGCTCACGTTCGCGTGGTCGATTGTCGGAGCCTGATTCGGAGATCGAGAGACGAATACGAGTGCCGATGTGATCGCGACGACGACGACCCCGATCGCCGCCAGTTTTCGCCATGGGCTCTCCACGGAGGGAGGACGGATGGATGGAATGCTCGGGGGCGAGCCCTCTGTCTCTGGTTCAGGTTCCAATCGCATTCCTCCCCGCGAGCGAATAGGAAAGCGACCCAACGGCGGGTCATGCTTAATACGTTTTGAAACAAAGTTCAAACTGGGATGCGGGAGAGAACGAGAGTCGCCCCTCTGGAATTGCTGGCCCCGGTCCGATCAAACGACGGAATTCCTCGAACAAGCCGCCCTGAGCTGCAGACATCGTGCTCCAAAGCTTCAATACGGTTTCCTCGGATGCGCAAACCGGCGCCGGGGTGACAGAGCGGCTAATGTGACCGACTGCAGATCGGTTTCCTGGGGGTTCGACTCGCTCCACCGGCACGTCCCGATTGTCTCTCGCCAGGGGCAAGTCGGGTAATCCGACGGGTGAGTGGCATCGAGGCGCACACGTTCTTATAACGTCAGACCTTTGATGTTCCCCGGGGCGGCCATGCGGTATTATGCGAGCATTTTGGAGACCATCGGGAACACGCCCCTCGTCCAGCTGCCGAAGATCATGGACGGTGTGAAGGGTCTCGTCCTGGCGAAGCTCGAGATGATGAATCCCGGAGGGAGCGTGAAGGACCGCATCGGCGAGAAGATGATCGAGGACGCGGAGGCGAAGGGGACCCTGAGGCCCGGTGGAACGATCATCGAGCCGACGAGCGGGAACACCGGGCTGGGCCTTGCCATGGTCGCGGCGATTAAGGGGTACCGGGCGGTGTTCACGATGCCGGACAAGATGAGCCGAGAGAAAATCGATCTCCTGAAGGCCCTGGGAGCTCGCGTCGTCGTGACGCCGACGGCCGTGCCGCCGGACCACCCGGAGTCCTACTACCGGGTCGCGGAACGCATTCATCGCGAGACCCCGAACTCGATCCTGCCGAATCAGTATGCCAACCAGGCGAATCCGCGGGCCCATTACGAGACGACCGGACCGGAGATCTGGCGGGACACGGATGGCAAGGTCACCCACTTCGTGTGCGGGATGGGGACCGGTGGGACCATCAGCGGCGTGGGAAGCTACCTGAAGGAGAAGAACCCGAAGGTCCGAATCATCGGCGTGGACCCGCTCGGTTCCATCCTGAAGGACTATTTCTATAAGAAGGAGGCAATAAAACCTCACACGTACAAGATCGAGGGGATCGGAGAAGACTTCATCCCGGAATCCACCTGATTCCAATACATCGACGAAATCGTGAAGGTCGCGGACAAAGAGTCGTACCTCATGACCCGGCGACTGGCCCGGGAAGAGGCGATCCTCGCGGGGAGCTCGAGCGGGGCCGCCGTGGTCGCCGCGCGCCGCATCGCGGAGACACTGGGACCGAACGATGTCCTGGTGGTCCTCTTGCCCGACACAGGGGAACGATACCTGTCGAAAGCCCACAACGAGGAGTGGTTGAAGGAACAAGGATACCTCGAGGAGCCGGTCGCACCGCTCATGGCCATCCTGCGGGCGAAGGAACGGACGATTCCGGGGGTCATCACGATCGACGTCGCGGCGACCGTCCGGGAGGCGGTCGACATGATGCGCCAATACAACGTGTCCCAGCTCCCTGTCCTGGACACCGGGATCCTCGTCGGAAGCCTGCGGGAGGAAAACCTGATGAAAGCGCTCCTGGAGAATCCGAAGATGTACACGGACTATGTAGCGAAAGTGATGGAGAAGCCGTTCCCGCTCGTCGAACCGGGGGCTGATCTCGAACAGGTCTACAAGCTCCTCATGCGGGGGAATCCCGCCGTCGTGGTGGGGAAGGAGAACCGGCTCGAGGGCATCATTACCCGGATCGACGTGATCGAGTACCTGGCAGGCCGGGCCTAGCAAGGCTTTTACGGCGGAGCCGCGACTTCTGCCTGGCGATTTCCGATGCGCTTCGCAACGACGGCCATCCATGCAGGGCAGGAACCGGATCCTCAGACGGGCGCCGTGACACCGCCCATTTACATGACGTCGACGTACTCGCAGAAGGCGCAGGCCGAGTACGTCTATGGACGAGGCGCGAACCCGACGAGGGACGCGTTGCAGAAGAGCCTCGCCGCCCTGGAGGCGGGAAAGCGTGCGTTGTCCTTCTCTAGCGGGATGGGCGCCATCACAACGGCCCTCACGCTCCTGAAGAAGGGAGACCATGCGATCGTCACGGACGACTGCTACGGGGGCGTGTATCGAATCTTCACCCGGATCATGAGCGGATACGGAATCGAATCGACCTTCCTGGACCTCCGCGACCTCGTGGACGTGGAGGATGCGTTCCGTCCGGAAACGAAGATGGTCTGGATGGAATCGCCGACGAACCCGCTGATGAAAGTCGTCGACCTGAAGGAGCTCGCCGTGATCTCGAAAGCTCATGATGCGATCAGCGTCTGCGACAACACGTTCGGGTCGCCCGCGCTGCAGAACCCACTCGGGCTGGGCGTGGACCTGGTCGTTCACAGCACGACGAAGTACATCGGTGGCCATGCCGACCTCCTCGGGGGAGCCGTCGTCACGGACCGCGAGGACCTGTACGAGAAGCTGAAATTCGCCCAGAACGCGCTCGGTGCGGTCCCCAGTCCGTTCGACTGTTGGCTCACCCTCCGCGGGATCAAGACGCTCGGGGTCCGCATGGAGCGGCATTGCGACAACGCGGAGGCGATGGCGCGGTTCCTCGCGGCCCACAAAGGGGTCTCGAAGGTCCATTATCCCGGGTTGCCGGA
>VBLU01000046.1 GCA_005879065.1 Methanobacteriota archaeon
GGTCGATTGCCTCCCGGCATTGTATACGACGAGATTGACAACTACATGGATGGCCTGGCGAACCGCGGCGATGCCGCCCTCGTGACGGTCGAGAAGCAGGGCCTGAAGGAGGGCTGGCCGATCGTCGGTGCGGCGGAGGGGAGTTTCCTCCACATCCTCGCGCGGTCCCTGCGCGCGAAGCGCATCCTGGAGCTCGGCACTGCGATCGGGTATTCGGGGACCTGGCTCGCTCGCGCCCTCGTCGACGGCGGCGAACTCGTCACGGTCGAGCACGATCCCGAGACCGCGGCCCTCGCTCAGAAAAATTTCGAGAAGACCGGCGTCGTTTCAAAGGTGCGGGTCCTCGTCGGGGCGGCGGACCGAATCCTTCGCAATCTCAAAGGCCCATTCGACTTCATCTTCAACGACATCGACAAGGCCGGTTATCCCGCGGTCCTCGAGCCGTGTATCGAACGTCTCCGGGTCGGCGGGCTCTTGGTCACGGACAACGTCCTTTGGCATGGAGACGTAGCCCGCAAAGTCCGGTCCGCGGAGACGGCGGCGATCCGGACCTACAACGAGCGATTGGCGAAGGACCCGCGGATGATCGCGACGATTGTGCCGCTCCGCGACGGGGTCTCGATCGCGTCGAAAGTTCGTGACTGACTTTCACCGATCGTCCCCGCTTCCCGTGAGCATTTAATACGGCCCACGGGCATGGTTGGGAAGAATGGCCAAGAAGCGGAGCCGCGGGCACGTGTTCGTCGAGACGGACGGTCAGGTCTTCCTCGTCCGGGAACGCGGCAAGTACCGATTCCCGCGAGCCGACGAGGGCCTTCCATTCCGGACGGATCCGAATGGCATCATGGACTTCGGCGAGGATCGTGTCGTTAAGCGCACTCCGCGGCTCGACCATCACCCGGAAGAGTGGATGGGACGGGACTCCGTGTTCGAACGGACGGACATCGACCCGCTCGTTAAGCGCGCCATCTACACGACGATGATCCGTTGCGTCTCCGAAGTCATCCTCTCGAAGGGACCGCGTGTGTTGATGGTGAAGGCGGTTCGAGGATATTCGAAAGGGTACTGGAACATCCCCGGCGGTTTCATGGACTACGGAGAGGGGCCTGAGGCAGGAGCGGAGCGGGAAGCGATGGAGGAGATTGGGACCGAAGTCGCGCTCGACGGTCTCCTCAATGTCTACGTCTCTGGTTTTCCGGGAAAACCGGCGTACACGTTGGGCTTCGTGTACAAGGGTCATCTCAAGTCCGACCGACTTCGACTCAAGGCGGACGAGATTGAGGACGCGGCTTGGTTCACGGTCGACAAGGGACTCACGCTGACCCGCAACCCGTTCGCGAAGTGGGGGCTTGTGGATTTCTTCCTGCAGTCCCCCGAGTCACGACGGGCGTTGCGTGTGAAGCGTCATGGATTGTCCGAAGGTGCGAAGGGCATCGATCAGCCGACGGTCTTCCTCGACCGCGACGGCGTGATCAATCGCGGACGAGCTGGATACGTCCGCACGCCCGATCATTTCGAGTTCCTGCCCGGTGCGATTGCGGGCATGCGCCTCTTCCAGGAGCACGGCTGGCGCCTGGTGATCGTGACGAACCAGGACGCCTCCGGATGGAAGCTGGTCCCGGAGCGGCAGCTCAGATGCTGCTCGCGGCCGCGCGGGACCTCGGAGTCCGCCCCAGGACCGCGTGGATGGTGGGCGACAAGCCTCTCGACGTGCAAACGGGTCGGGCCTTCGGATGCCGCGTCGCGTGGGTCGGGCCGAAGGCGTGGAGAAGGCGTTTCGCCGCGGAAGTCCGGCCATGGTCTCCGGACGTGGTCGCAGACAGCCTCTTCGCGGCTGCCTCGGCGATCATACGAGATTCAGAAGAGCGCGTCGTCGAGGGATTCCCGAAGACCCGCACCACTTCGGCGGCAGACTCGAAGTCTCATTGACCGGTTTCAGGCAGGACTTCTGTTCGATGCCTCGGGAGGGTTGTCGTTGAGGCGGCGCGGAACCTTGATGCTGATTGAGCCCCGATGCAAATCTGCATGGACCTACGTCACTCGAAGCGGGTCTTCGGTCTATCTGCGTTGACCGGATATCTTGTCGTCGTAGGCCTCCTACTCCTATTTCGGGCCCCCTTGGAGGTCATCCTTGGGGTCTCGGTCCTCCTCGCGATTTCGACATTTAGACTCATTCGCGGTTGGCCGCCCCGTCCCCCGCAACCGCGGTTCGGTCGCAAGGGGACCCGGCAAGCCGGCGTGATCATTCCTCTGGTGATTGTGGCCCTCTCGGTCTTGCTCGCCTATGACTGGAGAGGGAACCCTTCGGGATTTCTTCCGAATGCCGGTGGGCTTATTCTCTCGGCGGTCGCCTTGGGTTTCATCGTCTTCGTGGCGTCCTGGTCTGCGTCCCGCCCCTCGCGGGCGTGCCCTGAATGTGGCGGCCGGATCCCCCCTTCTGGTCGTATCGCGAAGTGTCCGTATTGTGGTCACGCCCTTTCGTGAAAATCGGAACCCGGGCAAGAGCCTCCTCTCCGGACGGCTTGAGGGACACTAAGCTCTTAGCGGATGGACGTTGTTTGGCTTGAAGAGGAACTTCGATGGTTCAGGAGTACGGCCTCTTCATCGGCGGGAAATGGAAGAAATCCGAAGGCAAGCGGTTCGAGACGATCAACCCGGCCACGGGCGAAGTCCTGGCCACGTTCCCCTCCGCGACGAAGGAAGAGTTGGGCGACGCCGTTCGCGCGGCGAAAGGCGCGTTCGAGAGATGGCGGAAGACCCCGGCACCTCGACGCGGCGAAATGCTCCTCAGTGATCGATTTCTATGAGTACGCCGCCGGCGAAGGCCGTCGGATGTTCGGCGAGACGGTCCCGTCCGAGCTGCCGAACAAGATGTGCCTGACGGTCCGGATGCCGGTCGGCCCCGTCGGCCTGATCACGCCGTGGAACTTCCCCATGGCGATCCCCGGATGGAAGAGCGGAGCCGCCTTAATCGCGGGATGCCCGTTCGTCCTGAAGCCGTCGAGCCTCACCCCTCTCTGCGCCGCGAAGTTTGTCGAGGTGCTCGACGAGGCGGGATTCCCACAGGGCGTGGTTAACATGTTAACCGGTAGTGGCTCCGTCGTCGGGGACGGCCTCGTAGCCCATCCGGACATCCGCGCGATTTCCTTTACCGGCGGCGTCGACACGGGAAAGCACGTCTACGAGAGCGCCGCGAAGAAGATGATCAAGGTCGGACTCGAGCTCGGCGGCAAGAATCCGATCATCGCGATGGACGATGCGAACGTCGACCTACTCATGGATGGCGTGATGTTCGGCGCGTTCGGGACCGCAGGGCAGCGGTGCACCGCGGCCTCCCGTCTCATCGTGCACCAGAAAGTCTACGATGAAGTGGTCGACGAACTCGTCGAGCGGGCGGAGAAGCTTCGGGTCGGCAATCCGATCGATGAGAAGACGGACATGGGCCCCGTCGCCTCCTCCGACCAAGAGAAGAAAGTCCTGGGGTACATCGACATCGGGAAGAAGGAGGGGGACCAGCTCCTCACTGGTGGCAAGAAGTTGACTGGCGGGGCGTACGACCGTGGATTCTTCATCTCGCCCACCGTCTTCGCGGTGGACCGCAAGAGGCGGTTGGCCCAGGAAGAAATTTTCGGGCCGGTCCTTTCGGTACTCAAGGCGAAGGACTACGACGACGCGGTCGCGATTGCAAACTCCGTGAAGTACGGCCTCAGTTCGTCCATCTACACGAACGACCTCCGGTGGGCATTCCGCGCCATGCACGAGCTCGAGGCCGGCATCACCTACATCAACGCGCCGACGATCGGGGCCGAGGTCCAGTTGCCGTTCGGCGGGACGAAGGAGACAGGTCCCACGGACACCCGAGAGGCCGGGACGACGGCGCTGGAGGAGTTCACCTACTGGAAGACCGTCTACGTCGACTACTCCGGGCGGCTTCAGAAGGCCCAGATCGATACGGAAAAGCTCGCGGGTGGCCGGCGACCGGCGGAGTAGGCTGGGCGGTTCCCGGCCATTCCGTCGAGAGGAAAGACGCCTAAAGCTCGATCTTGTATCGCACGATCCGGTTGTGCTCCCGGAAGCCGTTCTTCTCGTATACTCTGCGGGCGGGGGCGTTGACGTCTTCTGTGACGACGTACATCACGGCGAATCCGTCATCGCGGGCCTGGTGGACTGCCGATCGGACGAGCCGCGTCCCGAGTCCCCGGCCGTAGTGGTCGGGATGGACGTGGAGCTCATTGAGCTCCGCCCACCGCTTCACTCCCGGATCGAACCAGGCGGGCTCGAACGCGGGACCCCAGAGGACGAATCCGGCGACACGGTCATCGGCAACCGCCACGGTCATTCGGCCGCGACCGAATTGCACCGCATTGTCCACGAAGAAGTTCGCGTAGATGCGGCAGACACCTGCGGCGTCGTCAAGTCGGAAGGGCCTAAGTCTCGCCCGGGAGGCCTTCCGACGCGTCATGTCGCGTACATGCCACCTCCCTTGCCCGGCGCATGGGTCACTGTGTGGAAAGACCTTGCGACTTGCCCCGGTTGTGGTCCGCTTCGTGGCTCGGGTCGAGTGCGTCGACGCGGAACTCGTAGTCCCGGACCACCTTGCACGCTTGGACGGAGTATCGATCGTAGAACTCTTCGCGGCCGCGGCGCTGGGCCTCGAGATGGTCCGGCTGCTCCTTCCACGTTCGGAGGGCTTCTTCGTTCGCGAAGCGGACGAGGTCGATTTCCTCTCCGTCCTCGGCGGTGTATGCCTTGATCGAGATGAATCCCGGAATCTGCTCGACGAGCTCGTGCATGCGGCGGGACGTCTTCCGGTAGGCTTCCGAGTCCGCGCCCTCCCGCAGGTGCGTCTTGAAAATCACGATGACTTCCGTGGGATCCTTCACGCGGCGATAGGACATGCGTCTCCGCACCCGGGCCCTTACGGCCCATCATGGGGAGCGGAGCGCCACGGCATGTACCTTTGCGGCCCTCCGTTAAGTGCGGTCCCTCCGGCGGTACACGAGCTTCAGAGCGGACCACGTTTCATCGACGGCACAGACTTTCACATCGACGAGGCCGTTAGTCAAGGCGATGGCGCGGACGACGTCCTCCGTCAGGTCAGTAGGCACGTTCGCGCCCCGTTTTGGCCAGGAGACCCAGACGCACCCATCCTTCGAGATGGCATCTTTCCATCGCGCGAATCGGGCGTCTAAGTCCGCGCGCGTCCGAACGAACGCGTGGATGATGTTGACGGGGCCGTTCAACCGCGACCGGATTGAGACCCGTTCCGGAATCCGACCCAGGAGCTGAACGTAGTCTTTCGGCGGACGGATTACGACGACGACGAAACCCGCTTTGATTCCAAGTTTCTCCGCCAGCGCTTTGCGCGGCAAGCCGGCGGACATCCGCGAAGCCTAGCCTCCTCCGCCTCCGAGCAGGTCTTTGCTCGGGCTCGTCAGGTGTCGCGGGTCGAGGACCTTCTCCGCTTCCTCGGCACTCAGGATGCCTTTCTCGATCACGAGTTGTTTGACCGTCTTCCCGGTCCGGCCCGACTCCTTGGCGATTTCCGCGGCCTTCTCGTAGCCGATCAGGAGGTTCAGGGTCGTCGCGATGGCGGGGCTCGATTCCGCATACCGCTGCAACACGTCGATGTTCGCGCTGATTCCCTCAATGCACCGGTGCGCGAACACGCGGGAGACGTTCGCGAGGAGTTCGATGTTCTGCGAGAGGCGCTGGGACATCACCGTCATCATCGTGCACAGGTCGAGGTTGGAATGGGAGTTGGCCACCGCGATCGCCATGTCGTTGCCGATCACCGTAACGCCGACCTGCATGACCGCCTCCGGGATGACGGGATTCACCTTCCCCGGCATGATCGACGAACCCGGTTGGACCGGAGGAAGATTCAGCTCCCTCAGGCCCGTGTGGGGCCCCGAGCCCAGCCACCGGAGGTCGTTCGCGATCTTGATCGTCGACACCGCCACGGCTCGAATCGCCCCGCTCGCTTCAACGAGGGCGTCCTGGGATGCCTGGGCCTCAAAGTGGTTCTCGGCGACCCGGAACTTCGTGTCCGTGGCCGCACTGATCTTCTCGACGACCCGCCCCGGGAACTCCGGGTGCGCATTGATCCCGGTTCCGACGGCAGTCCCTCCGATCGCGAGTTCCGCGAGGGCCGCCCGGCAGGACGAGACACGTCGGATTCCGTGGTCGATCTGGGACTGGTACCCGGAGAACTCCTGGCCGAGGCGGATCGGGGTCGCGTCCATCAAGTGGGTGCGTCCCGATTTCACGATCGGATCGAACTCCTTCGCCTTCTTCGCCAGGCTCTCTTCGAGTTCGCGGAGGGCGGGCAGCAGGTTGTGGTCGATCTCCATGAGGGCCGCGACGTGGATCGCGGTCGGGATCACGTCGTTCGAGGACTGGCCCATGTTCACGTGGTCGTTCGGATGGATGGGCCCTTTCTCGCCGAGCGCGTGACCGAGGATCTCGTTCGCTCGATTCGCAATCACCTCGTTCGCATTCATGTTCGTCGACGTGCCGCTCCCGGTCTGGAAGACATCGAGGGGGAAGTGGGCGTCCAGCTTGCCCTCCATGACCTCCTGGCATGCCTGGACGATCGCCTTTCCGATCTTCGAATCGAGGAGGCCGAGCTCCATGTTCGTCTGGGCCGCCGCCATCTTGATCAGGCCGAGCGCATAGAGGAAGCGCCGACCGAAGCGGATCCCGCTGATGGGGAAATTTTCGATGGCCCGTTGCGTCTGGGCGCCCCAGTAGGCGTCCTTGGGGACTTTCAGTTCACCCAGGAAGTCCTTCTCGACGCGGTAGTCGGTCATGCCCGGTGCGTTCGGACAGAACGGGGGGAGCATTAAGCTTGTCAATGATTCGTACGTACTCGGGCTCGGCCGAGGGCCGTACGAGGAAATCGCTCAGCCAGCGCCTGCATGGCGCCAAGCCAGCGGTCCGTCCCCGGCCCACGGGTCCGTCACCGGGCATTAGGACGTGTCTCGTCCCGATGGTCTCCCTTCCCTCCTATCCAAACGGTTACCAGCAAGTTGTCACTGACCACAGTGACAAGGTATAATATAAACGCGTTATATTTGGAGGAACCCGAAGACCCACCGCGGGCAAGGGAAGCAGCCCATGCCAACCACGACGCCGGCGGATCCGGTGGTCGAAGAAGACCGGGTCTGTCCCGAATGCAGCAGCGAGCACCTCGTGCGTGACTACACGCGCGGCGAGCTTGTCTGCGATTCCTGCGGCCTCGTGATCAGCGAGAGTGCAATCGACGAGGGGCCCGAATGGGCCGCCTATTCGGTGGAAGAGAACGATCGGCTCGCGCGGACCGGCGCCCCGCGAAGCTACGTCGCCGGCGCCTCCGGACTGACGACGGTCATCCCCCTCGCGAATAAGGACGCCCGCGGGAACACGATTCCCCTCCGGGAACGAGAGAAATTCTACCGCATGCGAAAGCTCCAGCGGCATTCGGGCCATTCTCGTCCCGGCGAGCGGAGTCTCCCCGAGACGATCCGATCCTTGGATCGCGTCGCGTCTCTGATGGGCCTCCCGCGTCCCGTCAAAGACGAGGCCGGCTTCATCTGCAAGAAAGCCTTGGAGAAGGGCCTCGTCCGAGGGCGGTCCATCGAGGCGATCGTCGCCGCCGCGGTGTACGCAGCCTGCCGGATCGACGGCGTCCCTCGAACGCTCGATGAGCTGCAACAGGTGACCGGCGTCCGGAAGAAGACGATCGGCAAGGCGTACGGTGCGCTCCTGCGGACCCTCACCCTTCGCGTGCCGCCGTCCCGGCCGTCCGATTACGTGAGCCGGTTCTGTTCCCGCCTCGGCTTGAGCAACACGGTGGAGGCGGAATCCCAGAAGATCCTGAAAGAACTGGAGAAGATCGACAGCTCGATGTCCCTCTCGCCGTCGGGGACCGCCGCGGCGGCCATTTACCTGGCGTCCTTGGCGTCCGGGGAACGTCGTCCGCAAAAGGCGATTGCGAAAATCGCTGGCGTCAGCGAGGTGACCTTGCGAAACCGCTTCCAATTCATGGAAGGGTTCATGGAACAGCTGATCCTGCCACGCGGTCGCGCGCCGAAGGTTGGCACGGGGAACCAACTCTCTCCCTAGTTCGTCCACGTCCAATTCGCGGGCGGCAGAACCGGGAGGAAAGGTTTGATAAGGTGCGCTGGCGTCCCATCTGTGTGGCCGAATCCAGAGGCGGAATCCAGGGGGAATTGGTAAATCCCCAAGAAGGCCCGCGCCTTCGGGCGTCCGCGTGAGGATCCCATGTCTCCTGCGATTCAAGTCAACGATCTTTCCTGGCTCATCGGAGGGCCGCAGGGGAGCGGTGTCGACTCTTCCGCGAACGTGTTCGCCCGTGCCTGTGCGGCCGGCGGCCTGAACGTCTTCGGCAAGCGGGAGTTCTACTCGAACATCATGGGCGAGCATTCCTACTTCGCCCTGCGTGCGCACACGAACATCGTGCGGTCGCACATCGACGCGGTGAATGTCCTCGCGACGTTCGAGGCGGAGACGTTGTTCCGCCACGCCCGCGCCGTCACGGACGACGGAGCGATCGTCTACGATCCCGCTTTGGCCAAGACGCGGCTCTCGGACATCCCGACGATCGAGAAGCGCCTGGCCGCCGACCTCAAGACGTACCTCATCTCCCACGGCGTCGGCGAGACGATCGGCGACCTGCTGGCAGCCGCGAAGCAGCGGGGCGTTGCTCTCGTCCCGATTCCGTTCAAGGACCTCCTCGACCAAATCGCCGACGAGTTTCAGATCGACCAGCTGAGCAAGATCTCGCGGGTCGTGAACATGCTCGCGGTCGGCGCGTCGTTCGGCCTGCTCGGGTTCGATTTCGCGATGATGCGGGCTTCCCTCGAGGAAGTCTTCCGCGCGAAGGCCAAGATCGTCAACATGAACGCCGCGGGCGCGCAGAAGGCGTACGATCTCGCGCGATCCCTCGTCCCGGATTTCCGGTATCGTCTTCAGACGTTGGCCAGGAAGGAACCCCGATTGTTCCTCACCGGGAGTCAGGCGACCGCGTTGGGCAAGCTCTACGGCGGCATGCGGTTCCAGACGTACTACCCGATCACCCCGGCCTCGGACGAGAGCGAGTTCCTCGAGGAAAACGAAATCCTCGACGTGAACGGACATGGCCTCGTCCCGGAGGCCGGCGGGAAGGAGAAAGGCGCCTCCATGTTGGTCGTGCAGACCGAGGATGAGATCGCCGCGGTCACGATGGCCACCGGGGCCGCCCTGACCGGAGCACGGTCCGCCACCGCGACGTCGGGGCCCGGTTTCTCCCTGATGATGGAGGGGATCGGATGGGCCTCGATCAACGAGGTCCCGCTCGTGATCACGCTCTACCAGCGGGCCGGTCCGAGCACGGGGATGCCGACCCGGCACGAACAGGGCGACCTGCGGTTCGCCTTGCATGCCGGGCACGGCGAGAGCCCGCGGATCGTCCTCGCGTCCGGCGACTTCGAAGAATGCATCCGCGACGGGTTCCTCGCGTTCAATTACGCGGACCGGTACCAGATGCCCGTGATCCACCTTGTCGACAAGGCCCTCGCAAACAGCTATGCCACGATCGCACCGCCGGACCTCTCCGACCTTCGGATCGAGCGCGGGGCCCTGGCCTTCGGCAACAACGGCTACTCGAAAGAGAATCCGTACAAGCGATTCGACCTCGGGAACGGTCCCGTCTCCCCTCGCGCGCTTCTCGGACAAGAAGAGACGATCTTCTGGAACACGGGGGACGAACACGACGAGTTGGGGCACATCACCGAGGACCCCGGCCTGCGGAACGCGATGATGGAGAAGCGGTTCGCGAAGTTGGACCTGGCCTCCCGCGAGATCCCCGACGACGTGAAGATGGCCTACTTCGGCCCGAAGGACGCCGGCACGTTGATCGTCTCCTGGGGTTCGACGAAAGGCGCCCTGCTCGACGCGCTCGATCGCCTGTGGGCGGAAGGCGCGAAGATCGGCTATCTCCACCTTCGACTCATTAACCCATTCCCCGTCGACGCCGTCCGCAAGTTCCTCGCGAAAGCGAAGCGACGA
>VBLU01000047.1 GCA_005879065.1 Methanobacteriota archaeon
TGGACGCGCGGTTCGGCCCGATCCGGGCGCCGGCGAAATTGGCGGGGGAGCTGTCCGCGATTCCAGGCGTCGTGGGGCACGGCCTCTTCGTCCGAATGGCGAGTGTCGTCTTCGTGGCGTCCGGCAAAGGCGTCCGAACGTTGCGCGCTACGCGAACGTCTTGAGCCGCTTGCGGTTCGCCTCGATCCGCTCGATCTTCGTCTGTTCCTCACGGTCGATGGTGGCGAGGATCTCGGACCACGGGACACTCAGGCGATACGAATGTACGGGCCGGCCCTTGCCTTCCTTCTTGATGTCGCGCTTGTCGACCCATCGGCGACGACGCAGTTCCTGCATCGCGATGCTGACCTCGGGCTGGCGGAGTCCGGTCGCCTTCTCGATCTCCACCGACGTCGTCTCTTCGCGCTTCGACAGGAAGACGAGGGTCTTGGCGATGTTCCGCGAAAGGCCGGTCTCGATGAGCAGGTCCACCAGGGTTTCGTCTCTTCGACTCAGGCGGACCTCCCTGCTCGTTTGTATCTCCCCGCCAATTATTAATTTAACAATATATATTTCTTCCGATTGAAGCCGATTGAAGACGTCTCGGGCGACGCGAATCCCAAATTCGAATTCCTTCGCGGGGCCAAAGACGATCCGTTTGCTTCGGTCCGAGGTCGGTCGGTTCCCCAGTCCGGCGAACCCAGCAACCCTTTAATACAGGTTCTTCTCTGTTACGGCGCCCGGTCGGCCTCCATGAAGATGCCTCAGCGTATCCGCGGTTATTGTCCTTTCTGCAACCAGCACAGGGAGCTCGAAGTGGAGCGGGTCAAGAACCGTCCGCGGTCGGAGCTCCGGGCGGGGCAGAGGCGGTTCCGGCGCGTGACCGCCGGATATGGCGGCTTCCCGCGTCCGAAGCCGGAGGGCCGCGAGAAACCGACGAAACGGATCCATCTGCGGTTCCGCTGCCGCGAGTGTCACAAGGCCCATCAGCGGCCCGGGATCCGGGCGAAGAAGTTCGAGCTCGTGGAGGTGCACAAGTGATCCCGAAACCCACGAGCCAGTTCCTCCGGGTCAAGTGCGAGGATTGCGGCAACGAGCAGATCGTCTTCGACCGCGCCGCGAGCGTGGTCCTGTGTCCGGTCTGCGGCGCCACCGTCGCGAAGCCGACGGGCGGGAAGGCCGCGATCCGAGGCGAGATCCTGGGGGTCCTCGAGTAGATGGCGGAGGCGAAGACGGCCACCGCGCGCGGCTACGACTGGCCCGACGAGGGCGAGCTCGTCGTGTGCACCGTATCGAACGTGAAGAATTTCGGCGCGTTCGTGACCCTGGACGAGTACGAGAGCAAGGAGGGCTTCATCCACATCGCAGAGGTCTCCTCCGGCTGGATCAAGTACATCCGGGACTACGTCCGCGAAGGCCAGAAGGTCGTCTGCAAGGTCCTGAAGGTCGACAAGGAGAAGGGACACATCGACCTCTCGCTGAAGGCGGTCAACGAACACCAGCGCCGCGAGAAGATCCAGGAATGGAAGAACGAGCAGAAGGCGGAGAACCTCCTGGGGATCGTGGCCCAGCGTCTCGGCAAGACGGTCGACGAGTGCTGGCAGGATTTCGGGTACGACATCCTCGATTCGTTCGGCACCTTGTACCGCGCGTTCGAGGAGAGCGTGATGGACGAGCACGCCCTCGAGGGCGAGGGCTTCAAGGGCCCTTGGGTGAAGACGTTCATCGAGGTCGCGCGGGAGAACATCATCCCGCCGCACGTCACGATCGACGGCTACGTCGAGGCGACCGACTTCTGCCCGGACGGAGCGATCCACATCAAGGAGGCACTCGCGAAGGCCGCGATGGAGTCGGACGGCCTATCCGTGAAGGTGCAATATATCGGCGCGCCACGATACCGGCTCGTCGTAAAGGCGCCCGACTACAAGACCGCGGAAGAGGAGATCCAGAAGGCGGCCGCCCGGGTGATCAAAGTCGTGACCGCGAAAGGCGGCGAAGCGAAATTCCACCGGAAGGACTGAGGCGATGCGCTCGATCCTCAAGAAGTGCACCGCGTGCGGCCGTTACTCCCTGAAGGACGTCTGCCCGAACTGCGGTCGTGCGACGGGGAGCCCGATGCCGCCGCGGTATTCTCCCGAGGACCGCTATGGGGCGTACAGGCGCAAACTTAAGCGGGTCCATGAATTGGAGAGGTGAGACGCCATGGACAACATCACCATCCGATATACGGACCATCCGAAGCTGGACGACCCGATCTTCATCGAAGGCCTCCCTGGCATCGGGAACGTCGGCAAGCTCGCCGCGGAACACCTGAAGGACGAGCTGAAGGCGGTCAAGTTCGCGGAGATCTTCTCGAAGTACTTCCCGCCCCAGGTCCTCGTCCAGGACGATGGGCAGGTGAAGCTCGTGAACAACGAGATGCATTTCGTGAAGCGGGGACCGGGGCGGGACCTCGTCCTCCTGACCGGCGACTACCAGGGCCTCACCCCGGAGGGCCAGTACGAGCTGAGCGACTTCATCCTTCGGGAGTTGAAAAAGCTCGGCGTGCGCCGGATCTTCACCCTCGGAGGGTACGGCATGGGCCGCATGGTGACGAAGCCGCGGGTCCTCGGGGCCGCGACGGGCGCGGATCTCGTGAAGGAGATGGAGAAGTACGGTGTCGTGTTCTCCCGCGGGGAACCCGGTGCCGGCATTGTCGGCGCGAGCGGTTTATTGCTCGGACTCGGCCGCCTGTATGACATGCAGGCGGTGTGCCTGATGGGGGAGACGTCCGGTTACTTCGTCGATCCGAAGAGCGCGCAGGCCGTCCTGGACGTCCTCACGAAATACCTGGGTCTCGAGATCTCCTTCAACGAGCTCGAGAACAAGGCGAAACAGATCGATCAGATCACGTCGAAGTTGAAGGACATTGAGGCGGCCCCCGAAACTCCGGACAAGCGCGAAGACCTCGGATACATCGGTTAGAGGTCCTGCGGATAATCCGCCGGCCAATCGGTTTGGGGCGGGTTGCCGTCCCCTCATGGCCTCCTCGGCCTCATGGGAGAATCCCACGAAATCTCTATACGGACGTCCGGGCCTTATGCCGCACAGGGATGGGCGACGACGAGAAGCGCAAGGCCTTTCTGAAAGGCTTTGAGGAAGGTCTCAAGTCCGCGTGGCGGGAGATCGGCTCCCTCACGACCCGCGGGTATTCGTCCACGGAACTGGGGGTGCTCGCGAAGTCGAAGTTGGCGGTCCTGTTCCGCGACGTCGAGGCCATGGAAAGCCGCCTCATCGAGGAAGAGGGAATCCCGGTCGTCGGTGGGGGCGAGCTCTCCGCTCGGAGCGACATCGGCCGCCGTGGCGTGTACCTCGTTCGCGAACCGAAGGCGGAGCGTGTGTTCTCGCTGTTTTCCGATCTCCTCCAGACGAACGCACGTGGGCTCTGCATCACCCGCATCCATCCGGATGACTTGCGATCCCGGTATCCGATCGAAGGCGCCGGATTCATCTGGCTTTCCAAATCCGCCGGAGGCACGGCGAAAGGGATGGCGGTCGCGGAGCCGAGCGCGCTCGTCGACATCGCCACGGCCATCTCCGACTTCGCGTCGGATGGCGGGAATGCGGCAGTCGTCCTGGAAGGCCTCGAGTACATGATCTCGCAGAACGGGTTTGCGTCGATCATGCGGTTCCTGCAAAAGGTGAACGAGAAGATCACGCTGAACGACTCGTACCTCCTGATCTCGGCGAATCCGGCGGCGATGAAGGAGCAGGAATACCGACTCCTCGCAAAGGAAGTCGCCGCCGAGATATAGCGCCTCATCGGTCCGACGGCGAAGCGACTGGCACGGGTTGCCGCCGAGACGCCCGGTCCGATTGAAGGAGCGACACGAGGACGAGGACCGTGACGAGTTCGACCAGTTTCGAGACGATCCCGAGAGGTTCCACCTCTTCCACGAACCCGATGGGCCATATCGCCATCGTCCGTGTGGCGATGTAGGCGAGGATCAGAAACACGGTGATGGCAAGCCATAGGGCTTCAAGTCGATACTTCGTGTACGGGATCACAAAGGCGGCCGCGAGCTGAACCGCCGAGAAGAACGCGAAGAAGGCCGCCGAGAACCGATCGCCAAGGTGGTCATTGAACGCATAAAGATGCAACGAGCCGTCCGCCAGGAACAGCAACGCGACGATGAATCGCTTCGCCCGATCGCCACCCAGGAGGATCTGGGGAAAGTTCTCGAATCCGACACCGATCGTCGAGAAGGCGACCCCGAACATCGTCATGAAAAGCCGAAGGGGGAACGTGGTCGAGGACCCGTGCCCGGTGGGCTGCGATGCGATTTCGAAGAGGCCGAGGAAGTCCGCGACCCATCCGACGAGGACGATGAGGACCCCGCAGACGAGGAACGCAAGCTCCGTGATGCTCGGCCGGGTTCGTTGCATCCCGGTCGTCGAGGGCAGAGAGAACCATCTAGTTTCCGTTGTCCGACTCCTGGGGAACCGAGTTCCAAAAGCATTTATGGCCTACGCCGCTAACCAGCCGTTTCGCTCCCGTAGTCTAGTCCGGTCAAGGATCGGGGCCTTTCGAGCCTCAGACGCGGGTTCGAATCCCGCCGGGAGCATGTTACTTTTAGCACGCCGTTGCACGAGTGCGGCCCGGTGGCTCAGGATACGGACCCCCAGATCCCGCGTCACGTCCAGCATGATGTATGCGTGCGTTCGGCGCGTGTCCACGTCAGTCCTAAATAGTAGCCAGACCTCCTTTTCATCTCCGTGAGAGGGCCCGATCTGTGGCGAACACGGAACGCTGTCCGATTTGCAACGTCGCCGTGAAGCCGGAGAACCTCCCGCGTCATCTGAACGACATCCATCCGCGGCATCCGGACATGCCGCGGTTTCGAGACGAACTCAAGGCCGAACTCGGGCGAAATGCCCCGCGAAACGCGGCCCGCCCCTTTCGCATCCGGAAGATCCATGTGGCCGTCGTCCTGGTGATCGTCGTCATCGGCGTTGGAGCGTACTACGTTTCCTTCCCTCGTGAACCGTCTGGGGACAAGGTGCTCACCTACTGTGGCGCCGAAGGTATCGTCATGCATTACCACACTCTCCTCGTAATCAATTACAATGGCGTCCAGGAACATCTGCCTGGCGAACCCCCAGGCGAATCGGGATACATTGGATTCCTGCCGCAAGATACCAGTTCGGCGTACCAATGTCCCGGTGGCGGTTTCCATGCGCTCCATACCCACGATGGTTCCGGCATCATCCATTGTGAGCTGCCATGGGGAGACGTTACGCCAAACCTGGGCGAGTTCTTCACGATCTGGGGCCAGCCGCTCTCATCTGGGGGAGCGTGGATCTTTTCCGGGAGTGTATCGGCCAAGGTCGTCGACATGGATGCCCACACGACAACGGACTACTCTTCGAATCCCGCCTCCATTCCGTTCGACCACCCTGCCGGCGGTCCTTACTCGAACCCCTACTCGATTCCGCAAAACCTGATCTTCTACGGGCAATACGGCAATGGCCAATCCAGCGGATTCTTCGCAGGCGAAGTCGTCTACCTGAACATTACGGCCTAAACCGGTTCTCGATGGAGCGTGCCGGGAGCCGGCCGTAGGTGCGGCTTCAAGGCCCAGCCGCAGAAACTTTCCGCTGGCAGTCGCGTGGCACACCCTCCCGTCGTGGTACGTCATCTCCGGGAAGGACTTGATCATCGATCCGGCCGAGCAACGGTTCATGGAGCAACGGGCGGGGGCGACGACCATCGAGTTCCCCGCGGCGAGCCACGCGGGAGGAATCACCCACTACGCGACTGGATTCGCGAAGCTGATCGAGGAGGCCGTACAGGAGACGGCTGATTGACGGGGCCGGGTTCGACCAAAACCCTTTACGTCGCCGAAGATGTTAAGGAGCCGAGCCGGGTACGCAATTGACAACCCCCTAGCGGTCGGCGATGAAGGTCAAACGCTAAGATGAAAGAGTTCCAGACGAAAAACCAAAAAGTCTCGCCGTTGAAGCCCGGCACCAAGGCGCCAAACTTCACCCTCAAGACGACCCCGGATCAACATGTCTCTCTCCGGGATTTTCTCGGCAGGCCCGTCGTGCTTTGTTTCTATCCCGCGGATTGGAGCCCCGTCTGCAGCGACCAACTGGGATTGTATGCGCAGTTAATGCCCGAGTTCAGGAAATTCGAAGCCGAGCTCCTCGGAGTCTCCGTCGACGGAGTCTGGAGTCATCTGGCGTTTTCGAAGGATCGCAACCTGAACTTTCCCCTCCTGTCCGACTTCGACCCCAAAGGGGCCATCTCCCGGACATACGGCGTCTTCACCGAACGCAACGGCGAATCGGCGCGGGCGCTCTTCGTGATCGATCCGAAGGGAATCATCCGATGGAGCTACCTCTCACCGGACGGTGTCAATCCGGGGGCTGACGGAATCCTTTCCGCACTAGAGAAACTCAAATCACCCGGCTAAGGCGACTGACCATGGCGAAGCAGGATTACCAACCACCGAGATTGACTCTGCCCGTCGGAGAACGGGACCACAGCGCAGGGCCGTCCGATGCTCGAATGGTGCTCGTCGAGTACGGGGACTACCAGTGTCCCTACTGTGGGGCAGCCTACCCGATCGTGAAGGAGGTCCAGAAGCAACTCGGAACGAAGCTGCGGTTCGTCTTCAGAAACTTCCCCATCACCACCTCCCACCCGCAAGCGGAGTGGGCCGCGGAAACGGCGGAGGCGGCCGCCGCCCAGGGGAGGTTCTGGGAGATGCACGACCTTCTTTACGAGAACCAGGCATCCCTAGGAGACCACGGATTCTTCGCCGAGTACGAGAAGAAACTCAAGCTGGACGTGAAGCGCCTCGAGCAGGAGGTGGCTCAACATGTCCATCTCGGACGCGTTCGGGAAGATTTCATGAGTGGCGTCAAGAGCGGTGTCAACGGAACCCCGACGTTCTTCATTGGCGGCGCTCGATACGATGGCTATCCGGGACTTGCTCCTCTGATCGCCGCGCTCGAAAAGGCCGAGAAGGGCTGACGGCAACCGCCCC
>VBLU01000048.1 GCA_005879065.1 Methanobacteriota archaeon
ATCTCGCTCCCGACGATCATCCGCGACCTCCCTGGCACGACGACGATCGAAGGCATCTGGATCATCCTTGGGTATGTGCTGGTGACGGCGAGCCTCCTCCTCACGATCGGCCGGCTCGCGGACCTATACGGCCGCGTCCGCCTGTACAACTTGGGGTTCGCGATCTTCACGATCGGCTCGGGCCTGTGCAGCCTCGCCCCGAACGGCACGAGCCTCGTCCTGTTCCGGCTCGTCCAGGGCATCGGTGCCGGGCTCTTGTTCGCGAACAGCGCCGCGATCCTGACGGACGCGTTCCCCGTCTCCGAGCGGGGACGGGCGCTGGGGCTCAACCAGGTCGCGGGGACCGCCGGTGCCTTGATCGGCCTCGTGGCGGGCGGCGTCCTCACCGCCCTCCTCGGTTGGCAGTCGATCTTCTGGATCAACGTCCCCTTCGGGGTGTTCGCGACGATCTGGGCGTACGCCCGCCTCAAAGAGCTCGGCGCCCGTCCGGGTCGCGAGAAGCTCGATCCCGCGGGGAATCTCCTCTTCGCGGGCGGTTTGTCGCTCGCCCTCCTCGGGGTCACCCTCGGGGCGATTACCGGCTGGGCCCCGCTGTATCTCGTCCTGTTGCTCGCCGGCGTCGCGTGCCTCTTCGCGTTCGTGCCCGTCGAGCGGGCGGTGCCGTCCCCGATGATGGATCTGGCCTTGTTCCGGAACAAGGTCTTCTCCGCGGGTGTCCTCAGCAACCTCCTCGCGTCGACGTCGAGGGGGGCCGTCGGCCTCGTCCTCGTGTTCTACTTCCAAGGGGCGCTCGGGCTCGATGCGTTGACGGCGGGACTCCTCCTGATCCCGTTCTCCCTCGCCTTCGTGAGCGTCGGTCCCCTCAGCGGCTACCTCTCCGACAAGTACGGTCCGCGGCTCTTCACCACCGGCGGACTCCTCGTGTCCGGAGTCTCGTATCTCTGGTTCGCGGTCCTTCCCTACCAGGTGCCCTATACGACGTTGGTCTTGCCTATGATCCTGGCGGGCATCGGGGGCGGGTTGTTCATCGCGCCGAACGTGGCCTCGATCATGAACTCCGTCCCGGTCGTGCGCCGCGGGGTCGCCGCGGGAATGTCGGCGACTCTCTTCAACGTCGGCTTCCTGGTCAGTCTCGGGCTGGCCTTCGCGATCATGGCCTCGAGGATGCCCTTGCCCGTCATGCAGGCGATCTTCGCCGGCCTCCCGATCCCACAGGGCCAAGTGGAAATCGGCTCGTTCATGGAGGCGTTCCATCAGATCTTCGTCGCCATCGCCGGGATCAGTCTATTCGGGGCGATTCCCGCCGCCGTTCGCCGGAACCCCGTCATCGAACATCCTTCGAGCGATGTAAAGGCCTAAAGGCTGCCGACGTGCTATCTTCTCTCTCCATGGTTCTGTACGCGAAAGATATCGTTGAGCCGGAATTCCTCTCGATGCGTCCCCAGACCACCCTGCTCGAGGCGGCGAAGGTGATGGCCGACCGCCACCACGGCTTCGTCCTCGTGACGTCGGCCGAGGGCCGACCGATCGGAATCGTGACGGAATGGGACATCCTCGCCAAGGTCGTCGCGGAGGGCCGAGACCCTGCCCAGGTCCGCCTCGAAGAGCTCATGACGCGCTCGCTCGTGTACGTCGAGGCGAACGAAGGGATCGATCGCGTCGCGCAGATCATGGCGGACAAAGGGATTCGTCGGGTCCTCGTGCAGAAAGACGGCAAGGTCATCGGTGTGATCCGCGCGCAGACGATTGCGCGCCGGATGCGAGACTATCTCGATTCGATTAGCGCGCAGATCGCGCGGGCCCAACTGCCGCTGTTCTGACCTTCGATCTGTTTGGTTTCGTCTCGGCCCCTCTAGGCGAGCGAAGCCAAGAGTCTGTTGCACCGACCACTCAGACCGCGGGGCCAATCGAGTTCGCTAGGATGCCGATCCCCTCGATCTCGATTTCCACGCGATCTCCGGGCTTCAGGTACCGGGCGCGATCGCCCCGCTCGAGCTCGCACCCGCCTGGGATCGTGCCGCTTCCCCACACCTCCCCCGCCTGGATCGGTTGGATCCGGGACAGGCATTCGACCATCTCGGGGAAGGACCAGAGGGCCCGCGCGCCCGCGGGCACCCAGGGGTTCTCGAATACCATCGTCCGATAGCGGTCTCGCAACCGCTCCTCGTTGTTCACCCGAACGACCACGGATTGATCGCGCAACTCGCCGAACTCGTCGCGTGTCACGATGCACGGGCCGAGGGCGTTCGCCCAATCCTTGCCGGGAGCCGGGCCCATGCCGATCTTCCCCGCGGCCATCTGGATGTCCCGAGCCGAGAAGTCATTGAAGATCGTGACGCCGAACAGGTGTTCAGTGGCCCTCGCGGCCGGGATGTCCCGACCGCCCTGGCCCAGTACGAAGCCAATCTCCGCCTCGTAGTCCATCTTCGAGGACTGGACGGTCTTGGAAGAACCTCCCTCGAACGTCTCGAATCGCATCGGTGGAATCGCGTCGCCCGTCCCGACGATGTTCAGGTGGTTCCCGTTGTAGTACGCGGGGAGGAGATCCCATTCCGGTGGGATGGAGGTCCATGCCGCGGCGCGGGTTCGGGCGACGTGCGCCCGGAACGCGAGGAAGTCCCGGAGCAGGCGCGGGACGATCGGAGGATGCAGCCGCACGTCGGGTGGCCGGAGCGCCCATGCAGGCGCCTCGGTCCCGAATCGTCCCGCCTCCGCCAGGACGCGGACGGCGCGCTCCCATGTCGCTCCTTTCAGCCCTGGGCAAGCATCGATGAACGCGACCGTGTCGCCCGGAATCTCCGGATCCGCCGCGGCGAGGTCCACGACCCACTCCCAGTGGTTCCAGGGTCCGAGGACGGCCCCGAGTCGCGGACTTGAGCCGGCGGCCGAGAACCGAACGAGCCTCATCAGGGCGCCTCCGCGAACTCACGCCACGGGATCGGAGGCGCGCCGGATTCCTGGCACAGGGGGCAGGAAGAGGGAGGAAAGATCGGCACGTCGACCTGAATCGTGCTGTAGAAACCGTCGCCCAGCCAGTCCTCCGTCTCGCGCACGAGGACCCCGATGCCTTTGGCGAAGACGGCGGCTGCGGTGACCTGCCCTCCGAGACCCTGCACGAATTGCGGCAACCGGAGGCCGACGCAGCGTCCCTGGAGGCTCACGGCATTCAGGGCTAGGGCCTTCGATCCTCCGGGGACGGACCCTTCCACGAGACGGCTTCCGTATCTTCCACTCGGCAGGTATTCCCAGTAGGCGGTCGGCCTCTCGAGGCGCGCGCCCACCGCTTCGGCGAGGGGCCGGACGGCGGGCTGGGCCGGTGCGAACACGACGTCCACATCGGTCGACGTCCGGTCGCCCCATTTCGCGATGTCGTCGGCGATCGCATCGACAAAGGTCGGCGAGCGGGCGACCCGCTCGAATGCGAAGAATCCCTTCGTGTGGTTCCCGTCCTCGTCCGCGGGATAGAGGAAGTGGCCGGTGTCGGTGAAGGGTCTCGCGTCGGTGAGGATGCGGTCCAAGGTCTGCCGGCGGAAGGTCGGAGAGACGAGTCGAATCGGATCGGTCACGATTTTCATGGTCGGCCTCGCGTTACGCGGACGGAGACTCCCAGCCCTCGCCCTTCGCCTCGGCGTGGGGAGCGGTCTCGGCCCAGCTCAGCACATATTGCGGGTCGCGGTGCGCGAACCCGTGCGTCGTGATGCGCATGCTCTCGAAGTACGTGTCGAGCATGACCGCGAGCCGCGCCTGGACCTTCCCCCGAGCCGCGAGGGACCGCTGGGCCGCGTTGCCCTGCGGGCTGTGCGGCGTCGAGCCGGGATGGAACGTGAAGGACCCCTCCTCGACGACGCCCTCGCGGGCCCCGTAGAACGGGTTGCAGAAGAACATCAGCTCGTCGGAGTCCACGTTGAAATGGGCGTAGGGGGCCGGGACCTCGAGGGGATGCCATCCCGCCATCACGGGGACGAAGGAACAGAGGGAGAAGCCGCTGTGCGGGACGTTCCCCGATTGGAACGTCTGGTGCATCGGGGGCGCCGTGTGGATCTCGCGCGCAATCCCGTGGTGGCTCTTCACATCGAAGACGAACGGATAGAGGGCCCCCTCCCAACCGACGAGGTCGAACGGATGGTGGCCGAGCGTGATCCGAGTGATCCTTCCCCCGCCGTGTTTCACGTCGATCGGGAACTCGCCTCGCTCGTCTCTGTACGGAGGCAGGTCCGGCGTCTCGATCTCTGTCTCGACGACCGGTGACATGAGGGTGGCCTGGCCCTCCTTGTTGAAGTAGTGCGGGGCGAAGTTGATCGGATGCGTTGACTCGACGAGGAGGAACCACGCCTTCGGCGAGCTGAGATCGATCCGGTATGTAGTCCCTTTCGGGATCGCGATATAGACGTCCTTGCGGAATTTCAGGTCGCCATATTCGGAACGGACGGAGCCTTCGCCGTCCTGGACGAAGTACACCTCGTGCCTCTCGCCGTTGCGGAAGAAGGTCTCCTTGGGCATCGATTGCGACGGCTTCGAGATCGAGAGCGTCGTGCGCGTGCCGTGGACGATCGGCTTGCGGCCGCGGATCGCATCTCCCTCGTGGGGCATCCGGCCGGTGAAGATGTGATACGGCTGGAGGACGTCCGCCTCCGGCGGAAAGTCGGGGACGAGGGCGAAATCGGACTTCTTCGGTGGCTTCACCTGCTCCGTCGGATAGAAGCGAACATGGATCTTGCGGGACCAAGCCCCGCTGAAGCCGTAGGACCCGTGGATCTCCTCCTTCGTGAGGACCTTCGGGATGGCGTAGAATTCCGTGTGGGGCGTCGGTGGGACCGTCCCCTTCTTCACGATCAATACCATCGCGGGGTCCTCCGGGCGCGGTGATAACGGCGCCTCGGCTTAAACCCGCGCGACTTCAACGAGGCACGCGCGATTGTGCGTACCGGATTCCGCCACCTGCGAGGAGCACTTCCCGTTGGTATGGCCGGAGGCTCACGCGCAAGCCCAGGCGTGCTCCGCGCGTCACGTCCTCCGCCGTCGCTTCGCCTCGGCCTCGGATCGCCGCGAGGACGTTCGTGATTCGGAGACGGTCGCCTTGCTGGACTCCATCATAGTCCTTCGGGTTCGCAAAGGTCACCGGAGGGATCCCCGAATTCACGAGGTTGTCCAAGTGGATCCGGGCAAAACTCTTCGCGAGGACGAGTTGGACGCCGAGGAACATCGGGGCGACGGCGGCGTGCTCGCGGGAGGAGCCCTGACCGTAGTTGTCCCCCGCCACGATGAATCCGCCGCCCGCCTTCTTCGCCCTGGCCGGGAACGTCGGATCCACGTACTCGAAGACGTGTTCCGCGAGGGCCGGGATGTTCGAACGGAGCGGGAGGACCTTCGCCCCCGCCGGCATGATGTGGTCCGTCGAGATGTTGTCACCGAGTCGGATCAAGACCTCCCCTTCAAGCGTGTCCTTCGGCGGGTTCGCGACCGGCAAGGGGCCGATGTTCGGGCCGCGGACGATCGAGATTGAACCGCGCTCCTTTGGCGGCCATTCGAACCCCGAGGTGTCGACCGGGTACTTCGTCGGCTCCTGGAAGGCCGGCAACTTCCCCAGGTCCCGGGGATCCGTGATCTTCCCATCGAGCGCCGTCGCCGCCGCGGTCTCCGGGCTGCACAGATACACGAGGTCGTCCGCCGTCCCGCTCCGTCCCTCGAAATTGCGATTGAACGTGCGGACGGAGGCGCCGCGGGTCGGCGGGGAGAATCCCATGCCGATACACGGTCCGCAGGCGACCTCGAGCTCGCGGACGCCCGCCTTGATAAGCTTCGTCATGAGCCCGCTTGTCAGCATCAGGAGCAACGTTTGGCGCGAGCCGGGCGAGACCGCGACCGAGATTCCCGGCGCGATGCGCTTGTGGTCGAGCGCGTGCGCGACGATGCTCAGGTCCCGGAACGAGGAATTCACGCTGCTCCCGACCGCGACCTGCGCGACCTCCGTGCCCGCGACCTCCCGGACCGGCTTCACGTTGTCGGGACTGGAGGGGCACGCGATGAGGGGCTCCAACTCGCCTAGGTTCACGTCCACCGTGTCGTCGTATTCCGCGGACGCATCAGGAGACAGCCGGGTGAAGTCCTTGGCACGCCCCTGGGCCGTCAGGAACGCCTTCGTGAGCGCATCCGATGGGAACACGGAGGCGGTCGCCCCGAGTTCAGTTCCCATGTTCGCGATCGTGCCGCGCGACGGCACCGTGAGCTCCTTCAGGGCAGGCCCCGTGTATTCCAGGACCTTGTTCCGGCCCCACTTCACGTCGAATCGCTGGAGCAGCTCCAGGATCACATCCTTCGCGCTCACCCAGGGCTTGAACTGCCCGGTCAAGCGCACGTTCACGACTTCGGGCATCGTGATGCGGTACGGTTCGCCCGCCATCGCGCTCGCGACCTCAAAGCCGCCCGCGCCGATCGCGAGCATCCCGCAGGCACCGGCGTGGGGCGTGTGCGAATCACAGCCGATCATGGTCTCGCCGGGGATGTCGTAGGCCTCCATGTGGGCCCAGTGGCTGATCCCGTTTCCGGGGCCGGAGAAGACCGCCCCGTACCGCTGGCAGGCGCTTCGCAGGAAACGGTGGTCGTCCGCGTTCTCATATCCGGTCTGCAGGATGTTGTGATCGATGTATTGCGTCGCCTGGTGCACCGTGACGGAAGGCCTCCATCTTCCCTTCCGCGAGGTGCGATCGAATCAACTTGTGCGTGAGCGGTTTGGCCATGGAGCGCCTTCGACGGCGGACAAAACCTCGTGACCTATGAAGGTTGACGGTCGGAGGTTGTTTGGCTCGCGGCCGGCTCAACCTCGAACAAGGGTAACATCGTTCTTCCGGTCGACGAGCCCCGTTCCGCCCCGGTTGTCAAATACCTGCCCTCCATATGGACGCACGGAGGGCTTGGACGAAGTACTTCGTGACCGGCGCCACGGGCTTCATCGGTGGCCGGGTGGTCCGGCAGCTCATCGAGGCCGGCCACAAGGTCATCGCCGTCGTCCGGAATCCCTCACGGGCTCAGGACCTGCGGGCACTCGGGGTCGACGTCCGCCCGGGAGACGTCGCGGTCGCCGAATCTCTTTGGGCGCCCATGACCGGGGTGGACGGCGTCTTCCACATCGCGGGCTGGTACAAGATAGGGACCGGAGACAGCCGGGAGGGCGAACGCGTCAACGTCCTCGGCACGCGGAACGTCCTGACCACGATGAAGGAACTCCGGATTCCGAGAGGCGTTTACACGAGCACGCTGGCCGTCTTCTCCGACACCCATGGTCAGCTCGTCGATGAAACGTACCGCTACGATGGCAAGGGCCCTTGGCTCACCGAGTACGATCGGACGAAATGGATCGCGCACTACGAGGTGGCCGAACCGATGATCCGCGAAGGTCTCCCTCTCGTGATCGTACAGCCGGGTCTCAATTACGGCCCTGGGGACACGAGCGAGGTCCGGCCGACCCTGGTCCGATATCTTCGGCGCCGCTTGCTCGCGCTGCCAAAAGAAACGGCCTACTGCTGGGCCCATGTCGATGACACGGCCCGCGGGCACCTCCTCGCGATGGTGAAGGGAGTTCCTGGAGAATCGTACATCCTCGCGGGACCCCGGCACTCTCTCATCGAGGCCTTCCAGATTGCCGAACGGATCACGGGAATCCCCGCGCCACGGATGCAAATCTCTCCTTGGGTCCTTCGAGGAATCGCGCGACTGGCCCGGTCCGAACGACTCCGCGACCTCGCGGGGATCACCTACCTCGGGAGCAACGAGAAGGCCCGTCGAACGCTCGGGTTCAATCCGCGGCCGCTCGAAACGGGCCTTCGCGAGACGCTCGCGCACGAGATGGGGCTCCTCGGGATCCCGATCCCCGCGACATGAATCCGGGATCCGAAGATGGGCATCCGGAAGGCCCGGGCATCGAATGGGGTCACTCACCGCCAGCGACGATTATGGTTTCCGCGGTGAGGAAGTCATTCTCGATCGCATACCGCACGGTGTGGGCGATCGCCTCAGTTTTTTCAGACTCACATCAAAGGGGCCCGGGTCAATCCGAAGAGTGCGGCCTTCGCGGATGCGTAGTGCACCCGTCCCGGTCCTGGCGGTCGAACCGCGACGAACGAGGCGATGTTCACGACTACCCCCCTCTTGCGCTCGACCATCCCCGGAAGCACGTGTCGGATCATGTTGAATGCCCCGAACACATGAACGCGAAAGATCGATTCCCAGTCCCGGGGTTCCATGTCCGCGACCGTCCGGAGACTGAATATCCCTGCGTTGTTCACGAGGATGTCGATGCGACCGAACCGGTCGGTGGCCGAACGCACGATCTCTCCACACGCCCGAAAGTCGCCGACGTCGCCCGCCGTGATGCATGACCGGCGATCGCCGATTTCTTTCGCGACCGCCTGGAGCGCATCGCTCTCGGTCCGACCGTTCACGGCAACGTTCGCGCCCGCCCCGCCGAGCATGACGGCAATGGCTCGACCGATTCCCCTCGAAGCCCCGGTGACGATCGCGACGGAATCCTTGATCTCCGTGGTGCTCGCCTCGATTACCGATTCGTTCGGGGTATTTGATTCCCACTTCTCGGCGTCTCTCGATTCACCGGGCGCGCAGGACCGGGCGAGTCAGGCACGTTGCCCCGCCCTCGGCCTTCAAGGAGATCTCATCTCCCTGGTACGTACGGACTCGACAGCCGGCGTCCTCGAGTCGTTCCTTCGTGATGGGATTTCCCTCGAGCATGATGCAGTCCCGCGGGCCCACCGCCAGGACATTCGGGGCCATCCTGTCGAACTCCCCGTCCGGAACCTCGATGAAATCGAACCCAAGTTTTTTCAGAGTCATGTGAAAGGGGGCCGGCAGAAGCCGCGGATAGATGACAGCCAGATCCTCGTCGACGAGGCTGATCAGCGACATCAGATGGAGGCAAGCCTCCGGTCCCTTATAGTCCGGGAGCGGGACGGGTTCCACTTGGACCCCGGATCCCTCGAGGAGTTCGCGAAGCCGAAGGAGTCCCTTCGCGTTCGTCCGAAAACCTTGGCCCACCGCAAGGAAATCGTGTCGGACCCACAGGAGATCGCCGCCCTCGGCAGTGGCTGGGGATCGCAACGATCCGAGGACGGGCACGCCGTGTTCGTCAAGAGCCTTCGCGATCGACGCCTCTTCCCCGCGCCGAAGCTCCTTGCCCATCCGGAGGATGATCGCGCCGCGATCCGTCACGATCACGGGATCGTGGACGAAGATCGCATCCGCCTTGCCCTTCTGCGGTTCGTCGTGATACCAGACCTCAACGCCGGATACCCGAAGGAGGGCGACGAACGCGTCATGTTCCTTTCCTGCGGCCTCGAGGTTCGGTCGCCCGGTGTAACCCCAGACCTTCGGCTCTGACGTGGCGAACGAAGCGTCCGGCCTGCGGACGAGCACGATCCGCAGCGGTTCGACCATGCTCTGACACCCGAAGATCGCGGCCACGAGGGTCCCGACCCGGCAGAGGTCGAACCACTCTTCCCCTTTTCCATGGAGGATGGGCTCGGAGATTGCATCGAAAATCGTGAGCGGCCCGCGGTCAAGATTCAAGTAGGGCGCGCGGCGTCTCGGCCGCGATGGCCCTCACCATCGAATCCCGCATCACCCTGAGCGACGGCGCGAAGATTCCCGTCCTTGGCCTTGGCGTGTGGCAGGCGGGCGCCGGGAAGGAGACACGGAAGGCGGTCTCGGCCGCCCTCGAATCGGGCTATCGTCTGATTGACACGGCGAAACTGTATGGAAACGAGCGAGACGTAGGGGCCGCGGTAAGAGAGAGCGGGATTCCCCGGGACGAGATTTTCGTCACCACGAAACTCTGGAACAGCGACCAGGGATTCGAATCGGCGTTGCGGGCTTTCGACGGGAGCCGACGCGAACTCGGTCTCGAGTACGTGGACTTGTATCTGGTTCACTGGCCGGTGCCCCAATTGCGGAACGAATCTTGGAAGGCGCTTGTGAAGATCCGGGAGCAAGGATTGGCCCGGTCGATCGGGGTGAGCAACTACACGATTCCGCATCTGGAGGAACTCCTACGTGCAACCCCGGTCCCGCCATCGGTGAACCAGGTCGAGTTCCATCCGTTCCTCTTTCAGCGAGAACTCCTCGAGTATGGCCAGAAGCATCACATCCAGCTGGAGGCGTACAGCCCGCTCACGAGGGGACGGCGCCTTAAGCACTCCCTGATCAAGGAAATCGCCGCGAAATATGGTCGGACACCCGCGCAAATCCTGATCCGCTGGGGCCTTCAACATGGTCTCGTCGTAATCCCGAAATCCGTCCGCCCGGAGCGAATTCAAGAGAACGCGGATGTGTTCGGATTCGAGATCAAGTCACCGGACATGGCCCGCCTCGACGCGCTCGACGAACGATCCCACTTGGCATGGAACCCCGAAGATCTCCCGTGAGTTCCATCCACTCCTTGGTCCCGAGGGAGGCTTTTACCCGAGGGCCCGATTCCCCAGCGTGGTACGGCCCACGTACGAGCTTCCGGGAAACCTTCGACCGGCCTCGCTCGCGGAGCGTCGCCGCTTTTACGCCGACAAGATGGACTACCGTGCGGCCGCCACCTGGATGGCCCGTCCGACCGGCGGCCGGGTCTATGCGTTGATCCTCGGACGTCACTCGGGGATCTACCCGCCCCGATTCCGGCATCTCAAGAACGTCCCGCTCACCATCGACGACGCCGAGGACGTGCGGGAGCTCCGGCCCTATCTCCTGCGATACCGGCCAGAAGGCGTCTACTACGATCGGAACGTCTACGCGCCCTTGGAGGCGACGCGACGGGCTCAACTGGACTATGCCCATGCTTGGCGGAGCCGCTTCTTTCGCGGTCAGGAGCTGGCATTCGATCTGGATCCGGAGAACCTCGACTGTCCGATCCATGGCGACATCGCCGCGAAAATGGCAAGGCACCAAGGCCTCTCGTTCTGTGACTGGGAGTTCGAGGAGATTCGAAGACAAGCGGCGGGCCTCTATGACGAACTAGAACGTCGGTGGGTCCCTCTCCGAGTCGTGTACTCGGGCCGCGGATTCCACATCCACGTGTTTGACGACGCCGCCTTCCAACTCACGCGGAAACAACGGGTGACGATTGCCCGAGAATTCGCGCGACGCTATGCGATCGACGAATGGGTGACCTCGGGCGAGATGCGGCTCATCCGGCTCCCGTACTCGCTTCACGGGATGGTGTCCCGCGTCGTCATCCCGGTCGCGCGCGGAAAACTCGAGTCGTTTCGCTACGACGACCCGAAGGCCATTCCCCGTCCCTGAGTTCGAACGGGCTATTTCTTCTTCGCGCGCTTCTCCTTCCGCCCGGAGTAGTAGGCCTTTTTCTTTGCCGCCTTCTTGGACCGCTTCTTCTTCGTCGCCATCACCGCCCCTATGGCTTCATCGGGATTGAATCCTTGCCTCGCGGGCCTTCCTGTGCTGGGATGAATCCACTCAGGTCGAGCGGGGCCGTGCACTCCGCTTGGCGGGATTTCTCGGATTCTCCATCTCGGAGGCAGCCACGGACACATCGGGAATCCGCGCGCCCTCCCGTTCGAGTAGTTTGCGCTTCGTTTCCGGACCGCCTTCGCTCGAATAGTTGCCGAGGCCTCCGGATTTCGGGACGACACGGTGGCAGGGGATTACGATGACCGCCGGATTCCGCGCGCACGCGGTGCCTACGGCGCGGCTCGCTCCGGGACGGCCGAGCCGCCTTGCGATCTCGCCGTACGTGACCGTCTGGCCCGCGGGAATCGTCCGGAGAAAGTCCAGGACCTCCCGCTCGAACGGTCCGACCTCGAGGTGAAGGGGAATGTCCGTGAGGTCGTCCTTGCCCGTGCGGACGTGCTCCAGGATGCGAGCCAGGTAGGGATGATCGGAACCGACGCTCTCCTTGGGGGCGGACCGCGCGAGGCGCACGCCGGCGACGCGGTCGCCGAGAACCTCCAGCTGCACGTACAATCCGAGTTCCCGACTGAACTTCGAATACACTTCGAGGGCTTCCGCGGGCGGACGACCCGAGCGCATCCGGACCAGCGGAAGCATGGCGCGGATCACATGGTGCTCCGCCCGGTTCAGATGTTGCTCGAACGTGCTTCGCGCGATTCCAAGGGACAGGCTCACATCCTCCGTCGTGACGTTCCGGGGAAATTCGTAGTAGCCGGCCTCGAAGGCCGCGAGGAGGGCACGCGCCTGCTTCTCCGTGAGCTTCGGGAGGAAGAGGGGCGACGACAGCGAGCTGCGTGCCCCTTGCCGCCCCGCGGGTCGTCGTTTCGAGACGAGCCGCGCGTCGGGAAACCGCTCGAGGAGCGCGCGAGGGTCCGTCCCATCCTCCAGGACCAAGGTGATGAGGGCCTCCCCGCGCTGCCATCGGATCGGGGAGACGACGTGTGCGTTCTGCTCCGCCAAGGACGCGATCGTCTCCTCTTCGTCCTTCCCTCCGTCCAGGAGCAGGGTGAGTTCCTCGCCGGAACGAGCCTCGTAAAGGATCTTGCGCCCCGAGTCTCGGAGTTCCGGAGAGCCTTCGATTCCCGACGCAGGGCCAACGCATCGAAGGAGAAGCAGTCCGCCAAGTGGGTAGGCGTCGATCGCGAGGCCGGGGCGCCGCAAGGTCAAATCCTGCAGTGGCCCGGGAGAGCGAGTCGCAAACGTCACGTGCGTCGTCATCGTCCTTTCCCCCGGTTCCGCCTCCGTCGTGGCTCCATGTGCCTCGAGGGCAATAGGTTTTGGCTCCATCGGTTCCATGGTCACCCCAAGGGCCCTGCGTGCGAAGGAGGTTGAGCCGGCATTCGCCGGTCCGTCTCGACGGCCTCTGCCGCGGCCAAAACAGTCCTTCAACCGCGGATGCATGTGCCACCCGAGCTGTACGAAAGGATGATAGGGCTCGAAGCCGAACCGAGGCGGGTCGAGCAGAGACCGCATGAAGGCTCCAACCGTCAAAGGCGCAGAGATCCGCGCACCGATGATCGGACGGGACAGCGCGATCCTCACCCGCGAGGCCCTCGCGTTCCTCGCGGACCTGCATCGCCACTTCAATCGGACGCGTCAGGATCTCCTGCATCGCCGCGCAGAGCGCCAAGTTCGGATCGATCGCGGCGACATGCTCGACTTCCTTCCGGAGACGGCCTCTGTCCGTGAGGGGTCGTGGAAGATTGGACCGCTTCCCGCGGACTTGCACGATCGAAAGGTCGAGATCACCGGGCCGACCGATCGGAAGATG
>VBLU01000049.1 GCA_005879065.1 Methanobacteriota archaeon
TGCGTCCCCTCGGATTCAGGCCGAGGGTCTCGCACATCCGTTGCAGGGAAGGCCAGTCCGAATGCTCGACCTCCGCAAGGGAAGGCAGGCTCACGTCGTCACCTCCCGGCAACGGGCGCGAATCTCGCATTCCTCACAGCCCGGATCCCCCGCCAGGAGCGTTCCGAAGCATTCGTAGACCCCGCGGTAGAAATCCGTCGTCTCGTGGAGGGTCTTCGCTTTCCGCAATCCGGCACGAGCCTCCTTCGACTTGGGATCCAGGGCGAGCGCATGCTCGAACGCCTTGATTGCAAGGGTCGATTCCCGGAGTCCTAGGTGCGCGGTCCCTTTCACGTGCCAGAGCCACGGTGCTTCTCGGAGCCGGAGCGCACGATCCGCCCACAGGACCGTCTCACCATGGCGCTTCATCCTGCGGTAGAGGAGGACGCGGTTCGCCATCGCGTCGTAGAAATCCGGATCGAGATGGAGGGCCTCGTCGATGCAACGCGCGGCCCCGACGTCGTCGCCGAGCCGCAGGAGCGCCGCGCCTTTGTTGCTCCACGCGGCCGCATGCTCCGGCCGCATCCCCAGGACCTTGTCGTAGCAGGCGATCGCTCCCCGGTAGTCCCCGAGTTCATGGAGGGCCGCCCCCTTGTCGATCCACGCCTCGATGGACCGCGGGTGGATTTTGAGCAGGCGGTCGTACGCCTCTCCCTCCTCCTGGAATCGGCCGACCTCGTGGAGGGCAGCGGCGAGGCCAAGCCATCCCTCCTGCGATTCCCCGTTAATCTTCAGGGCCCGGGAGAACGCCTCGATCGCGCCCGGCATGTTCCCGTCCTTCCGGAAGATGTGGCCCCGTAACAGCCACGCCGCGTCGTATTCCGGCTTCAGCTGGATCGCGGCGTCATCCTCGCGCAACGCGCCTTGGAGGTCTCCGCGGTCGAACGCCCGACGCGCCGCCCGCATCGTGTTCTCCAACCGATCGACGCTGGGGAGGAACCGGCCCGCCGTCTCCGGCGGAAGCGTCACTCCGATTCCTCCGACTCCAGGTGCCGGAGGCAGGTCGCCCGCCATTTCGTCGCCAACTCGTGGCCGGGTTGGAGGGACAGGGCTCGATCGTATGCGTCGAGCGCCTCCCGGTACCGTTCGAGCTGCTGAAGGGAGACACCCTTCCCCGTCCACGCATCCGCGTTCCGGTCGTCCTGCTCGATCGCTTGTTCGTACCGAAGCAAGGCCATCCGGGCGTCGCCCCCTTCGAGGGCGAGCTCGGCGAGTTGCAGTAGGACCTGCGTCTCCTCTCTGTCGGGTTCGATTGACTCGATGAAGGATCGGAAATCAGCGTCGGTCGGCGCCGACGCCGGGGTCGATTGCGGTTCCTCTTCAATTTCTTCGAAGGCCTTCAACAGGGAATGGAAGTCCCCCGCGGGCTCCGGCTCCGGTTCCTCCTCCGGCTTGCGAGGCGCTTGTTTCGGGACCTCACGGACCGGTCCAGGTTCCGGCTCGACGGCCGGCGACACGCCCATTGACTTGCGGGCCGCGAGGACCATCGGGTTCTCCGGGTCGAGGCGTTCCGCCCGTTGGAGCGCGTCGCTGGCGGCTTCGTGGTTGCCCAGGACCGCGTGGGCACGGGCCTTTCCCGCCCAGGCCTCGACGTCCTCCGCGTCGAACGACATCACCTTGTCGAAACATTCCAGGGCCTCACTCGCTCGACCGTGGTCCAGCAGGATCTTCGCCTTCGCGAGCCAGGGACTCACGAAATTCCACTTCAGGGCGATCGCCCGATTGTAGTATTGGATCGCAGCGCCCCATCGGCCCTTTTGTTCGAGGAGTTCCCCTTTGCGGAAGACGATCATCGCGTTCTGCGGGTTCTTGCCGAGGGCCTGCGTGAACAGGGTTTCCGCGGTGTCCGAATCGCCGAGGCCCAGGAGGGCGTCGCCGAGCCCGAGGACCGCGCGGGTCTCCGCAGGGTTCACATCGAGGATCGTCTGGAACAGGACCACGGCTTCGTTCGGATGGCCGTCCCGGCGGAGCTGCTCCGCCTTCAGGACGATGTCACCCGACTTGGCCGGATCGATGCGCAAGGTCTCCTTCAGCGCGTCGACGGCCTCCGGAAGCCGATCGAGGCCGAACAACAGGTTCGCCCGTTCGAACCAGGCCCGCCGATTCCCGCGGTCCGCGTCGATCACCCGCTGGTAGGATCCGAGGGCCTCCTCCTTGCGGCCGAGCAAGACCAACAGTTCGGCCCGATCGAACCAGACGGACATCTGTTCCGGCCGATCCCGCAGGAGACGGTCATTACAGTCGAGGGCGGCTTCGTAATCGCCTTCCCCCAGGAAAGCGAGGGCCTCTTCCTGCAGGCGGGTCGCGACCTGCTCCTCGTCGACCTCGCCGGGGACGAGCTCGTACCGAATCGCCCGGGCGAGGGCGTCCGTCACTCCCTGACATTGCGTGAGCGCCTTCGCATCGGCGGATTCGAGGGAGGCCATGTCGGGAAAGGCGGATGCGATCACGTCGGCCTGGGCCTCGGACATCCCCGGAACCGTTCCGAGAAAACGTAGGACGTCCCGGCGGGCTGCATCCTTTTCGAGGGCGACGAGACGGTCCGTGACCGCCTTGGATTGGGCCTCCACCTCGCGCTCCTTCGATGCGAGGGCCCGTTCGCGTTCGACCAAGAAGGTCTCTTTCGTGAGGAGCTCCTCCGCCCTCGAGCGGGCCGTTGCTTCCAGGTTCGCCTTCTCGACCTCGATGGCGTTCCTCATCGCCTCGAACTCGGCCGACTCCGCCTCGTCGACGTGTGCCTCCTCCGGCTCGGGTTCAGGTTCAGGTTCTGGCTGGGGTTGTGGCACCGGCGGTTCCGGCAATGGCAGGGGTGGTTCTGGCTCCGGGACCGGCAGCGGTCGGAACGGATCGGGGCCCGGACCCGGAGTCTCTTCCTCTTCCGGTTCAAGGTCCATCGAAGGAACTTCCGGGAGCGGCTCCGAATCCTCCGCCGCCGTTGGGGTTGATTCGGGAAGCGGAAGCGACCGTGCGACCTCCGAGACCGGATGTTCCGCCAACTCCTCGGCCGACTCGGCGGTCTCCGCAGCTCCGGGGGAGAGCGTGTCCGCCCGCAGTCGATACTCCGAGGCCAGATGGGAAGGCATCCAGGCGCACCCCGCCAGGTAGTGATAGACCTGAGCCAAAGCGTCGCGTTCCTCCGGATTCATCGGAGTCGACCGACGCGTGTCCCTAAGGAACCGATGCAAGAGGTCCGCGTCTCCGACGCTGAGTGTGGGTGCGATGGGACCGTCGAGTCCAAGGAGGTGGATCAGCTGAACCGCATCAGCGGCCGACGGATCCGCACGGGGCGACTCCCACTCGATCGTACTCAGGTCGGAAGCGACGAGAGGGGACTCGCGAGGCGCGACCAAGTCGAGCAGAGAAGGCCCGGGGCGCCGCATCGGACGCATCGTGACGGGGGCACGGTGTGCTGCACCGGGCGGGCCCCATATAAATTCTGGGTGGCCAATGGTGGACGGGACAACAAACGGCAGGGCGATGAACGGCCGACATCTTCATCGTTCACCGGAGCGCTGGACGATGGGGCGGTGGAACCATCGATCTCCGCATGCGCCGCGCGCGTCGCGCGGACCTCGCACTGATCTGGCCCGCGACCTTGCAGACTGTATGGGATGACCTACCCGAGGACGAGCGAGCGGGACTCGATCGCCAGACCTGGGAGAACCACTTCCGGAAGAAGATCGAGGCGTTCGTGGAAGGCAATCGGACGGAACGGTGGATCGCGGAAGGGCCTTCCGGCGAGACCCTCGGCTACGTGATCCTCGGCGAGAGCGGGTTCCTGACGCCGGAGACGCACGCGTTCCTCTATGACATCTGGGTCGCGCCGGATCACCGGGACAAGGGCGTCGGCAAGGCGCTCGTCGACTGGGCAAGCAATTGGGCGAGGGAACGCGGCCACCGGAAGATCAAGCTCGAGGTCGGGGAGGGGAACGAGCGCGCCCGCCATGTGTACGAGAGCCTAGGTTTCCGCGCGGAACGCCGGTACATGGGGAAGCCGCTGAAGTGAACTTCTGCGGTCCGTCAAGGTCGCGAAAACGGTGCGCAAAGGGTTAAATAACGGGGTTATTGTCTTAGCAAATGCGGGGAACGACCATGATTCAAGTCACGCTCACAGAAACCGCTGCGAACAAGGTCAAGGAGCTCATCCAGAGGAACGACCCGGAGACGGGCCAGCCTTTGGGAACCCCCGAGGACACGTACCTCCGGATGTACGTGGCCGGCGGTGGATGCTCCGGGTTCCGATACGGTCTTGCATTGGATCGGAAAATCCAGGATGGCGATGAGGTCGTCCAGGTCCATGGTCTCAAGGTCCTCGTCGACGGGAACAGCAAGGATTACCTCGACGGCTCGAGCGTTGACTATGCGGAGAGCGTCGCGGGGAGCGGCTTCCTCGTGAGCAACCCGAACAACTGGTCCACCTGCGGCTGCGGCCAGAGTTTCAACCCGAAGGGCGAAGAGGCTCCCGATGCGAAAGAGAGCCATCACGGCCACGCGCACACGCACTGAGTTTGCGCCACCCGACCTGTCCTGATTGACGCGCCATGCGCTGAACGGGCCGTGCAGCGACTTCTCAACCAGGACGGCATCTTAGTCCATCATGGTCAAGGCGAGCCCTCGGGAGATCCGGGTCCCGGCGAAGGGGACTTGTCGACCTCGGAGACCTCCAAAGGCGTTGTTGTCGCGGATTGCTGCTTAGGAGAGCAGGGCTCATCCCGATCGGAACGCGAAACGGCATCGAATGAATCCCATCCGTGAAACTCACGCCAGTGGGCTTTAACGGGGTGACGGACCTAGTACAAGGGAATGGCCGTTCCGCGCACGATCCATTCGGAAACACCCCTAGAGACCATCATTGTCCGCCCCCCGATTGATCTTTCGGAGGCGTTGAGGGAAGAGCTGTCTGGGATGCGCAATGTCCCGGGCTGGATCTCCGCGGCAGTGACCCGACGGGATGGGCTCGCGATCCAGCACACGTTCGGCAGCAGCCATGAGGCGAACGCCCTGTGCGCCATGGCCGCCGCCATTGTCGGAAGCGCCCGGTCCACCGGCGAGGAACTGAGGCAGGGTGCGTTCAACTATTCGGTCGTCCAGTATCGCGACGGTCTCCTCCTCGTCATGGAAGCGGGACCGGAGGCCATCCTCGCGTGCCTGTTGAAACGCTCCGCGAACCTCGGATTGGCCTTGTTGAAGGTCACCCAGGTCGCGAAACGAATCGAGGAACGTCTCGAGGAGATCTGAGGGGGATTCGACGATGAAACACCGCTTCACGGTCACGGAGAAGGAAAGCGAGGTGCAATTCCGGCACGTGTCGCAGGACCTGCTCACGCACAATCCCCGGCAAGGCGTCAATTACTGGGGCGGAGCCGAATACCCGACCATGCTGGTGTGGGCCGGCCGAATCTACGACTTCCTGCGGATCCTCGAAGGGATTGTTGGTTACCACCCCGCCCGGATGCAAAGCTACCAGGTCGGCTACACCTCCGGTTGGAACGGCGCTGAGGTGAGCGCAGGCTTCCCCAACGATGCGCCGGTCAACGACGGCAAGGTGCGCCTCCTGTCCCTGGGGAATAGCATCCTGTCCGGAGCGGGCTGGGGTCGTTGCGAGATCGAGTACGACGATGCGACCGGTTCCGTCCGTTGGGAGTTCTCGGAAGGGACCGCGATCGGCCTCGCGGCCCGACAAGAGGGACGTCGGGACAAGCCTGCATGTCCCTTCGTCGCGGGATTCGTCGCGGGCTGGACGAATCGCTCGCTCGGCACGAAGAGCGAGTTCCAGGAAACGGAGTGCGTCAGCAAGGGCGATGCGCGGTGCGTCTTCGAGTCCGCGGAATATCTGCGACCGAGAGCGGAGTAGACGAAAGCCTTCGGTCCCGACCCTCCCGGGCCCAATCCCATTTGGTGGACGATCACGGGGCCAACCCGCGACCCGAGGCCGCTCCAAGAGGAATTCTCTAAGTCAAGGGAGGGGGACCTTCCGGTGGCGACGACGGCGGGATTGGTGGGCCCTGCTGGATCGGCGGGAACGGTGGCGGACGGGCTCGCCGTTTCCGTCGAACGAGGAAGACGGTCGCAGTCACCGCCGCGATCACGATCACGGTAGAGATCGCCGTGATGAGGGCCCAGTTCAGGGCGAACCGTGCAACGATGGACCGAGGCTGGTCGACCGCGATTGCATTCGAGGCGGCGCCGCCCGCCAGATCCCCGGTCCATCCGGTGAATGCCCAGAAGACCGAGGTTGGGATGGCCGTCAGATTCACGGTACGTCCCGCGAACACGTAGACGACGTCCTTCGTTCCGGCGGCCACCGTGTGGGTGGTCGAATTCGTGGCGTAGGCCACCGACCCTCCGGTACCCACATCGATCGCCAGCGGATACTGGACCTGATAGACGAATGAGGTCGACGCGGACCGATTCGCAACCCCCGCGAGGTTCGGCGCATCGGACGCCCGCGAGACGTACCGCGCTTCGCGAGACGGTGTAGTGAAACTCGAGTCGATCCGCCAAGCGGTTCCCGGATCCGCGAGGAAGGTCACCGGCTCCGCGCCGATCGCCACCGAATCCGGAGTCCCGTTCCGGACGAAGTGCAGCATCGGGCCGATGGCAGGCAGAGGGCCCGAGTCGACGGAGTAATTCAGGGTGAGCATCGCCTTCATCCGAACCGCCGAGATGTACGTCCCCCATCCGAGCGCGCTGCCCCGGCCAAATTCCCCGGCGAACCAAACCAGAGTCGGGTCCGACGGGTCGTTACTTGACCCGAAGTAATCGCCGTAGCGGCATTGGCTCGTGTTCGTGTCACACCAGGATTGATCGACGCCCAGGCCCGCCTTGACGACGACGGGAGGCTGCAAGACGCCGATCGGATCGCCGGTGAGCCGGCCGGTCGCCACGAGACCCGGATATTCGCTTCCGGATGCGTATCCCGCCAGGACGGCGAGATTGCCCGCGCCGTCGAGGGCGAGCGCCGGGTAGAAATAGTGCCGCAAGGTCGACGAGACTCGGAAGTCCTGGCGGATCGTCCTCGCGGTTGTCTCCACCTCAATCAGGCGAATGCAAGCTGTCGAGGGGAGCCCAGGGCACACCTCGTTGAAGCCGAGCCACAGGAGGCCCCGAGACCACACCGCATCCGAGATCCGGAAGTCGGCGGTGTCGAGCGTGTACACGGTTCCCAGCTGCGTCGACGGAGGAGGCAAGGCCGCCGATGCGATCGCGCGATCGGTCTCGGACACGACGACCGCACCCGGAGGCGAGCCGCTCACCTCGAACAATTGGAGCGCACTGGACGTGTCGGTGCTCGCATCCCACAGCGTCGCAACCATGTTCTGGATGAGACTGCGGCCCTCCATCCGGACCGGGTGGATCGAGAAATCCGCGGCATACCGCGGGGACGGCCACACGGATGGACTGAGGACGCCGTTGACCAAGTCGGTCTTGTTCATCACCCAGAACTGGGCGCCGTAAAACGTGTAGGTCGACGAAAAGCAATCCGAATAGGCGTTCACGGACACGATCACGTTCAACGTTCCGACTCCGAGGATCGGTTGATCCAGGCATTCGGACGTGGCCGACGAAGGGACTCGATAGATCGACCAGCCAATCGTGGGATCCGACGACATCGAAGCCGCGACGAGGACCTGTCCCGTGGTGAAGTCGCCGGCCGCCACGAACCACCGGCCGGATAGGCCATCGTATTGGATTCGCGGATCACTCAGGAAATCGGAGCCGGTAGCGAAGACGGTCGAGAGGGCGGAGGTCACAAGCTGCACGCCCTCTTTCGAATACACCCCGAGGGCGACGTTCACGGCCTCCACCACGTGGGCCGGGCCTACGGCCACCTGGACATCGGGAGGGGTCAGGCCACTCGGCTGGAAGGAAAGGGCTTCCCAACCGGCGCGGAGGACGGGGGACAGATCCTGGACGATCAAACCCGGTGCGTTCGGTTTCCCATCCGGAACGGCGACGGTCCTAGTTCCCGATGTCACCGAAGGGATGCGCGCGCCTCGATTCAGCACGAAACGATTCCCACTGGAATCCGGCGGCGCACCCGCGAAGAAACCGGCCTGAACCAGAACGACCGCGATGAGACACAAGACCACCGCACGACCCGGCCGCATCGCCGCCGCAACCCCCTTGCCACTATCCAGGTCGTCCTAGACCATAAAACGTTCTTCATTTGACGGATAGCTACCGCACGCCGCCGCGATGGCGAATGCCGTAGCGGAGGAAGGCGAGGCCCGTCCCTTCGCGCCAATGTTCAACCGCTGAACCGCGATCCAGGATCGGGAGAGCGTTCAGGAGGAGAGTCGCATGGGGGAAGGTACTGAATACTTCACGCCGGAGTTCTTCGCTTTCTTCCGAGGTCTGTCGAAGAACAACCGCAAGGAATGGTTTGATGCGAACAAGGCTCAGTTTCAGGCGGTCGTGCTCGAACCGTCCGTGCGTTTCGTCCGCGACGCCGGGGACCGCTTGAAGAAGATCAGTCCCCACATCGTCGGGGACGCCCGGGCGTTCGGCGGATCTATCTCGCGAATCTACCGGGATGTTAGGTTCTCGCCGGACAAGAGCCCGTACAAGACCCACATCGGAATCCATTTCTGGCACGACAAGGCAGGACCGCCAGAGCACATGACGCCGGGTTACTTTCTCCACCTGGAGTCCGGGGAGAGCGGCGTCCATTCCGGCGTCTGGCATCCGGAGCCGCGGATCCTCAAGAAAATCCGGGATCGAATCGTCGACGAGCCCGATGCTTGGAAGACCGTCCTTCGATCGAAGATCGAACTCGAGGGCGAGTCCCTGAAACGGCCTCCACCCGGCTTCGATCCGAACCATCCCCACATCCAGGACCTCCGTCGAAAGGACTTCATCGCAGCGCGTCGCTTCCGCGACACGGAGGTCACGAGCCCGGGTTTCCTGGAGAATTTCGTGAAGGCATGCGAGTCTATGGTCCCTCTAAACCGATTCCTAGCGCAGTCGATGGGATTGCCGTGGTGACCTCGACCTGAAGAAGAGAACGTCTCAGGCAGACCGCACGGTCGATCGGTTCATGCCCTTTGCGTACGCGACATCCTCGCGATCGGATTGGTTGAACGAACGCTTCACGATCCATACCGCAAGGAACGACGGCACGTTCTTCAGGGAGACCGCCCCGTTTGTCTTCACGAGCGTCGCTCCCATGGTGGAGGAGTACGTGTTGTCGACCCGCAGGAGGGAGCCGTTCGGGAACACGACCTCGTACGCGTATCGATCGGGCGGCTCGATATGGTACGTCCATGTCGATTTGGTTGGACGACCCCCGATTCGGATCACTCGCTCCGCCACTTTTTCCCGCGGAAACGAGAGACCGCGAAACTCGATGGACTCCCCCTCGCGAATGGAATGGCCGCTAATGATCCGCGGATGAATCGTGCGAAGCCGGTCCTCGTCGACGTGCGCATGCAGGAGGCCCCACGTTTCGTCGAGCGAAAGAGGAAACACATCTTCCGTCCGAAATGCTTTCATCGGGATCCTCCAACAACCGAAGCCTGGGTAATCGCGGAAGGATGAAGAACTTTCGATTGGAGGTGTCCTCTAACGGCGAGCGACCCGTCGTGATAATCAAATCGTCCCAGCCGCACACAAATCCTTAAGCTACATGTGCGGCCTCGACCCCGCCGGCGAACCCATGGCTCGACATTTCCACGGCTCTGAACTGCGAGGATTGAACGCAGTCTCGCGGTCCCCTCTCTTCGAGGGCCGCTTCGGCCGCATGTTCCGGAACCTACCTCCCCTCCTTCCCGACGACAAGGACCTCGAGGAACTCGCACGTCAGATGGTCGAGCCCGAGCCGACGGGGGACGAGGACCCCGCGGGCGACAATCCGACCATCCCCGCGGGCTTCACGTATTTCGGCCAGTTCGTGGACCATGACCTCACCTTCGACCCGACGTCGCAACTGCAGCGGGACAACGACCCGGACGCTCTGGTCGACTTCCGCACCCCCCGATTCGATCTCGATTCCGTGTACGGACGAGGGCCGGACGACCAGCCCTTTCTCTATGATGAAGACGGCGTCCACTTGCTGATCGGCCACAACCGGGCGAAGGAAGACGACCTCCCGAGGAACGTGAGGGGGCGGGCCCTCCTCGGCGACTCCCGCAATGACGAGAACCTGATCGTCTCGCAGCTTGCTCTCGGCGTGATCAAGTACCACAACAAGGTCGTCGACGCGCCGCCCTTCACGGGCGTCTCGGCGGAGCGACGGTTCGACGAAGGTCGCCGGATCGTCCGATGGCACTACCAGTGGGCCGTGATCCACGACTTGCGGTCCTCCCGCGTTTCTTCCACTGGGCGAAACGGCCGTTCATGCCTGTCGAGTTCTCGGTCGCCGCGTACCGGTTCGGGCACAGCATGGTCCGTGGGGAGTATGAGCTGAATGACAAGGTGCAAAACATCCCGATCTTCGCGAAGCCACCGGAAGAGGACCTCCGCGGTTTCCGCGAACTCCCCGAGGGACACGTAATCCAATGGGCGCGGTTCTTCCAGTTCGACGAAAGCCAACTGCAGGTCCAGCCGAGTCGCAAGATCGATTCGAAACTCAGTTTCGGAATAAGCATCCTGCCCGAGGCCGTCGCGAAGGAAATCCATGCCCTCGCGGAGCGAGACCTGAAGCGCGGCAAGGCCCTCGGCATCCCCTCCGGCCAAGCGATCGCGCGAGCCATCGGGATCCCGGACGATTTGATCCTACACCCTAACCACATGAAGCCGCTCCCGGAACACCTGATTAAGGTCTTCGGGAGGCGTACGCCCTTGTTCTTCTACGTTCTCAAGGAGGCGGAGGTGTTCAGCAGCGGGCATCGACTCGGACCGACGGGCGGGCGCATCGTGGCCGAGGTCCTCATCGGTCTGTTGCGTGCGGATCCGTGCTCGTACCTCAGCGTGTCCCCGAGCTGGCATCCGAGGGCCGGCGAATTCGGTGCCCGCAAGGACGGCGAATTCACCGTCGCGGACCTGCTCCGCTTCGCGGGCGTAACGATTGGCTGATGTCCCGGTGAGACCTGGGGTTGCAATGGCGCTCCTGTCGAACGGGTGAAGCTATTTCGCGGCCGTCGCGATGCCCCTCGCGGGCCGGACCACGAAAGTCTTCGCAATCGGCGGGACCGGGCGGATCGGACGCGTCTCCTCGAAAATCCTGGCCGCAAACGAGATCGTTTCGCAGGTCGCCATAGCCGCGCGTGACCTGCGCCTCGCGAAAGAGGCCGCGGCCGATCTCGGCTCAAAGGGGATGGCGATCGAAGCCGATGCGACTAACGAGGCGCGACTCGCTTCCCTCGTACGCGACTACGACCTCGTGGTAAACACCGCAGGGCCTGACTTTCGGGTCGCGCTGCCGGTGACCCGCGCGGCCATTTCGGCAGGTGTTCACTGTTGCGACATTGCCGCGGATGGTCCTTCGCTCGAGAAGGTACTCGCCCTCGACGGGCAAGCTAAGGAGGCGGGCGTGACCGTCGTGACGGGCATTGGCCACGTCCCCGGCATGTCGAACCTGATCATGCAGCATGCGGCGAATCGACTGGAGACGGTCAGGGATCTGCGGCTGTGCGTCTGGTGGCAGCTGAGCCGCGAGGAGACCGATCTCTTCGGTGATGCGGACGCGATGCGCAAGACCGGCCGGGTCAATGCCTCATGGCAGACGGTCCTCACCTGGGTATCCGGCCGGGTTCGGACCTACCGCGACGGACGGCTGGTCGAGGTGGACCCGTTCGAGGAGGCCACCGAGGTCTCCCTTCCAGGGAGCGGTGGGACGGTGCGCGCCATTCCCATCGGGAGCACGGAACCGATCACGTTCCCTCGACGGATGCCTGCCATCCGGTCCGTGTCCGTCGTCATCGCACTGCTCCCACCGCAGTTGAACGAACTCCTCCGAGTCCAATCGCGGCAAATTGCGACCGGGAAGGTCGACGCCGCCGCGGCGACGATGGCGTTCCTCGACGCGATCGCGGCCGATCCGGATCGGTGGCTTCAAAGCCGGGCCAAGGTCCCGACCGACTTCGGCATGATGGCGACCGCGACGGGTACCCGGAGGAAACGGAAGGTGCGTTACTCCTGCTGGCCCGCGGGTCCCTGGGAA
>VBLU01000008.1 GCA_005879065.1 Methanobacteriota archaeon
AACCTGGGAGCTTAACGCTCCTGGCGAACGCGAGTGCCGCGGGGGTTGCGCCCATGGCACAAAGTGCATTTCCTCTTCGCAGCATAGTGCTTCCGGTTCACCGACCGCACAGCTCCGGTCTTCGGTTGCACGGCGTGGAAGGCCCGTTCTGTTCGGCCAACGTCGCCAGCGCCCTCTTTCGACCGCACTCATCGTGTTTGACAGGAGCCCGGTCATACCTCGGGCGGGGCAAAGCAGACGATCCAAACCCGAGTCCGAGACGGTCCAAAAAAAGTAGATTTGAACCCCGACAGGTATGGAATTGAAGTGGACCGAGTGGGATTTGAACCCACGGCTTCCGCCTTGCGAAGGCGGCGATCTTCCGCTGATCTATCGGCCCGCGGCGTCGTGCACATCGGGGCACGGCATATAGATTTCGTCGGATCGATCGGATTGTATCTCGGAGTAACGAGGGCCGTCGACCGCGGGCCAAGGCCTTAATAGAGCGGGCCCTGTGGCCGCGTTCGCATCCGTCATGGCGCTTCGATTGTACAACACGCGCACGCGGCGGAAGGATCCGTTCGTGCCCCTGACTCCGGGGGTCGTGAAGATGTACGTCTGCGGCCCCACGACGTACGACTTCAGCCACCTCGGCCATGCACGCTCATACATCGCGTTCGACGTCGCGCGGCGGTACCTCGAATTCCTGGGGAACCGGGTCGTCTTCGTGCAGAACTTCACGGACATCGAAGAGGTGATCATCCGCCGGGCCGCCGAGGCGGGGAAGCCGCCCCTCGATTTCGCCCAGTTCTTCATCGATGCGTTCCTCGGTGACATGCGCGCCCTGAACGTCGAGCCCGCGGCCCATTATCCGAAGGTCACACAGCACATCGCCGAGATCGTCGCCCTCGTGCAGCGGCTCGTCGACCGTGGCTACGCATACCCGATCGACGGCGAGGTCTATTTCCGAACGAAGAAAGCAAAACATTCCTTCGGGATCCTCTCCCATCGGAAGATCGAGGACATCGTCGTGGACCCGGTCCCCCCGGGGAGCCGCCGGGAGGATCCGCTCGACTTCGCCCTCTGGAAACGGTCCAAGGAGGACGAACCCTCGTGGCCGAGCCCGTGGGGGGAGGGCCGCCCCGGTTGGCACGTCGAATGCAACGCGATGGCGTACAAGTACCTCGGCGCCCCGCTCGACATCCACGGCGGCGGGCTCGATCTCATGTTCCCGCACCACGAGAGCGAGGCGATGATCTGCGAAGGGGCCTGGGGCACGGATTGGGCACGGACGTGGATGCACAACGGGTTCCTCACCCTGGAGCGGGAGAAGATGTCGAAGAGCCTCGGGAACTTCGTGACGATCCGGGAGGTCCTGCGGGACTACCCCGGCGAAGTCGTCCGGCTCTGTCTCCTGAAGTCCCACTACCGCGAGAACGTCGAGTACGACGAGGCGGGACTCGGCCGGTCCAGGGTCGAGTGGGCCGCGATGTGCGCGGCGATTGCGGCCGCGCGGGACGCTCACGGGAGCGGGACGGGCGGGACGGTGAGTGGGCTCGTGTCGCGCACCGAGGCCGCTTTCCGGAAGGCGATGGACGATGACCTGGACACGGAGGGCGCCGTGGACGCATTGCGGCAGATGACGGAGGCGGTGGGCGCGCTCGACGGGATCTCGGCGGACGAGGGCCGTGCCATCGTGAACGTATATCGCGACGGCGGTCGGGTCCTCGGCCTCTTCGCTGATCTCGTCTAGGCCGGTTTCTCCGGGAGACCGTCGCCGCGGTCGTGCGATTTCACCGCTCCCCAAGGGAGCCGACCGCGGCCCGGCGGAATCCTTTTATGAAAGCCCCGCATGGACGCCATTCTCTCGGTGGGAATCCTCTGGCAGAGTTCAAAGCGGTCATCGCGGATCCGAAGAGCGGGAAGTCGTACAAGAGGGACATCACAGGGCACTATGCGAACGCCCTTATCGGCAAGAAGCTCGGCGAGGACCTCGACGGGCTGTACGTCGGGCTGCCGGGATACAAGCTCCAGATCACTGGGGGCAGCGACAAGGACGGCTTCCCCATGCGGCACGACCTGCCCGGGCCGCGGAGGAAGGGCCTGCTCGTGAGCGGCGGGGTCGGATTCCACCCCGTCCGCCCGGGGATGCGGAAGAAGAAGACGGTCCGCGGGAACACGGTGTCTCCAGACATCCTGCAGCTGAACCTGAAGATCGTCGTGCGCGGGCCGAAGTCGATCGAGGACGCGTGGCAGGAGCAGGCGCGATGAAGGTCCCGGGTCAGCCGGAGGTGAACATCGGCGTCGTCGGGCACGTGGACCATGGGAAGTCCACGTTGACGGAGCGGCTCACCGGGGAGCGGACGGACCGGCACAGCGAGGAGATCAAGCGAGGCATCTCGATCCGCCTCGGCTACGCGGACATGGCGATCTACAAGTGTCCGAAGGACGACGAGCCCGCCGCGTACCAGAACACGGAGATGTGCAAGACCCACAACGTGAAGGGGGAGCTCCAGCGGATCGTGTCCTTCGTCGACTCGCCCGGACATGAGACGCTCATGGCGACGATGCTGAGCGGCGCGGCGATCATGGACGGCGCCCTGCTCGTGATCGCGGCGAACGAGGACGTCCCGCAACCGCAGACGAAGGAGCACCTGATGGCCCTCGGGATCATCGGCGTCAACAAGATCGTGATCGTGCAGAACAAGATCGACATCGTCGACCCGAAGCAGGCCGAGGAGAACTACAAGCAGATTCAGGCGTTCGTCAAGGGGACCGTCGCCGAGGGCTCGCCGATCGTCCCCGTGAGCGCCCACCACGATGTGAACCTGGACGTCCTGCTCATGATGATCCAGAAGGTGATCCCGACGAGGCCGCGCGAGGAATCGAAGCCCGCGAAGATGTACGTAGCGCGGTCCTTCGACGTAAACCAGCCTGGGATACCGCCGGAGAAGATCGTCGGGGGCGTCCTCGGCGGCAGCCTGATGCAAGGCAAGGCCAAGGTCGGGGAGGAGATCGAGATCTCCCCGGGGCGGCAGGTGACGGTCGGGAACCGGACGGAGTGGAAGAACCTCACGACGACGGTCCGCTCCCTCCAGAGCGGCGGCGCGGCCCGGAAGGAGGTCCGACCGGGCGGGCTCATTGCGATCGGGACGAACCTGGATCCCGTCCTCACGAAAGCGGACGGCCTGGTCGGTCGGGTCGTGGGTCCTCCGGGGACCTTGCCCGAGGTCCTCATGAAGATGTCCGTCGAGGTGAACCTCCTGGAGCGGGTCGTCGGCGTCGCCGAGGACCTCCCCGTGGAGGGGATCAAAACATCGGAGCCGCTCATGGTGTCCGTGGGGACCGCGACGACCGTCGGCGTCGTCACCTCGGCGCGGGAGAACCGCGCGGACATGGCCCTCAAGATCCCCGTCGTCGCGGAGTTGGGCCAGCGGGTCGCCGTGTCCCGTCGGATCGGCGGGAAGTGGCGGCTCATCGGCTACGGCGTCATCAAGTAGAGGGCCACGGAGCCCTCTACAGCGCGGATTACATTCTCCTCGTCCGGCCTAGGGGCTCGGCTCCGATTCAGGCAGTGCTTAACATGTTAAGCACTGCCCTCCCGTCCTCTTCGAAAAGCCTCGAGGGATGATCGTTCTATCGAAACGGGAGCCTTCGCGACCCGGACTCCGAGTTTTTGCAATCGTTCGGTGAGCTCCGCCGCATCCGCCGGCGGCATGACGAGGACCGACTGGCCGATCCAGACTACTCCGCGCCGCCAGATGAAGCCCTCGGCCCTCCGTTCGTCCGACCGCGGCGTTCGGCCCTTCGATCGACCAAACACGATCTGGCAGACGCGCGCGGCGACGGATCGTTCGGAACCGGCGACGTCGTACGAAATCAGGACCCGTTCTCCGTCGTAACCTTCGATCGTCATCGTCATTTATATTGTTATAGCCATATAATATCTTTTCCTCCGGCTGGCCGAAAGTACTCGTGTGGAGGTCGTTGTCCATCCGACCGAACGAGGCAAAGGGCCATCGCCCGAATGCTTAACATGTTAACACGGCCAGGCCCACCGCGATACGCAGAAATACGGTCTCCCTCCATGGCCCGGATCCGATGCGCGTCCTCCACCGCGACCCGAAGACGGGGGAGATCAAGATGCGCGTCGAGAATCCCGATGACCTTTGGCACCTCCACAACCTCCTGCTTCCCGGGGACCTGGTTCGAGCCTCCACGACCCGACGGGAGGAGGTAAAGTCGGACAAGGTTCGACCGGAGCGCGGGGAGAAGGTCCGCGTTACGCTCACGATCCGAGTCGAAGGAGTCGAGTTCCAGGCATTTTCCGACCGACTCCGGATCACGGGCGTCATCGTCGAGGGACCGCAGGACCTCGGTCGGCATCACACGCTGAACGTCGGCGTGGAGGACGTGCTCTCGATCATCAAGACCTGGAAAGTCCACGAACTTCGTCGGATCGACGAGGCGGTCGCGGCGGCCCAGAAACCGCTCGTCGCCTTCCTCGCCCTCGACGATGAGGAGGCCCTCATCGCCCAACTGCGTCAGTATGGCGTGCGGGAGCTGGCGTCAATCCGAGCCCCGGGACACGGGAAAATGTTCCCGTCGGGGGACGCGCGGACCGTCTTCCTCGAGGACATCCTGAATTCCCTCCGAACGACGGAGATCGGAGAGGCCTTGGTCGTCGTGGGGCCTGGCTTCACCCGCGAGGCGTTCGTCGAATTCCTCAAAGCCCGCGATCCCGCCCTCGCGGCGAAGGTGCACGTCCACGGGACCGCCCACGCGGGCATGCAAGGGATCCAGGAAGCGCTGAAGGCCGGCGTCGGTGCAAAGGTGTTCGGCGAGAGCCGCGTCGGATACGAGACGGCGCTCGTCGAGAAACTGTTGGAGGCGCTCGCGACGGACCGTCCCAACGCCTACGGCCCGGCCGAGGTGCAGGAGGCGGCGGATGCCGGGGCGATCGAGACCCTCCTGGTGAGCGACGCGGTCGTCCGAAATCCCGGGATCGAGGAGGTCATGCGGACGGTCGAGTCCGCCCGCGGGACCGTCGTCCTCGTGAGCCGACACCACGAGGCGGGACAGAAGCTCGAGGCCCTGGGTGGCATCGCCGCTCTCCTTCGGTTCGCGATCAAGTGAGTCCTCCGAAGACCGCGGAAAAGTATAGCTCCGCGACGCGGATGCATGCGACCGAGGCCATGGGGAAACCGAGACCGGCCGCGAAGGGAAAGGTCACCGTCCTCGGTTATCGCCTGTTCTGGGAATCCTTCGGCGCCCCGGACCGCGGCACGGTCCTCTGTCTCCATGGGGGACCGGGCGTGCCGCATGGATACCTCACATGCCTCGCCGATCTCGCCTCGTTCGGCTATCGGATCGTCTTCTACGATCAGCTCGGGGTCGGCGCGAGCGAACGGCCTCGAGGGACGTCCTTCTTCACGATCGAGCGCGGCGTCGAGGAAGTCGAGGGCGTCCGGAGGGCCCTGGGACTCGGGAGGATCCACCTGCTCGGGAACAGCTATGGCGGGATGCTCGCGCTCGCGTATGCGATCAAGTACCAACGGAACCTCCGGGGCTTGGTCGTCGCGAGCGGGCTCTCCAGTGTGCCCGTCGCGAACGTGGAACTGCGGCGTCTCGTGCGAACATTGCCGATTCCGGTCCAGCGGACGATCGATCGACTGGAACGCCGGGAGGCCTTCGACGATCCGGCGTATGCGCGGGCCGCGATGGCGTTCTACCGCCGCCACATCTGCCGCCTTCGGACCTGGCCTCGCGAGCTCACCCGGTCGCTACGGGATGTCAGCGTGCCGGTCTATCGGACGATGTGGGGACCCAGCGAGTTCGCGGTCCAAGGGTCCCTCCGCTACTGGGATATCACGGATCAGCTTCCGGCGATCAAGGTCCCCACGCTGATCACGGGCGGCAAGTATGATGAGATCCCCCCGCGGATCGCTCGGACCATCCATCGAGGGATTCGAGGCTCGAAGCTCGCGATCTTCCCGAACAGTTCCCATCTGCCGATGTGGGAGGAACGGGAGCGGTACATGCAGGTCGTGGGCGAATTCCTCCGGCGCCAGGACGGCCGCTGACGCCGGGCCAACTTCCGCCCGCGAGATGCGTTCGAGGTCACGCCCGGCCGCGGGACTCGCCCCGCATGATGCCGGCGGCGATCAGATGGGCAATCCGGAGCGGTTCCGGCAGGACTCCTCGGACGGTCGCGAGGCGGAGGGCCTCCTGCACGGCCGTCCGATCCGTGCCGACGTACGAAACCCAGAGGGTTCCTTGGCGGACCCGAATGGCTTCGACTCGGTGATGCCGCATGATTCGGAGCCGGTCCTCCCAGTCGTCGAAGCGGCGTCGGAGGGCCGTCTCGATCGCCGCCAGGTCCGGTTTCCGGCGGGTCACGGTCACGACCGGACGTTCCACCTTGTCGTGCAACGCGTCCACGTCGATCACGTTGAATCCGCCGACCGCGGTCCCGTCGATCAGGACCATCGCGAGCCCGGCCCGGTACCGCGAACGGGACACCATCGAGGCGATTCGCTCCGTCGCATCGTGACCGTCGACCTCCGCGAGGGTCGTCAAGACGCCTTCGATGTACGCGGGAGCTTGGACCACGACACCGACGACCGGGACGGATTCGTCGGAGAAGTGGAACGGGGCGTCGTCGATCCCGAGGAACCGGGATTTCGGCTTCATCACATCAGCTTCAGGCCGCCCGTGACCTGGTCCACGATGGCGTTCGGGCCCGGGCCGATGCCAAGGCACGTGACCGTTCCCGGAGAGAGCTCCGTCAGACCCGCATCCTCGACGAGCGCCGTCGTGAGGCCCATCGAACGGGCCTTCGTCCGCAGGCCGTGCAGGTCGGACAGCGTCCCGCCCTTCACGACGACCTTCTTCTGGCCCTCCGCCCACCACTCCGCGAACCACTTCCGGTGACGGGCCTTCGCGTCGAAGGCCGCCATGACGGAGGCGTGGGCGACCTGGACCGCGAGCTTGCCCCGCGACAGCTCCAGGTCCGAGCGGACCGCGATGACGAGCTTGTACTCCATGCGCCCTCCCGTCAGTACAGCTCCGCGGCCCGTTCCTCTTCGAGCTCCTTCAGCTTCGCCTCGACCGCCTTCAGCTCCACGCGGGAGCGGTCCCGGACCTCTTCGTAATGGGTCCGTCCGCCCGCGGACTGCATCCGCATCCGCCGTTCGGCGTCCTTGATCGCGCGCCTCAGGCTCTCCCGTTTCTCCGCGAGCTCCTGCAGTTTCAGGCGGACGCGATGGTCCCGCTGCTCTTCGGTCAGCAGCTCGCCCGGCCCCGGCTTCGGGACGCGCGCGAGGGCCGGGTGGAGTCGCGCCATCCAGGGATATGCACCCCGCCACCAGCCGAGGACGAAGAAGGCCGCCGAGAGTCCGATCAAGCCACCCGCGATGTTCGGTCCCACGACGTAGCCGAGGCCTGTCGCCTCGTTCACGCCAAAGGAATTCAGGAAGAACGACCAGAACACGGTGACCGCGATCGAGAGGACGATGCCCAAGGTGAGGCGGTACAACCCGTCGTACTCGCGGTCCAACTCCCCTTTTCGCGGATAAAGGGCGTTGATGAGCAAGTATCCCGGCAGGAAGAACAGGAGCACGAGGGCCCCGATCACACGCGCCGTCGCGGCGATGGCGCCGAGGACATCGTCCGCCAACGCGCGGCACCACCGGCCCGAGTCTATTTGAAGATTGTGCGCGGGGCGCGAACGGGAGGGAAAGGCTTAGGTGTGGGGCCCTTGCATCCGCCTCCGGAGGTCCCCGAACGGAACGGAATCGCATCAAGACGTACGTGCGCAGCTTGGACGACATCGTCGGCGGCGGGATCCCGGACGGTTTCGTCGTCCTCCTGAACGGCGCACCCGGGACGATGAAGTCGTCTTTCGCCTACTCGATCCTCTACCAGAACGCGTTGCGAGAAGGCCGCAAGTCCGCGTACTTCACCCTCGAACAGGGCAAGGACCTCACGCTCGAGCACATGGCCTCCCTCGGCATGGCGGACGAGCGCGCCGCGCCGAACATCACGACGCTCGACATGGGGAACATCCGGAAGAACCTGAACTACCTCCAGGGGCGGGGCACCTGGCTCGAGCTCTTCAAGATGTATTGCAACAACGTGATGAAGATGGATTCGATCTCCGTCCTCGTCGTCGATTCCCTCGATGTGCTCGAGACGATGGCGAAGATGCAGGACCGCCGCTCCGAGCTGTACTTCTTGTTCGAATGGTTGCGGGACCTCGGCCCGATGACGATCCTGATCTCGGAACGGCCCCTCGCGGCCGGCACGGGGACCGCGCCCCCGGAGGAGGCCTATCTGGCGGACGGCATCATCAACCTCGAGATGCATCCCACATCGGACCTGTTCATCCAGCGACGCCTTCGGGTCGTGAAGATGCGGTCGACGAAACACGAGACCGGGTACTACGCCCTCACGTTCGAGGACGGCGGCTTCGAGGTCACGCGGGCCGTCACGGGGACGTCGTAGCGGGCCGGGTTCGATCGCGGATCGGTTCCATCCGCTCCATAGTGTCGAAACCGCGAATGTCCCCGGTAGGCCTTTATACGGGCCGGAAGGATGGCATCGGGTCCGCGCGACGCTCTCGTCGCGACGGTTCACCCGCCCATCGGTCATCCATGGCCCAGACCACTCCTTCGGCGGTCGCGGGGACGACAGGCGAACCTCCGTTCGCCGTCCTCGTGGTCGACGGAAACGAAGAGCACCAGATCCTCAGCGTGGCCGCCCTCACCCGGAGCGGCTGCCTGGTCCGGACCGCGGCGTCCGGCAAGCAAGCCCTCCAGCTCGCGATGGGGAATCGTTTCGACGCGGTCGTGATCGGTAGCAAGCTACGCGATGCGACCGGGATCGAGGTCCTGCGACTCCTCGCGGATCGCTTCCCGACGACGCCGATGATCTTCGTCGTCCCGCCGGACGGAGAGGAGGCGGCCATCCAAGCGATGCGGTCCGGCGCGACCTCCTATATCGTGAAGACGCCACGGTACACGGAGCTCCTGCCCGCGATCGTGGAGGAGCATATACGAGAGGCCGCGAACCGGCGTCGCCTCGCGGAGACGGAACAGACGCAAGCGCAAGCCCTCACGGAACGGAATACCGCCGAACAGCGATTGTCCCAGAGCCAGAACCGCCTGCGGATGATCCTTCAGCAGGCCCCCGTCCTGGTCTGGAGCACGGACAAGGAACTCCGGGTCACGTCCGCGATGGGCGGCGGATTCCGGACCCTGGACACCGTGCGAAGCGGGGAGCGGGGCCTCACCCTGTTCGAATACTTCAACATCCCCGACGACGACCTGGAGCCGATCGCGTCACACCGCCGAGCCCTCGCCGGGGAAGGCGTCGCCACCCAGATCGATTGGCAGGGCCGGACGTACGACGTGCACATCGAGCCCCTCCGTTCTCCCGAGGGTGCGATCCTCGGGACCATCGGCGTGGCCTTCGACGTGTCCGAGCGGATGCGGACCGAGGAGACCCTCCGACGGAGCGAGGAACGGTTCCGCCTCCTGGGCCGGGCGACCAACGACGTCGTGTGGGACTGGGACCTCCAGACGGACGGGCTCTGGGTGAACGAGAACGTCTCGAAGGTGTTCGGATTTCCTCCCGAGGAGATTGAACCGACCGGGGCTTGGTGGACGGAGCACCTGCACCCGGAGGACCAGGAGCGCGTCGTCACGAGCATCGACCAACTCGTCCGCAGTGGCGGGTCCGTGTGGACCTCGGAGTATCGGTTCCGTCGCCGCGACGGTACGTATGCGACCTTGGTAGACCGCGGCTACATCCTCCACGATTCGACCGGACATCCGGTCCGGGTGATCGGTTCCGCGATGGACGTTTCCCAGAAACGGAAGACGGAAGCGATCCAGTCCGCCGTGTACCGGATCTCGGAGGCCGCGAATTCGGCCAGAGACCTTCCCGAGTTGTACGGCCAGATCCACAAGGTGGTCGGCGGCCTGATGCCCGCCACGAACTTCTACATCGCCCTGTACGACGATCAAGCCGAGGCCTTGGACTTCCCCTACTTCGTCGACGAGGAGGAAAGCGCTCCTTCTCGGCAACCGCTGGGCCGCGGCCTCACCGAGTATGTTCTTCGGACTGGCCGTCCGCTCCTGGCTTCCCCCGAGGTCTTCGCGGACCTCCTTCGAGATGGGGAGGTCGTTTCGGTTGGACCGCCGTCCGTCGATTGGGTCGGCGCCCCGCTCGTGAGTCAGGGCAAGCCGGTCGGCGTGATCGTGGTCCAGAGCTATGCGGAAGGCGTGCGCTTCGACGAGGAGGACAAGCGCGTGCTCAACTTCGTGGCGGAGCAGGTCGCCATGGCCATCGACCGCAAGCGCGCCCAGGAACGTCTCTTGGACGCAGAACGGCTCGCCACGATGGGCCAACTGGCGGGTTTCATTGCCCATGAGTTGAATACGCCCCTCACGACGATTTCCCTCCTGACGTCCGCCGCGAGCAAGCGAGTGACCGATCCCGTCGCACTCGGGAAGCTCGAAAAGATCGACACGGAGCGACGGCGCGCCGCGAGGATCGTCCACGGGTTGGTGAGTCTTTCGAAGAGCCGGCAGATCCATCCCATCGAGACGGACCTGCGATCCGTCGTCCGGTCTGCGGTCTCGCAGATGCCGCGGAAACGGAAGAAGGGTGTGACCCTCGAGGTCGAGGTGGGGGAAAAGGCCGCGGTCACGATGGTCGATCCCCCGCTGATCCAGGAACTGTTGGTCCACCTCCTCGACAATGCGATGCACTCGACCGCGAAAGGATCCGTCCGCGTTCGGGTCGAAGAGCGTCCGCACGCGTTCGCGGTCACGGTCGCCGATACCGGGAGCGGGATGACACCCGAGGTCGTGGCTCACCTGTTCGAGCCCGTCTCCGCGACGAAGGTCGAGGGCGAGGGAATCGGCCTAGGCTTGCTCCTGGCAAAGCACATCGCGACCGGGCACGGTGGCTCTCTCGAGGTCGCCTCCGAGCCGGGGCGCGGAACGACGGTCACGGTCCTCCTCCCTCGAAGGGAGGCGGCATGAAGATTCTCGTCGCGGATGACGACAAGACCCTCCGGGAAGAGCTCGCCGCGCTCCTGTGTGAGGACGGACACGCCATCGTCACCGCCGCGGACGGGGGTGAAGCGCTTCGCACGGTCGAGCGGGAGTCGTTCGACGTGGCCCTCCTCGACCTTCGGATGCCCAAAGCCACCGGACTGGAGGTCCTGCATCGTCTCCGGGTTGTGAGGCCCGAGACCGCCGTGGTCATGATCACGGGCGAGGGGACGATCGACGCCGCGGTCGAGGCGATGAAGGGAGGGGCGATCGACTTCGTCGAGAAACCGTATGAGTTGGAAGCGCTCCGGCGGACCCTCCACATGGTGCAGGAGGAAAGGACCGCCCGCGCGCTGCTCGGGGCGGTCGGGAGCGACCCGAAGATCTCCGACGTCGTTTCCGAGGCCGCGGGTCGTGCCGCTCTCGTCGCCGTGCTTGGACCGCGCGCGAAACCGCCGTCGGGCGCTACGCTGGTCCTCCGCATCGCGCACGAGGGCCGACCGCCGCATGTCTTCGCGCCGGCGCAGTTGTACCATCTGAACACCGCGATCGAAGGATACCTGAACGGCGTCGAACGTCCCGTGGTCTACGCCGATGACCTCGACATGATCGAGGCGGTGCACGGTCGGGAAGACCTCCGGGCCTGGATCCGCCACATGAGCGGGAAGTGCGCCGAGAAAGGAGGCACGCTGGTCCTTCGGTCGTCGGATGCGACCCTCGCTTCCGATGTCGGTCTCGAACCGGAGCCGGGAGCCTCGTCCGTGGTCCTCCAGGGAATGCTCGAGTCCCTCGCGAACCCGATCCGCCGGGCCGTCGTGGGCTTTGTCTTTGTCTCCGGACCCGTGGCGTATTCCGCGATCCTGAAGAAGAACTTCGTCGACTCCTCCTCGAAGCTTTCGTTCCATCTCCAGAAGCTCCAAGCGGACGGACTGTTGACGAAAGTCGACGCCGGGCGGTACGCGGCGACCGACGCAGGTCAGCGAGCCTGGCACGTCGTCCGCGCGCTCTCCGACCGCAAGGCGCCTTCATTGCTGATATCGAAACCGTGAAAGACCGATCCGACTCCAGACCGCGCACGCTTGTCAACCGCGCTCAACTGGGCGATATATATCGTCCCGCCTCCATCGGTTGTGTAGTGAAGGACGATGATGATCCTGGCGCCGGAAAAGACGACAATCGCGGGGGGGCGCATCCTGATCGTCGATGACGACGACGGCGTGCGCGAAAACCTCGCTGAACTATTCCAAGTGGTCGGTTACTCCGTCGTGACGGCGGGCAGTGCCCCCGAGGCGATGGGGAAGCTCGCGCACCACGACGTGGACCTCCTCCTCACGGACTACCGGATGCCGGGGCCCAACGGAGTCGAGTTGATCGAGTCCGCTCGCCGCGTGAAACCCGGCCTTCGTGCGATCCTCATGACGGCCTTCGGTGACAGTTTCACGGAGATCGAGAGCGTGCGCCGCGGGGCCATCGGATACGTGAACAAGCCCTTCGAAGCGGACGAGATCACCAACCTCGTCTCGCGGATCCTCGGACTGCGGGGGGACTGAATATGATGGAGCCTTTGCAACTGAGCCAGACCGTGATGGACGAGTACTCCGCCCGGATCCTCATGGGGACCTTCGAACGCCCCGTGTCCGCGCTGGAACTCAGCCGCCGGTTCGGAATTCCGAGCGCGGCCTGCTACCGCCGGATCAAGGAGCTCGAGGGATTGGGCCTCGTCTACTGCGAGCAGGAGTTGCCTTCCCGCAACGGAAAGGGTCTCCAGCTGTTTCGTTCCCGCTTGAAGTCGGTTCGGATCACCCTGGAGGACGGCAACCTTCGGGCCCGGGTCGAAGTCGGCCCGCCCGGCGTGTTGGCCGCCCCGCAAGGCGAAGTCAGGGAGCAAACCCTGAACCTCCGCGGCGCCGCCCCGGTGATCGCGTAAGACTTTGTACCAATCGTCGGATTCGCGGGCATGGCCGACGCAACGACGTCCGTCGGTGAGCTCCGGGACCGCGTCCGTCAATTCGTCCACGCGAGGGATTGGGAGCGGTTCCATGCGCCGAGGGATCTTGCCATGGCGATCTCGATCGAGGCGTCCGAACTCCTAGAGCGATTCCTGTGGCGTGGATCGGGGAGCCTCGCGGAGCTGTCCTCCGAGGATCGCTCGGCCATCGCCGAGGAGCTTGCGGATGTCCTCATCTATGGCCTGAGCCTGGCCAACGCGCTCGAGATGGATCTCTCCGAGGCCATGCTCGCGAAGCTCAAGAAGGACGAGGCGAAATATCCGCCCGACCGGTACCGCGGCCGGGCACGTTGAGTTTGTCTCGGAAGGTTGTCAAGAGACCTGCGCTCGATTTTCGTGCCGCGACGGCCGCAAACGCACCACGCTGTGGCCGTCCGACTCATATCGGTCCGCCGTGACGTACCCGCGGTCCAAGCACAGGGACCGGAGCGCCTCGTACGCGAACTCGGCCAGCGGCTCCAGGTTCACCGCGTCCTCCAGGTTGTACGTCAGGAGAAGGTCCAGGGCGTCGTCATCGCCCGCCTGGTAGGCATGCCACAACGCGATTGCATCGGACCCCCGCAAACCGGACGTCTCGTCGCTGCGGGAGATCCCCATCTCGGCCTCGATGGACTTCAGGCCTCCGACGAAGCCGAGACGCCGAAGGGAGTGGAGCACGTCCATGTGGATCAGGTCCAGGCCCATCCGCGGGAACGCTTTCCGGAGGAAGGGGACGTCGAAGCGCGAGCCGTTGAACGTGACGAGCATCTTGGCTTGTCGGAGCGCACCGGGAAGGTCCTCGAGGTTGTCGCCTTGGACGAAGGAGCGTTTCCTCCTCCCGTCGTAGACGCCGACCACGGTGACGGCGTGTCGGCCGATCGAAAATCCTGTCGTCTCGATGTCGAGGTACACGACGTGCCGACGAAACGCATCGAACGCGCGCCATTGTTCCCGCGAAGGCAGCTTGCGTGCGAAGTAGCGATGGCGGCCGGAACGCAAGGCCTCCGCGGACCGTTCGACCTCGTCCTCGATCCGTCGGGCGAGGCGTTGGCCGATTCGAGGCGGGCGCGGCGCCGCCGAGAAATCGTCCCACGTCCGGATTCCCGAACGCCAGATCCTCTCCTCGATCCGATACCCGACGCCCGCAATGTGGACGAACGTCTCCCGGATCATGCGGTGTCCGGACAACAAGGCTCGTGCCATATCCCTTCGGGAGAGGTGGGTGAAGCCGCGGGAAAGCCTTAACGGGAAGGGTCCGATGGGCCGCGGGTGTTCGAGGTCCGCGAACGGGACGGGCTCGGTCGCATCGGCGTGATGGAGACCCGCCACGGTCGGGTGACGACGCCGGCACTGCTCCCGGTCGTGAACCCGAACCGACCGATCATCCCTCCGGCGGATCTCGTGAACCGATTCCATGCCGAGATCCTCATGACGAACGCGTACATCCTAGGGAGAGGGCCGCATCGAGAGTCGGTCCTTCGACAGGGCCTCCACGAATTCCTCGGATTCTCGGGCGCCATAATGACGGATTCCGGCGCGTTCCAATCCCATGTGTACGGCGACGTGGACGTGACGAACGCCGAGGTGATCGAATTCGAGAAGCGGATCGGCGCGGACCTCGGCACGATGCTCGACGTGTTTTCCGAACCGTCGCATGACCGAACGCAGGCCGCCGCCGACGTTGAGGAGACGATCCGCCGTGCGAAGGAGGCAGATTCCCTCCGAGGGGAGATGGCCCTCGTCGGAGCGGTCCAGGGAGGTCTTCATCCCGACCTCCGCGAACGGTGCGCGCGAGAGGTCTCCACCCTCGGGGTCTCCGTCTGCGCGATCGGCGGCGTGGTCCCCCTACTCGAATCCTATCGCTTCCAAGATCTCGCCCGGGTCGTCATCGCGTCGAAGAAGGGCCTGGACCCGGCGAAACCCGTCCATCTCTTCGGGGCGGGCCATCCGCTCGTGTTCCCCCTCGCTGCCCTCCTTGGATGCGACCTGTTCGATTCGGCCTCGTATGCGAAGTACGCGCGGGACGGGAGGATGCTGTTCCCCGATGGCACGCGACGGGCGTCCGAGCTCCGCGAGAGCGGTTGTCCCTGTCCGGTGTGCACCGACCATGCGATGAAGGAGATCGCCCAGGACGAGGCCCTCATCGCGGAGCACAACCTGCACACCTGCTTCGCCGCTGTCCGCGAGGTGCGTCGGGCCATCGCGCATGGGGACCTGTGGGAGCTGGTCGAGCGTCGGGCCCGGGCTCACCCAACCTTGCTCGTCGCCCTGCGGGAGCTTCGTCACCACAACGAGTTCTTGGAGGAGTTCGAGCCCGTCGCGCGGCGTGGCGCTCTGTACTATGTGGGCCCGGAGACCGCCCACCGGCCGGTCTTGCATCGGTTCCGGCGACGGCTCATGGAACGATATCAGCCGCCGTCGGCCAAGGGACTTGTCGTGCTCCCAGAAAACCGCCGACCCTTTACGGAGGCCTACGCTTCCGCGGTGGCGCGCGTCATGGAAACCTCGGACGTCCACGCCATCGTCAAATCCATCTGGGGTCCCGTTCCGCTCGAGCTCGACCACGTCTGGCCCATGGCCCAATCCGTCGTGCCGGATTCGCTTGACGTCGAATCCCTCGAGGCCGCGGAGGTCTTTTTTCGTGAATGGGCCGCAGGCGCAGGCTATCCGTTCGGCCTCTTGTGGGAAGGCGAATCCAGCCTCGACGAGCTTCGAGCCCGGGCCCCTGGGAAGCGGGCGGTGGACTGGAACGCCGCTCGGATCCGCGCGACCGCGGACCATCAATTCGGTCGCGGCGCGGCGGACGCGCTTCTCCTCGGGACAGTCTCTTACGTGGTGTCGAAGAACACAGGGAAGGTCCGCAACGTCATGGTCGACGGGGACCACGTCCTTTCCCTGCGGGCGGAGGACGGCCTATTCACGCTGAAGGCGGCCGGCGCACAACGCCTCCATCGGGCGTTCCACCCTCCCCAACTTCGCATCATCGTCGACGCGGATGCCGTCCCGTTCGTCCGGGAAGGAAAGAATGTCTTCGCGAAGTTCGTTCGGGAGGCGGATCCGGAGGTTCGGCCTCGGGACGAGATGCTCGTGGTCTCTCCCGACGACGAGCTGTGCGCGGTCGCCCAATCGTCGATGAACCGGCGGGAGATGCTCTCGTTCAAGCGCGGCGTCGCCGCGTACGTCCGGGAGGGCGTGCCGCCTTCGACGCCCGCTCCGCCACACTGATGCACGCGAGGTATTCATCTAGCGTATGGAGGAGGCTCATCGGTCCGTCCGCGGCCGCCTCGGCGATCAGGGTCCGTCCGCGTCGGGTCGTCCGGATGTAGCCGTCATCGTCGACGGCCACCGCGGCGGCGATGGCCCGGGCCGAGTCGAGGTCGTCGAATCCCAACGTGAGGCGCGCCGAGGACTTCATGCCGATAGCCCCGGGCAGATTCGAACTGCCGTCGCGGGTTCCAAAGACCCGAATGCTTGACCACTACACCACGGGGCTGCGGGGCACGGATTTGTGCTGATGTATAAAGCCCATTGTGTCGGAGGAGAATGTGGGATTTGGAAACGCGCGATGCGACGACTTATCGGCCACCACTCGGCTCGTCCTTCACGCCGCCGACGAAGACTGTGGGAATTCCGTCGGGACTCCGAGGAGCGTGCCACGGAGGTCCGTTGCGCGAGCCGCCTCGATTCGGACAGGGGCGAAGGCTCCGAGCGGCAGCGGTCCCGCCAGGACGACCTGCCTATATTCGGGCGTGCGAGCCAAGACGGTCGACTCCTTGCCCGGCTCGGTCAGGAGGACCTCGACCTCCTCGCCAACGAAAGCCTCGTGGATTTGCTGCGCGATCTCGAACCGCATCCACGTCAGCTGGCGCGAGCGTTCCTTCACCCGCCATCCGACGATGGGGTTCGGCATCCGGGCCGCGGGAGTGCCGACGCGCGGCGAGAAACGGGTGACGTTCACGATGTCGGGACGGATCCGTTCGATGAGTTCCATCGTCTTTCCGAATTGGTCGTCATCCTCTCCGGGGAAGCCGACGATCACATCGGTCGAAAGCGTGATCCGGGGATACGCGCGACGGAACGTATGGACGATGTCCTCGAACTGCGCCACGTTGTACTCCCGGCGCATGGCCTCCAGGATGGCGTCGTCTCCGCTCTGGACCGGCAGGTGCAGGAATTTGAAGATTTTCTCCGAGCCGTAGGCCTCAACGAGCTCGTCCACGATCGGGTAAACGGTCAGGGGGTCCGCCATGCCCACACGCACGCGAAATTTTCCCGCAAGCCCGTCAACGGCTCGGAGCAAGGCCGCGAGGTTCGTCCCTGCGTCGAGCCCGTACGCCCCCGTGTCTTGACCGGTCAGTTTGATTTCCTTCATCCCGCGGTCCACACTCCGGCGGACCTGCTCGATGATCGTGTCGACCGGGTACGAGGCGACCCGGCCGCGAGCAACCCGGGTGATGCAATACGTGCATCGACCGACGCAGCCCTGTTCGATCGGGATGATCGCGTCGTGCCATCCGAACGATTGCGACTCGATGTCGGCGGACCGTTCGCCACATGCCGTCCCGGAGTCCAGGAGTTCGACGATCTGGGGCCACTTCCGCGGCGGCAGGAGCTTGGCCCTTGGCACCGTGTCCAGGACTCGTTGTCGCTGCGCGGCCGCCATGCAGCCGGCGATGATGAGGGGTTTGTCGTACGCCGCCAATTCGGTCATGCGGCGGATCATGTTCCGCTCGGTCGTCTCCACGACCGTGCAAGTGACGAGGACGTGGGCGTCGGCATCGCCCTCGGTGGTCACGAGAGCGTGACCTTGCCCTGCTAAGGCTTCCTGCATGAGGCGCGCTTCCCCGTAGTTTTGCGTGCAACCATGCGCCTCGACGAAGATCTTCACGGGTCGGCCGATGGACGGGCCGGTATTTTCGGGTTGTGAGTCCGTGGACGTAACTCTTATGTTCGAATGCGCGTTCGAGACGACCATGGAGCCTGGGCCCGAGCACCCAGTACCGACACCGCAGACCCCGACGCCTATGCCCACGCCGGAGACGCGGCCGGTATTCCCCCGGTCGGCCCGACGGGGACCGGAGCACGAGCTCAAGGATCGCGCAAAGGCCGCCAAGCTCCGACACCGGGCTGCGAAGGCGCGCCTGAAGGCGAACCATCTCGAGGAGCGCACCCGGCACCTGCGGTCGAAGGCGGATCAGATGGAGCGGCGGGCGGACGATCTGGACGGGGTCACTCGGCCCCGGACCGGCGCCTCTCTCAATGAGTGAGTTTGCGCGAAGGCGTCGGCAGGTCCAGGTTCGGTGCGACGGCATAACCGCGCGCGGCAATTTCATTCACGTATTGCGTCTCGAGATACCACGACAGGACGGCACTGTCCGTCTTCGTGAGCTTGCACATGGGTCCCATCCCGCACCGCGAACCGGCCGTCCGCCGGATAAGCGTTTGTCAACGACGCGAGAAGGTTCATGCCCGGGGACAGCGCTCGGCCGGACGGTGGTCGATTGCCTCCCGGCATTGTATACGACGAGATTGACAACTACATGGATGGCC
>VBLU01000050.1 GCA_005879065.1 Methanobacteriota archaeon
GTTCAGGTACGTCTGGTCCCATCCGTTCGGCCCGGGATATGTCCCCTTTTCGAGGTACATCGCGTCCGTGTAGTCGGAGGGGTACGGGTAGTCCGCAATCCAACCGAGGAAGTAGATTGGCATCGGATTCGCGCCGGGCGTAGAGTACCCGATGATATTATGGAAAGTGATGGACACGGGCGTCATCACAATGTTGGAATCAATGAACGCTAGGGCTGCCGAAAGGACCTGCGCCGCCAGGAAGTCCGTGTCGTCCCCCGTCGGGACGACGATGGGAATCTTCACGGATGTGTTATACTCTCCGGACTGGTACAGCAAGGATTTTGCCTTCGCTAAGTCGTAGGTCGGACACCCCGGCAGGCCGGTCGGAGGCACATAGTACGGCAGTCCCTTCACAATCACCCCGCAGTACGGACTCCCGAAGTTGAACCCGTACTTCTTGTTGCCAAGAATCTGGTCCACATATTGGGTGTAATTGAAGGCGTACGCGAACGCCTCCCGGACGAGCGGGTTGGCGAAGTAGTCCGAGGGGATTGAATATCCAGGCCCGATGTCCGTCGAAATCAAGCTCGTCGCGATGTTCACGTTGAAAACGACGAAGAACTCCGTGATCGTCGGGAATGGTCCTTCGATATGCGCCTGGTTCGGCACGAGGCCCGTGTTGATCGTCTTGTAGTAGGGCGGCGGCAGCAAGGTCACGATGTCACCTTGTCCGCTCGCGAAGAGTTGGTACGCGACGGCCGGCGAGGACACCCACTTCAGGATGACCGTCTTGTCTTGTTTTGGGATCGCGGGGATTCCTGGGAAGTACGGGTTTGGCGTCAAGACCACCGCCGTGGCCGGCACATAAGTGTTGATTTCGAAGGGGCCAGATGCGACCGGGTGGTACTGGACTTGTAGGTTGTAGCTCCCCTCGTTCGCCTGGTCCTGGTAGGCCAGGAATCCGTCGGGGGTGAACGTGATTCCGGCCCCGACGCTCTTCAGCCATGCGGCGTCCAAGATTCCGGTTCCTAGGGCATCGTTGATCGACGTGAAAAACTCCGCGGGGGACTTCGCAATCGCGAGATGGAACGTCACCGTCTGGGAGTCGTTGTTGTAGCTCACCGCGTTCACAATCGCGCTGAACGCTACCGCCTTGTTCGTATCATTCACGATCGACACGAAGGGCTGGAAATTCAGCGGCGGCGTGCCGACTGGGAACAGATATTTGCAGAGGATCCAGTCCGCATCACCGGGGTAACCTCCTTGGAACAGGATTGCGCGGATCATGGTGTACCAAACGTCGTAGGCGGTAATCGGATCTCCATTCGAAAATCCCATCCCAGGGCGGATGTGGAACGTATACGTCTTGAAATCGCTGGAGACGCCGTTTCCCACCGTGGGCACGGAATCCGCGACGTACGGGAACCAGCTCGTCGTGCTGCTGCTGTTATAGATGAGCAGGGTCGCTTGGGTGTTGACGACGACTTCGAAGCCTGTCGTCTCGTAGTCGATTTGAGGGTCGAAGGAGAAAGGGCCGCCCGGCGAGTTCACGATCTCCGTAATGACGCCGGGGTTCGGCACATTGCCCGATGTCGTCTGGAAGGACCAGCTCCCGACGGCGAGGGTCTGACCGACGGTGACCGAGTATGTGTTGACCGTCGTCGTGTTCGTGAAGCTCGTGTTCGTCGCCACATCGTGCCACTGTGCGGTCAGCGTCTCCGTGGTCCAGAGGGTGAGTAGGACCGTGTACAACCCGGCGTTGCTGTACGCCTGATTGACCGGGTTCGTGGCAGGGAGCAGAGTGTCCGGGTCCGGCTGGACATCCGTCGCCTTCCCGTTGCCGAAATCCCAGGTGTAGTGATCGAGGCTGACGATGTCCGTGATGTTGTTGTACTGGTTTAGCGTCTTGTTCCAGAATGACTCCTTGGTGTCACGGAGCTGCGAGGCCTCTCCGTACGCGCCGAACAGAGACGCTTGAGTCCCCGCCGCAAAAATCGGGGCATTCGTATTCCCTGAGAGGCTTTTGTTGAAGTAAATCTGAGGTACGGAGAGATATTGAGATAGCTGGAAAGGAATCGAAGGGACGACCGTGACGCTGATCAATGCGTTCGCGGTGTTCGCGAAGGCAGTGCCGTTCGCATTCCCAAATTCTTCCGCATATACAAGATACGCGCCCGGAAGGTCGTATTTGTGCGTGAACGTGGGCGTTGTCGTGTTCTCGATCTGGCCGTCGCCCATGTGGACGACCGCATGGGCGTTAGAACTCAAATTGGACAGGGTGAACCGCAGGACGCTTCCCTGTTGGGCCGTGGGAGACGTCGACTGTACCGAGAGGATCCCTGTCGGCGTCGGCGGAATGGCAGGATGATAGAATTCGACGAACGCAAGCGCGCCCGCGAGAATCACGATAATTGCGACGAGGATCGCGAGGACTATCCTTGGCGCTCCAATTTTTTTCGTTTCCACAAGCGGCTTCTCTTCAGGCGCGGGCGACGCGGACGGCTCCATCCTTCCCCTCCGTACTCATTTCGCGGGATGTGAGAGCCCCTATTATGCATTTTGGCTCACAACTCGAAGTGCGGTTCGGCCGGGTCCCACCCGCGAGTCTGCCGGAGCCCTGGGATGAACAGCGCCAGTCCCGACCCCCTCAGCTGATGATCTGAATGCGAGCGGGTCGCAAACGGGATGGCGAGGGTCCTTATCGCGCCGTGCCTTAGCCTGTTTCGTGACTTCAGTTCCCGATCGCTCACTGGCCGCCGCCCGCAGGGTTTCGACAGACCCAGCTAGGTACGTCAGAGCCCGCAAGCGGGCGATCCTCGACCGACATGGGAAGCCGGGGTGGTACGAGTGGACGCTTCGTGAGCTCGCCCGGGACCTCTTCGGCATTGGGATCCTCGCCCTTCTCGTCTTTGTTCCCTTGCAAATGAAGCTGTCATGGCTGCCGAGCGACGCGCCTCCCACATTCGATCCGGCACTGGTTGCAATCCTCGCGTTTGTCGCCATCGTTGTCATCGTCGTGCTAGCGCTCTTCGCCTATGCACGGCTGTGGGGAGAGCGCGGTTGGGTGGAACGCAAGGTCGCCTTTCATCGGGCTGCCTCCCACACCGAAGCCGGGGATGCGTCAGGGGACATTTTCCACTCGCGATAAGGAGGGCGGGACCGGCTGGCGATTTCCGTCAAGAGCTTTGTTACCGAGCACCGATAAGTCGCTGGGGGCGACGGTCGTAGCGAGCATGCATAACTTGAGCGGTAGGCGAGCTTGGTCTGTCTCTGCCTTGCGGGGCACCAATCTGTTAGAACGCGACCCGGGCGAGGGTCTTCGTCGCCTTCACGCCCTCGATCGACCGGATCTTCGACATCACGACCGCTCCGATCGCCTCGTAGGAATCGGCCTCGACCTTCGCGATGAGGTCATATTCCCCGAACAGCGGATACAATTCAACGATCTGTCCGATCTTCATCAACATCGCGTAGACCTCCTTCTCGTAGGTCGGCTCGATGTCAATCAGGACGAAACCGATGGCCGTGAGGGCACCCCTCAAAGTCGCTTACATTTGAGTCGTAGATAAGGATATCGCGCAGGTTCGGGAACACGTGTTCTCCCTGGTCGCAATCGAGTCTCAATGCGGATTTTCAGGACTTACACTACTAATACGTAGGAACACGTCGATTCCATCGTGATTCGTAAGCCCGGTGCGCCGGGCGATCCCGCGCCGGCGTTCCCCGTCGAGACCTTGCGACACTGGTACGTGACCCCGTTCGGCGGGATGTCCACGGAACTCGGCCTGTTTCAGGTCGGGATCAACCGCGAGGCGTTGGAACGGAACACGTCCTTGGACCCGTCGAACGACCGCGTGCGGGTCACCGTCCTCGGACGCATGCGCCGCCCGATCCTGTTCGACCGCTTCTTCGAAGTCGTGCCGCTCGACGAACGCCATCCGGACGCGTTGAAGTGCTCGCCGATGGGCGAGGCCGTGTTCCCGGAAGGTGACCAGGTGCTCCGACCCCGCGACGCACCGCATCCCGGGGACGAGGTGATCCTGAGCAGCGCCGCGAGCCAACGCTTGGGCCTCCTCGCGGATTCCGAGACCTTCGCCGGTGTCGTGCAAGAATTGTTCCGGACCCGGCGCGAACTGGACCGCGAGAACAGCTGAACGACCGGGCGTCCCCAAATCGTTTTAATCGGCTGCCGCCCTAAGTCGACCGATGCGAATCGGCGTGATCGGTGTCCAAGGCGACGTGAGCGAACACGTGGATGCGGTCGCTCGGGCGATGCATGAGGCTGGGAAGCCCGGAGACGCAATCAGCGTGCGACGCCGCGAGGACCTGGACCGCGTCGATGCGTTGACGATCCCCGGCGGCGAGAGCACGACGATCTCCAAGCTCCTCGTCCAACTCGGCCTCTTCGACGAGATCGTCCGGCGCGCGACGGACGAGGCCATGCCGATCATGGGAACCTGCGCGGGCTGCATCCTCCTCGCGAAGGACGCAGGGGTCCAAGCCGACAAGACGAAGACGAGGCTGCTCGGCCTCATGGACATGGCCGTCGACCGGAACGCGTTCGGGCGACAGCGAGAGTCGTTCGAGGCGGACCTCGAGATCGAGGGCATGGAGAAGCCGTTCCATTGCGTCTTCATCCGAGCACCCGCGATCCTGCGGACCTGGGGCGATTGCTCGCCGCTGTCTCGGTACAAGGATCGAATCGTCCTCGCCCGTCAGGGACACCTGATTGGGGCGGCCTTCCATCCGGAACTGAGCGGGGACCTGCGGATCCACCGAAGCTTCCTCGACCTGGTTTAGAAGAGGACCATCACGAGGGCCCCGACCGCGACCGCGCCGCTCAGGGTGACGTACAAGGCCGGACGAAGGACCGCGAGGGTCGAGTTGATCGTCGTGGTCAAGCGGGCCGCGGACTGCGGCCCGAAGATCCGGAAGTCGGGGATGTCTGCGACGAAGGCGGCGGCCTCGGCCTCCTCGAGGCCGTCGATCGCCTCGCGGACGGCCCCCTCCGCCTGCACGAGGATCACGTCGCGGCCGAGCACCGCCCCGACCGCGTTGAATCCGTCCATCGTCAGGTTCACGGAATGGTTGTCCGTCGTCATCGCCTCGGATTCCTGGACCAGCGACGCGAGTTTCGCTCGGATCTCATCGCGGACACCGGGCACCATGTTGTTGCCGTCGAAGAGGACGTAGGCGGTTCTCTGCCCGCCGGTCTCGACCACGATCGCCTCGATGCCGCGGGCTCCGATCCCCTGGTCCGGAGTGGAGAAGCCTTTCCGGTTCGCATATCCCACGCGGAACGGGGCCTTCGGCGCCGCGAGCGCGGCCTGCGTGGCGGACTTCGCTGCCTCGATGATCTCGTGGCTCCGATGGCTGCCGAACAAAGTGAGGCCGACGCCGGGTTCCAGGCAGTTGTGGGCATCCACAAAGACGGCGTCTCGGGCCCCTTGAAGCCGCGCTTCCTGGACGGCGGCATAACCGGTCGCGCTGTCGATGTCGTCCGTCGGCTGCGGCGCGAACGAAGCGACGATCAGGACGACGTCGCCGAAGGCCTGCGCGAGCGCCGCGGCCCGGCCGTAGGTCGTCCGACGGGCCTGGCCGACCTGGGCCCCAAACGTCGCGGACCCGGTGGAGGTGCGGACCGCCTCCGCGACCTTCCGGACCTCGGCGGTCGTCGCGGGATTCTCGTCGTGGGTCGTCGGACCGTGCGCCACCATCACGTTCGATGTGAGGTCGGAGAGGTCCCGGGCGATCTTCGTCGGGAGATCGCTGCCGCTCACGTACCCCATCGGACCCGGGTGGACGGTCGGTGCGATGAAGAGGGCCTTCAGCCGCGTTCCGACGCGGAAGGCGAGGCCACCGACCCGCACGCGGGCGCGCACGCTCATCGAATCGAAGAACGTCTCCAGCTCGGCGATGCCGGAGGCCTCCGGTTCCGTGTAGTGATCCAACGTGGATCGGAGGAGCTTCAGTCCGTCGACGCCGAACGATCGGAGGAGGGGACGCTTCGCGATTTCCGTATACGCGACCGCGCTCGCGAAGAACGAGGCGAACACGACGAGGGCGAGGACGATTTCGCCCGGCGGGAGCGGCACGAACAGCGCGAGTCCGACGAGGCCGAGGAGGGGTTGCAAGGAAGCCGCCGGGAGGGAGCGCAGATGCTTCGAATTCGAGGTCGCGCTCAGGATCACCTCGCGCGTCCAGAGCATCGCGCCGTACCCGAGGACGGCGACTCGATGGATCCGATCGGGATACGGAACGCCGCCGAACAGGGAGTACGCCGTGAGGGCGAGGACCGCGACCAGTTGGAACGCCCCGAGCAGCATGAGGCCGACGAACGCGAGCAGGAAAGAGCGGCGGAAGTACATCCGGCCGCCGAGGCGGTTCGCGAGCGGGACCGTGCCGAAGGCCGCCACGAAGGCGGGCAACCCGATCGCCACGCCGCCCAGGAGGACCCGAACTCCGTCGAGCGCCGGGTATACGAGGAGATAGGCCTCCATCACCGAGAACGCGAGGATCGCGGGGACAATCCTCCGGGGGGCCGGCGAGACGAACAGCCGCCGTGCGATCCGCGTCGTCTCGGCGTGGCTCTCGCCCGCGGTCTTCGCCCGGAAGACGTGCATCAGCCCGCCTTCACCGCTTCGATGATCCGGCGTAAGGCCTGTCCTTCGCGGGCCACCTCGACGATCGTGCCCGTCACGACGATGTCCGCGCCCGCCCGGGTCACGAGGTGGGCGGCCTCCGGCGTCCGGATGCCGCCGCCGACGACCACCGGGATGTCGATCGCATCGCGCACCGCCCGGATGACCCGGTCCGGGACCGGTTCTGGCGCCCCGCTGCCCGCCTCGAGGTACACGAGCTTCATGCCGAGCATCTGGGCCGCGAGGGCGTATTGGACCGCGACGGTCGGGTTCTTGCGGGAGATCAGATCGGCGTCGCCGACCTCGCCAGCCCGCATCCCCGGCTCGACGACCAAGTAGGCCATCGGGATCGCCTCGAGCCCCCAGGCCCTCACGATCGGGGCGGCCAGACGTTGTTCGCCCACGATCAGGCGCGGGTCGCGGCTGTTCAGGAGGCTCATGAAGTACAACGCGTCCCTGCGTGACCCCGGTCGAGCCGCCGACCATGATCGCGTCCGTACCGGCGGACGCGGCCTCCGAGGACAGGGAGGCGGCGTCGGGCGGCGTCTGCTTGTCCGGATCGAGCAAGGTCATGTGGAGCGGTCCCTTCCGTCGCCGCTCCAAGATCGACTCGTACACGTTCACACGAACGCACCTGCGAGGAAGGCCGCGAGGGCGACGATCATCCCGTACTTCGCCACGCGCTGGGACCGCGCGGGATTCGCCGCCGAGTGGAGGGCGGCGTAAATAAACATTCCGTCGGCGGGAACCACGAGGATCGCGTACCCGAGGGACAGGACCCCGAGGGCGAGCGGGACGAGACTCAACGCCACTCCGACGAACAGAGAGATCGCCGCCACCAAGCCCGCCCGACGCGACCCGATTCGATGGGGGAGAGTCTGGCGATCGACGTCGCCGCGAATGTCCTCGATGTCCTTCGTGATCTCGCGGCCGATCGTCGTGAAGAAAGCGAGAGCAGCCAAGATGCCCGTCCGGACGAGCGGCTCGATCGACGACCGGAAGACGCTCGCCCCTGCGAAGAGGAACAACGATCCGACCAGGTAGGCGATCACGAGATTTCCGGGCGCGCCGCGGGACTTCAGGGCCGCCTCGTAGGACGCCATGAGGGCGATGTTCACGAGGACGATCGCGAAGGCCCAGACGCTCGCGAAGACAGCAAGGCTCGCCGCGATGGTAAAGGCGGAGACCACGAACGACTTCGCCGCGGCGACGCTCACCTTCCCGGCGGGGAGCGGGCGTTCCGGATGGTTCACCCGGTCCGTTTCCCGGTCGTACACATCGTTGAGGGCATTCCCGCCCGCGGTGAAGGCCGCGGCGGCAGCGCCGGCCCAGAGCAGCGGCCAGGCGAACTCCCCCCAGGCAGCCGAGTGGACCGCGACGAGGCCCCCGATCCCCACCCCGACCGCGGACATCACGCAGTTCCCCGGCCGCGCGAGTCGCAGGAGACCGGCCATTCCGGTTCGCGGTACCGTGAGGCGCGTACAAATCGTTGCCCATTCATGGTATCGAGAATGACAAGACGGAGTCGGAGGGCCCGTCGGAACCCTTATCCCCGGTTCCCTCCATGTATTCCACATCCCACCGGTTTCGCGCAGGTTTCTCCTGGTGTGAGAAGGCCACGCAGTTCCCGGGCCGGGTGATCACATGTTCGACGACAAGGGATCGGGAATCGGCTTCCTGAAGACGACAAAGGCGCGCCACGCGGAGGAAGCGATCGGGCACACGGAAGGACTCGTCACCGTCTTGCGGCTCACGATGGCCGACATCAAACCGGCTGAGGCAACGCTCGCAATCGCGAAGCAATTCTTCGACGCACATCAGTACGCCAAGGCGGTCCAGGCCGCGAAGCGAGCGGAGTCCATCGCCATCAAACTCGACGAACGGTTCGGCCAATACCAGAAGGCCTTGCAAGGTCTCCAATCCCAGATCGGGTCGATGAAGCGACTCGGTCTCGACACGGAGGCGATCGCGAAGGTCGCTGGGACCGCGGAGGAGAAGGTCGTCGCGGGGATCTCGGAGAACGGGGCGTTCGTGCCGAACTACCTGGAGGCCCGCGACATCCTGGTGCGGGCGACGCAAGAGGGCCGGGCGTTCCAGGAGAAGTCGGAGATCGCTTCGAATCGGATCTTCGTGGCCGAGCTCGCGATCGAATCTCTCGCGAACCTGAAAGGGTCCGCGGACAGCGGCGCGTTCGCCCACGGGGCCGCGTCGAATTTGGAACAGACGATCCACGTGGCGACGAAGGAGCTCGCCCTCGGGAACCCGGGAAACGCCGCGGAGATCGCGAAGGGAATCGAAGAAAAGGCTCGGGGCCTCAAGACCCAGTTCGCCGAGGCGACGAAGTCCCTGACCGAGATCGATGCGAAGTTGGGCGATCTGCGAGGCGAAGGCGTCCTGACCCACGAGGTCGAGACCCAGGTGAAGATGGCTCGCGACATGCTCGACCGCGGACTCATTGAACCGGCCGCGGCCATGGCCTCGCGGCTGCAAGACGACGTGAAGTCCATCGCGGAACACTATCGTAAGGCGTCGACGACCCTCGCCGACGCGGAGATCCTGTATGGGCGGCTCCAGAGGGAAGGGTTCCATTCCTACGCCGCCGATGCCGCGCTGCGCGACGCCCGTCGCACGATCCGGGAAGGGAGCTACGACCGGGCGATCGAACACCTCGAACGCGCGTTGCAGGCCTTTGCTCGGCGGACGAACGCGCGCGCCGCCCTGGGGAAGGACATCGAGGAGACACGGACCCGGGTCCGTCTGCTCGCGGGCAGTGGGCTCTCGTTCTTGCCCGACATCCAGGAAGTCCTGGGCCGCGCGGAACGCGAGTTCCACCAGGGAAACTACTCCGGCTCCAGCGAGGACCTGCGGATCGCGACCGTCCTCCTGGACGGGGTCACACACGCGCCCGGCCCGAAGAAGTGAACGTCGGCCTTAAGCCGGTCCCCGGGTTTTCGTCGCGGGCATGGGCGGACAGTACTTCGAGAAACGACCCGCATCGGCGCGAAGGCCGGCCCGGATCACGGTCACGATTCGGGGCCGTCCATTCCTCTTTCAAACGGACTCGGGCGTGTTCTCCCGCGAGGGACTCGACCGCGGGACGGAACTTCTCCTCGAGGCGATCGAAGTGGGGCCTTGTGAGTCGATCCTCGATCTTGGATGCGGATATGGCGTAATCGGAATCGTCGCCGCGCATCTCTCCCAGGGGGGGCACGTGATCCTGACGGACGTGAACGAGCGCGCCGCGGCGCTGGCCCGCGCGAACCTCGTGGCGAACGGGACCCGGAACGCGGAGGTCCGCATCGGGGACGTGTACGCACCGATCGACGACTTGGTTTTCGATCACATCCTCTGCAATCCTCCGATCCGGGCGGGCCGCGTCGTCGTGGATCGGATCATTTCGGAAGCCCCGTCCCACTTGCTCGACGGCGGAAGCCTCTGGCTCGTCGCCCGCACCCGACAAGGGGCCGACACGCTTCGGCTCCGGATGACGAAAGCCTTCGACGGCGCCGACGTGGTGAAACGCGGGAGCGGCTACAAAGTCCTCCGGTCGATCAAGTCGGGAGCGTAGCGATGGCCGCGACACCAGGCCCGTCGCGAATCCGGGTCCGGATCGTTCGCCCGGACGATGCCCGGGGCCTCGTCCCGCTGTTCGAGGCCTTCTACGGCGCCTACTTCGGCGGTCGAGTCACGGAGACCTCGGTCGCGGGGCGACTACGCCAGGCAGCGAACCACGAGACCGTCATCGTCGCCGAGGTCGGGGAGCGGATCGCGGGCTTTGCGAGCCTGCGGGTCACGGACTCGCTGGACCCTGCGCCCTACGCCGAGCTGACCGACCTGTTCGTTGAAACCGAGGCCCGCCGATTGGGAGTGGCCTCGCGGCTCGTCAAGTACGTGGAGGGGATCGCCCGCGAACGGGGCGCGTCCCACTTGGTCGTGCTGACCGGCCAAAAGAACACGGAGGCCCAGGCGTTCTACCGATCCGCGGGATACGAGGAATATGCGGTTGCGATGCGCAAGTCGCTGAAGGTCGCGGAGACCCGATGAGCGATGCCGAATCGCGACGGACGGTCCGCTGGCAGCGCCTCGATCGACCGGGGATCGAACGGGCCACGACGATACCGATTCGAAAATCTCGACTCCGGATACTCGGTCGAAATCCTGGTCGACGACGCCGGACTGGTCCTCGAGTACCCGGACCTCTGGGCGCGCGCTCCGAATCCTTAAATACGTCCTGAAGTTTGGATGCCCATCCCATCCGGGGATTTCATCGATGCCTGAGGAGAAGCCGAGCCCTGAACCCGAAGGCCCGCCGGTGCCGGCGAAGGCCGAGAGAGCCGAACGGGGCGGGAAGAAGAAGGACGAGGAAAAGGAGGAGCCCAAGGCCCCGCGAGGGCCGAAGAAGCTGGAGGGCGTGAAGGAAGATTTCCGCTACATCGTCCGCATGGCGAACACGGACCTCGATGGGACGCGGTCGGTCTCCTATTCCCTCACCGCGATTCCGGGCGTCGGCATCCGGATCTCCGAGGCGGTCGCCGATCTGGCAGGCGTCCCGCGGACCGAGCGACTCGGCAATCTGTCGGAGGAGCAGACGGACAAGATCGAGGCGACGTTCGCGAACCTCGGAGAGGCCTTCCCGCATTGGATGGTCAATCGCCCCAAGGACTGGGAGACGGGAGTCGACCTCCATTTGACCGGCGCCGATGTCGAGATCCGAAGGAGGGACGACATCAACCGCATGAAGATGATTCGTTCGTACAAGGGCGTCCGCCACGAGACCGGACAGAAGGTCCGTGGGCAACGCACGCGGTCCAACGGCCGGACCGGCCTGACCGTCGGGGTGACGAAGAAGGCCGCCCTCGCCGCCGCCCAGGCGAAGAAGGCGGAGGAAGCCGCCCCGAAGAAGGAAGAGAAGAAAGAAGAGAAGAAGGAACCGGCCAAGGTGTGAGTCGTTGGGCGATCCGAAGTTTTCCCGAGCGAAGTTCGAGCGGCCTTCCCATCCGTGGGAAGCGGAGCGCATCAAGGCGGAGAACGAACTGTTGAAGAAATATGGTCTGAAGAACAAGAAGGAATTGTGGCGCTCGCAGTACATCCTGCGGCGATTCCGACAACGGGCGCGGGAGCTCCAGGCCCGCGTGCGCACGGGCGACAAGCAGGCGGAGAAGGAACGCGAACAGCTCCTCCGTCGACTCGGACGTCTGGGGCTCTTGCCTCTCGAGGGCACGACCCTCGACGACGTGCTCGCGCTCGACGTGGAGGCCGTCCTCTCCCGGCGACTCCAGACGCTCACGTTCCTGAAGGGACTCGCCTTCACCCCGCGGCAGGCGAGGCAGTTCATCGTGCACGGACATGTGTCCGTCGGCGGCCGCCGCGTGACGATCCCCGGGATCCTCGTGAGCCGGACGCAGGAGAACGTGATCGCGTACGACGAGCGGTCCGGAATCTCAAACGACCTGCATCCGGTCCGTCAGCAGGGGCAGATTCCCGGTCCGCCGGCCCCGGGAGGCGCCGAGGACGAGGAAGGTCCGGACCTTGCGGGCGACGAGCCCGCGATTCCTCCACCGGAGCCTGAGCCCGCGCCGACGCCGAAGGAGGAGTGACCATGCCGCGATGGGGAGTGGCCCACATCTACGCGTCGTACAACAACATCATCATCACCTTGACCGACATCACCGGATCCGAGACGATCACGAAGGCGACCGGGGGCATGGTCGTGAAGGCGGCCAAGGACGAGGCTTCCCCGTACGCCGCGATGAAGGCGGCGGAACGCGTGGCGGACGCCGCGAAGGAGAAGGGGATCGACTCGATCCACGTCCGGGTCCGAGCGCCGGGCGGAAACCGGTCGAAGTCTCCCGGCCCGGGGGCGCAGGCGGCGATCCGGGCGTTGTCCCGTGCGGGCCTCCGGATCGGTCGGATCGAAGAGGTCACACCCGTGCCTCACGATGGCACGAAGCCCAAGGGAGGGCGTCGAGGGAGGCGGGTCTAGGTGAAGGTGAAGGTCCTCGCCGGCGCGCCGGAGTCGATGCGCCTGCTGATCGAGGAGACGGAGCCGTCGTATGCGAACGCTCTGCGACGCGTCCTCGTCTCCGACGTCCCGAAGATGGCGATCGAGGACGTAGAGTTCCACCTGGGTCCGATCCGCGCGGAGGACGGCAAGGAGTACGAGAGCGTGAGCCCGCTCTTCGACGAGATGATCGCCCATCGCCTCGGCCTCGTCCCGATCCCGACCGACCTCGGACTGTACAATCGCCGGGAGGACTGTCCGACCTGCCATGGGGAGGGTTGCCCGAACTGCACGATTATCTATTCCGTGAACAAGCGCGGCCCTGGCCTCGTGACTTCGGGGGACCTGGAGCCGATCGGAGATGCGAAGCTCC
>VBLU01000202.1 GCA_005879065.1 Methanobacteriota archaeon
CATGGACCAATTGCGCGACCCATCGGTCGGCGTCGACGTGACGAAGATCAAGGGCACCTCGCCCGTCTCGCCGTTCGGGACGATTCACGACACTTTCGTGACTCAGTACAAGGCCGCCACGACGACCACCGCGACCCCGGTTCTGTACACGGATTACACGTACGACGCGGTCTATCTCATCGCCCTCGCGGCGCAGAAGGCCGGTTCGGTCGACGGAAATGCCATCAAGGCAAACCTGCCCGTGATTGCAAAGGGATCTGGAACAGTGATCAAGCCCGGACAATGGTCCCTTGCCTTGAGCACGCTGAACCAGTCCGGAGGTGCCGTGAACTGGGAGGGAGCGGCCGGTTCGGAGGACTTCGACGCGAACGGTGATGTGCGAGGACCCTACGAAGTCTGGGGTGTAAACAGCAGCTTCGGGATCTATCGGATCGCCTTCATCCCGGAGTCGAGCATTCAACCCGCACCTCCGGTGACGATGTCGAGCCAGTCGTTCGGGGCAGCGACGCCAAGCACATTCTCGGAAAAGGTTCAGGCCGCGATCGTTTCACGCCGGTTCTGAACCACCTTTCCATTTTCCGTTTCTTGTGAGTCAGCCTTGGCCTCCCAGGTAGAGCTTCCCGACGTCCGTGTTGTGGAGCAGCCAGTCTCCTGTCCCCTCGAACCGGTTCCGGCCCGTTTCGAGCACGTATCCGCGGTGCGCGATGGCGAGGGCCTTCTTCGCATTCTGCTCGACCATGACAATCCCAGTGCCTTGTTTGTTGATCTCGACAATTTTGGAGAAGACGTTATCCACGAGCTTGGGAGCAAGCCCGGCCGAGGGCTCATCGATCAGGAGCACGTCCGGGTCGAGCATCATCGATTTCGCGAGCGCGACCATCTGCTGCTCCCCGCCGCTCAAGCTACCAGCTGCTTCGCGGAGTTTCGGCTGCAGATTCGGAAACAACTCGATGGTTTCCGTGGCTCGCTTCCGGATTTGCGCATCCGTCATCCGGGCCTGCGTCCGCTTCTGAGATCCCCGATTCCACGGGAGCGGAATGGGGGAGATTCTCCGAGTAATCGCGCCCATCTCGAGATTCTCCAGGACGGTGAGCGTGGGAAATGTGTTGTTCGTTTGCGGGACATAGCCCAAGCCCATGATGACAAGGTCTCGAGGATGGAACCCGGTAATGTCCGTATCTCGGAACAGGACCCGGCCCTCCGTGGGACGAAGGAGGCCGAACATGGTCTTGATGAGGGTCGATTTGCCCGCGCCGTTAGGTCCGATGAGCGCGACCATCTCCCCCTCCTCCAGGGTCATCGAGACCCCATGGAGAATCTCCATCTCCCCGTAGCCCGACCGGAGGTTCTGGGCTTGGAGCAGCAATTTCATCCCCCCAGATACGACTCGATCACGGCCGGGTCCGCCTTCACCGTCTCCGGAGGGCCTTCCGCGATCCGACGGCCTTGATGCATCACAATGACCCAATCGCATCGGTTCATGACGACATTCATGTCGTGTTCGATGGCTCATCGAGGAGGACCAGGGTCGGGTCCGACATCAACGCACGCGAGAGCTCAAGAAGTTTTTTTTGTCCACCCGAGAGGGATCGCGCGTGCTCGTTCGCGAGTCCTTCGAGCTGCGTCAATTTCAGCACCTCCCGGGCGCGGGCCCGGCATCGTATTTCGTCGCGTTTCACTTCGCCCGGTTTGACGAAGAGGTTGAGCAAATGCTCCCCCGCGTTATCCTTCGCTGCGAGGACGAGGTTCTCGAGGACCGTTAGGTTCCGAAGCTCGTGAGGAATCTGCCACGTCTTCGTAAGTCCGAGGCGCACAATTTCGTAAGGCGGCAGGCCGTCGATGCGTGCGTCTCCGAACCAAATCTCCCCGCCGTCGGGGCGATACAGTCCCGCGATGATGTTGAACAGAGTCGATTTCCCCGCGCCGTTCGGTCCAATGAGACCCGTAATGGATCCCGGAAGGACCGCCAAGCTGCACCGATCGACGGCCCGGATCCCACCGAACGCCTTCTCGATGCCATTCACCTGAAGGATCGGTCCGGAGGCCATACCCGCGGTTCACCTCAATACGCGTTTGTGCTCTCGGAGGACTCCCTCTGGACGATAGATGATCAAAATGATCAACAGCACGCCGATGAACATCAGTCTGAGGTAGAAGATGGTGTCCCCAATCGCCCGCGGTGCGTACTGCTGGAGGAAGACAAACACCCATCCCAATCCGTAGAGCACGAACGCTGCGACGATGGCGCTCCTTGCCCACGCCCGCTCTCGGACGGTGGTGAGGATTCGACTCCGGGCCGACGGCCAGATGAAGCGACCGACAAAGAGGACGAAAACGAGGAGGACGGCGGCCGCAACGCCTGTGGCAATCAACAGGGAACGGATGCCGGGAAGGCCCTCGGCGAGGGCGCTCGGAATGTAGTCTTTCAACTGCACGGACAGCCACTCGAAGCCGTAGATCAGGAACGCGCCGAAAATGGCCCCTCGGTTGTTGCCGGATCCACCCACGATGACCATCACCCAAACGGAGAACGTCACGGAAGGAGCGAAGCTGGAGGACGGTGAAATATAGCCCAGTGTGACCGCGAACAGGGCGCCAGCTAGACCCATCAATGCTCCACCCAACGCGAACGCCTGGAGTTTGTAATTGAACGTGTTTTTTCCGAGAGCCATCGTGGCTTCCTCGTCCTCGCGGATCGCCCTCAGAACCCGACCCCACGGGGATTCCGCCATGAATTGAAGGAGGAGGATGAACAACAGGAGAATCGCGGACCCGATTCCGACGATCGTGAGCGCATTCAGGAAGGGCGCGTCGGCCGTCGTAAAGGCAATAGGCTTCGGGATACCTGTGATTCCAATGGCGCCACCCGTCACCGACTGCAGGTTGTTGGCGAAGATCTGGAGAATCGAGGCGAAGGCCAGCGTCGCAATCGCGAGATAGTCGGCCCGTAGCCGTAGTGCCGGAAGCGCGATGATCGCCGCGGTCGCCCCGGACGCGAACATCGCGAGAATGATCCCTGCCGCCAGGGGGAGGGAGTAACCGCCGAGATGCCCCGGGTAGACCGGAATCCCGCCGACGACGATCGGCGGGGAGGGAGCGGTAATGGCGATCGCCGCGACGTACGCCCCGATCAGGTAGAAACCGGCAATCCCGGCATTGAACAGCCCCGTGTAACCCCATTGAAGGTTGAAGCCGAGTGCGAGGACGGCGAAGATGATTGCGATACTGGCGTAGAATCCGAGATTCGTCAAGATCCCTTGCGTCGAAGCTCCGGCCAACAAGCCTGCGATCACGCCCGCGCCGACGATGCCCGCGATGGCGAGGAAGGCGACGATCCCGCCCCACGGTACGGTGGGCACTGGAGCTTGTTTCGAGACATGCGTGGAAGCACCGCCTGTCACGACTCACCTACCTCCATTCGCTTCACCCGTCGGGGTTTCGCTCCTGCGGCGCTCACCCAGGACGACGAAGAGGATGATGAACGGAATTGCGACCTTGTACGCGGTGCCGAACTGCAATCCGATGACGTCCGGACGTTCGAGCCAGAGCAGAAACGGAACCGACATCTCTTGAGAAAGTCCGACGAGAAGACCACCGAGCATCGCCCCGTACGGCGAGCCGATTCCGCCGACAATGACGGCCGCGAAGATCAGCAAGATGATGTCGAAACCCATGGTGGGGTTGAGGGCGGTACCCAAACCAAGCAGGACGCCCGCGGTCGAGGCGAAGGAGCAGCTCACAACCCAAGCTGCGTAGGTGACGCGCTTCGTATCGATGCCCGTCGCCTTCGCGAGCTCGAGATTGTCGGCCGTCGCCCGCATCGCCTTCCCCAGATTCGTGTACTTCAGCAAAACGTGGGCTGAGAACACGAGCGTGAGTCCGACCCCGAGCGTGAGGAATCCGCGGACGGGGTGGAGGCCGACACCCGGAATCAGTACAATGTCCTGCGAGGCGGGCACCGGATAGAGCCACTCTTGAGTCCCCGCCACGGCTCGTACGCCATTTTGGATGATGAGTCCGACGCCTACGGAGGCGACGATGGGAGGGACCGGTCCGCGGCCTTCGAGACGTGCAAAGATGACGACCTCGAGCAGGACACCGACCACCGCGAGGACGAGAAACGAGACAATGGCTCCCCAGATGAGGGAGAGGCCGTTGAGGCTGAGGAGCAGCGCCAGATAGGCCCCGAGCGTCATCAGATCTCCGTACGCAAAATTGGCGAAACCGCGGATTCCGTAGAGGACCGTGAGGCCGATCGCCGCGACAATCACGATGCTACTGACGACCAATCCTCCGACGGCGTACTGCAGGATGATCGTGCCGAACAGGACGGTAAGTCCACCAACGAAGGCGAGGAACAGGACCGTTACGATGGATGCTTGGAAAAGGCGTCGACGGAACTGACGAGTCGGGCGTAGGGCCGCCCATCGCGTGGACCCCCGGCTCGTGGGAGATGGCAGCGACCCGGAGACTTGGGCCATGGTAGACTCTAACATGCGAGGAAAGTGGCAAACCCCATTAACCTTTGCGGCATCCGCGAAAAGTCTTACAATCCGCGCGACATTGTCGTGACGTGGAACCCCTTCGGGTCGTGCTTCTCGAGCCGTCCGGTGCCAAGCATCTTGTGGTCCTTGACCAAGAGATCGTGAGCGTCCCCGCGGTCGGTGTCGTCCGAGCGGACACGTTGCGAGAATTGGTCGGTCGTCGGTGGACGGTGGGGGGTCGAACGTTCCTCGTGCTGACCCCCTCGATCAGGGACCACGTGGAACTGCTGCGACGGCAAGCCCAGATCATCGGTCCGAAGGACGCACCTGTGCTCGTTTGGAACTGCGACCTGAAGCCAGGTGATTTTGTCGTGGAGGTTGGCGCCGGCTCGGGCGCAATGACCCTCGCGTTGGCCCACGCCGTCGGCTCGAAGGGTCGCGTCGTCACCTACGATGTGCGAGCCGATTTCTTGGAACAGGCACGTCGAAACGTCGCTGCCGCGAACCTCGACGGTCCGGTCGAATTCAAGGTTGGGGACGCTCGTGCCGGCATCGTAGAACGTGACGTGGATGCGATAATCCTCGACATCCCCGATCCCTGGGAAGCCGTGGGCAGTGCATCGGATGCCTTGCAGCCCTGTGGCCACTTCGGGTCGTACTCCCCCAACGGGGAGCAGGTGAACCGCACGGTGAAAGCGCTCCGGGCCGGGACCTTC
>VBLU01000203.1 GCA_005879065.1 Methanobacteriota archaeon
TTAAAGAGGCGGGAATTGCGAACGACTTAGGCCATACCGGTCGCGGCTGTCACGTCGAGCGAAGACCAACAACATTAGCAAGTCGCGGCAACCGCGAAGACCTTCACTTGGCGTGTACCAGCGGCCAAGTAAATGCGCCGTATGGATGAAGCCCAAAATCCGCCAGGCCTCCCTGTCAAACCGTAAATTTAAAGGTTTACGGGAGGGACGACGGTGTGAGCCGACAAGCTGCGTCTTGGTGACCGAACCGAACATGAAACGCCGCTACGTTAGGCGCCGTCGACGCTGGAGCACGAGCCACAACGCAGGGGTCGCTGCGAAAACGATCAGGAGAGCGATCGTGCCGAGAGGAAGAAGGAACGAATTCTGCTGGACGGGCGCTTGCTCCGAGGTCCACCCGAGCGAGAAGCTTCCGGGACCCCCCACGGTTTCGGCCACGAGGGTCACGAAGTTGGATGTCGACCAGGGGAAGTCGAACGTCTTTGAGAGTCCCGGCGTCAATACGACGTCCAGCCCGAGAGCCATTTCCTCGTTGTACATGAAAACGTGCACACTTGGAACGGACGCGTTCAGCAATGAGATGGTGAGACGATTGTCAGCCCTCGGGGCGAGAGCGGCCACGAGTCGTTGATTGGCTGGGAATTGCTGAACCCCAGAGAAAACGAAATTCCAGCCCACCGCAACCTTACCCGAACCCACCAGGTGCAAGTCATATGTCCCACGCTCCAGCTGAATGAGAGTCATGCCACTGTGGCCGACCCAGTCGGGCGAGAGGCGCGTACCGTTTTGGCTGAGCGAGGCGTCCATCGTTGAACCTCGGTCCGCGGACACGATGAGATAGTATTCCCCGCGTTCCGTGAGCTCGAACGCGTAGTCCGCCGTCCCTGAGACAAAATAGATGCCCGCCCCGATTCCGTTGGGCACGGCTGAGGTGTCGTAGGGTGGTCGGTTCTGCGCCCCCGCCGCGGCAAAGGCCGTCGCTGTGACGAACACTGCGAATCCCAGCGTGACGACCGACGCGATCGCGCGTCCCCTTCCGGTCAGGCTCCGCTCCACGTCTGCTCCAATCGAGTTCGACTCATAAGAATTGCGTTTCGAATCGGTTGCTCGCGGCCCGCGTCCGGGGCGTGAACGAGGTCGGAACGAGGTCGGGCAAGCATCGAGAAGTGAACGGGAAACCCGAAACGTCCTTGACCTCGTCCCGATTCCCTCTGCCATGGAGGAGGGCCCGATTCCCGGATCGCGTGTGCGAGCCACGACCAAACACGGGACACTGACTGTCGACGAGATCGCGGCGATGCAGCCAGGCATGGAGCGGGAGTCGGAGAAGATCCTTCAGACCGCGTCCGTGGCCCGGCCGAAATATCGGGATGACATCGCGTCCTTCGTCCGCGAACGTCTCGGTCCGATCGCGCGGGCGATCGACGCGAAGGACTGGCGCACCTTCGACGCGGCCTACCATCGGGGCATCGACGATTCGAATATGTATCATGACAAATACAACAAGCGGTTCATCCGATTCCGGCTACCGGACCACCCTCCCGAGTGGTTCGACCTCACGGCTCGATAGGTTTTTGGCCCGCGGCCCCGTGCCGCGGCCGGGATCCCGATGGACTACGTCGCTCTGGGCCGTGGCGGCCCGAAGGTCTCCGCGATCGGACTCGGCATGTGGCAGGCCGGCGGCAAGGCCTGGGGGTCCGACGTGCGGGACGCGGATTGTCGGAAAGCGATGGAACGTGCCGTCGAGCTCGGCATCAACCTGGTCGATACGGCCGAAGCGTACGGGGAAGGTCACTCCGAGACGGTCATGAGCCGGGCGATCAAGAACGTGGGCCGCGACAATGTCTTCATCGCGACGAAGGTTGGGGGCTGGCACCTGCGGCCGGACGACGTCCGGAAGGCGTGTGCTGCCAGCCTCAAGCGACTCGGCGTGCGCGAGATCGACCTATACCAGGTGCACTGGCCGGATCCGTGGGGCCAGGTCCCGCTCCGAGAGACGATGAAGGCGCTGGAGGCCTTGCAGAGGGCCGGCAAGATTCGCCACATCGGAGTCAGTAACTTCGCGGTCCGAGACATGCGGGAGGCGAGGAGTCACCTCTCCCGGACGGATCTGACGTCGAACCAGGTCCGGTACAACATGCTCCAGCGGGACGTCGAGAAGGAAGTCCTGCCGTATTGTGCCCGGGAAGGGATTGGGATCCTGGCCTGGAGCCCCATCGGAAAAGGCCTCCTGTCAGGGAAGTACCACAACGGCAGGAGACCGAAGGACCGCGTGCGCTCCGACGAGGACCTGTTCAAACCCGCGAACGTTCGGGCCAGCGCTCCGCTCGTCCGGGAGCTCCGTCGGATCGGAAAAATCCATGGGAAGACGCCCGCGCAGGTCGCCCTCGCATGGCTGCTGCGACATCGACATGTCGTGCCGATCCCGGGGGGGAAGAGGCCCTCCCAGGCGGCGGAAAATGCCGGTGCGGCAGGGTGGTCCCTCAGCTCGCGCGAACTTCGTGGGCTCGACGCGATCCTGCGCCGCACGCGGTTGGATACGTTCTAGGGCCCGGGCGGCCCGGGTTTCTTCTTGCGCATTCGCATCGCTGCCGCGGCAACCCCAATGACGACCACCACGACGATCACGCCACCGGCGATCAGGAGCGTGTTGTCGCCCGCGGGCGCCGGTGCCGCGTTGACGACGAACGTGCCGCGCTGAATGTTATAGCCGTGAATATTGCAGAAGTAGGCGAATGTCCCCGCCGTGTTCGCGGTGTAGGTGAA
>VBLU01000204.1 GCA_005879065.1 Methanobacteriota archaeon
CCGGTACGGCATAATGATCTCCATCTGGTCGCTTCCCTTCTGGCCGTTCAACCGCGTGCACCGGCCGACGCACAAGGGTCTGGGTTACCTGCAGAACCTCGCGGACGGTGTGAAGCTCATTCAGAAGGAGAACATCACGCCGCGGAACGCGGACTCGGCCATGTTCCACATCTCCCCCGTCCTGATTGCGTCGTCGACGTTGATGGTCTTCGCCGTCCTCCCTTGGAGCAGCGGCTTCTATGTGGCGAACCTGGACCTCGGGGTCCTGTTCATGCTCGCGGCGTTCTCCCTCGCGCCGCTCGGCATCATGATTGCCGGGTATGCCGCGAACAACAAGTACACCCTCGTGGGAGGGTTCCGTGCCGGGGCCATGCTCCTCTCCTACTCGATCCCGATGGTCCTCGCGGTGATCGCCCTCGTGGTCTCCACGGGCACGTTGGACCCCGTCAAGATCGTCCAGCAGCAGGACCCGTTCGACATCCCGGAGGCGGAGGCCGAACTCGTGGAGGGCTGGACGACGGAATACAGCGGGATGCGGTTCGGGATCGTCTTCGCGTTCAAATGGCTCCGGATGCTCGCCGCATCCGCCCTGATTGCGATCCTGTACCTGGGGGGCTGGAGCGGTCCGGTCTTCGCGACCCTCTCCGTGGGAGGGATCCCGGTCCCGATCGTGCCCGAGGAAGTGTGGTTCGTCCTGCGGGTGTACTTGCTCTCCGCGTTCTTCGTCTGGCTCTCGTGGTCCGTCCCCCGTGTGCGGATCGATCAGATCCTGAACATCGGATGGAAGCGACTGATCCCATACTCCCTCCTGGCGATTCTCGTCGCGGCGGCCTTCCGGGTCATCGGGTGAGTGCCATGGAGGCCGCGGAGCGCATCGGAATCTTGGTGGGATGCCGTGGACGTTGATTGGGAGTTCATCGCCTTCATCATTCTGAGCGCGTTCGAAGTGATCGGCTCCGTGCTCGTGGTGATCAACAAGCGCCTGGTGCGTGCCGCGTTCTGGCTCGCGATGACCCTCGTCACGATCGGTGCGATCTATCTGCTCTTCCTGAGCGAGTTCGTATTCCTGATCCAGATCCTCGTCTACGCGGGCGCGGTCCCCGTCCTCCTCGTGTTCGGGATCATGCTGACCCGGCGCACGATCATGGACGAGCCGGGAGGGACGGTGCCGCCGTGAGGCTCCGGGAGTTCTCGGCCGTCCTCGCGGCCGCCGCCCTGTTCGCCGTCATGGCCTTCTCCTTCCTCGGGACCGCGAGCTGGCCTCAATCCCCGACCTCGGTCCCGGTGTACAACTCGACCTCCGGCCAAGGGATCGCCAACGTGATGTTCGACTCTTTCGCGATCGCGGTCGTGCTCATTGCGATCCTGTTGGGCGCCGCCATGATCGGCGGGGTCTATCTGGCGAAGATGGACGAACCGGGCAAGGTGGGGCCGTGATCCCGCTCCAGTACGAGCTGCTCCTATCCGCCGCCCTGTTCTGCATCGGACTCTACGGCATCCTCGCCCGACGGAACGGGATCATCGTCCTCATGTCGATCGAGATCCTCTTGAACGCCTCGATCCTGAACTTCGTGGCCTTCTCGTCGTACAGCGGGAATCCGAGCGGCCAGGTGTTCGCCCTTCTCGGGATCGCGGTGGCCGCCGCGGAGGCGGCGGTCGGACTCGCGGTCTTCCTGTCGATCTACCAGACCCACGGCACGATCGAACTCGACAAGGTCCGCTTCCTGAAGTGGTGAGCCATGATCGCGAACTCGTGGGTCGTCTGGTTCATTCTTCTCCTGCCACTCGGGGCCTTCGTCCTGGTCGGACTCATCGGACGGCGATTCCCGCAAGGCACCGGTTACGTCGTCGTGAGCGCGATGGCGGGCTCCCTCCTCCTGTCCGTATACGTGTTTGTCCAGGTCCTGTTGCAAGGCGGGCTGGGTGGGGGCTTTGCACCAGAAACGGTGACCGGCTACGTCTGGCTTCCGAGCATCCCGGGCGCCGAGATCCGAATCGCGATTCTGATTGACAACCTCAGCTCGCT
>VBLU01000018.1 GCA_005879065.1 Methanobacteriota archaeon
GACGTCGCGAGAGAGCTCCAAGGCCGGGGGATTGGCACCCACCTCGTGCGATTCGTGGAGGAGCGGGCGCGGCGCCTAGGTAAACGGGCGGTGACGCTCGGGACGAGCCGCAATGCCGCCGGAACACCTTGGAAGTCGTTCTCTTGGTGGCAGTCTCGCGGGTACACGGTCACGGGCGAAGAGGAAAACGAATGGACCCAACGGATTGGACCGGGGGTCCGAGAAATCCGGATGCGCAAGGACCTCTGAGAACATATTGGCCAGAATTTTGTGGCGGAACTGGCCGAAGAAGAAGCCTGATAGCAGAGGTGTGCGTCGCGGCGCTGTTCATGTCCCAACCAGGTCACACTCCGGTCGTTCGGCTGGTGATCGCGCAGATGCGTTGGCTCCTATATGCCGCCAGCACCTTGGTCTTCCTCGCGGGGTTGCAGTTGACCGTCTTCACGGAACAGACGGACACATACTTCGCGTGGACTCTGGGCGAGGGCCCGCGTCGCCGTCCCGGCGATCTGGCTCTTCACGACGCTGACGCTCGTCGCGACGCTCCTTCATTTCGCCAAGTTCCATTTCTCCAGTTCGGTCGCAAGCGCCCAAGGCGCGGCGTGGTTCTGGCTCGCGATCTATGTCGGCGTCCCGGTGGTCATGCTCCTCATCGGATGGCTCCAAATCCGAACGCCGGGAGGCGATCCGCCTCGCGGGCCCCCTGCGGCGATCTGGATGCGGGCGCTCGTCCTGGGCCAAGGAGTGGGCATGCTCGCCTTCGGAGTGGGCCTGTTCGTCCTGCCGGACGCGGTCGCGCCATCGTGGCCGTGGACCCTGACGACCCTGACCGCGCGCGCCATCGGTGCCTGGCTCATCGGGATCGGCGTTGCCGCGCTCCATGCGAACCGCGAGAACGATGTCTCGCGGATCCGGCCCCTGGCCGGAGGATACACCGCGTTCGCCCTCCTGGAACTCGTTGCGATCGCCCGGTTTTCGGGGAACGTGAATTGGAGCGCACCGGCCGCGTGGGTGTATCTCGCCTTCCTGCTCAGCGTTCTCCCGGTGGGACTCCTCACACTCTTCCAACCTCGCTGGGTCGAGAAACGCTGACGAACGATTCGGAATCTCGGCGCAATCGCCGCGCATCACACGCCGGTGTAGAGGCGGTCCGCGAGTTCCGTGGGAAGGCCGTTCCGCTTGATCGCGGTGGCGACCGCGTCGATGTCGTAGGGAACGCGGCGGATCGCGAAGGTGCGGCGGGTCAGGTCGAGGAGCCCCCAGGCGGCCCGCGGATCCGAGTCCCTCGGCTGGCCCACGGACCCCGGGTTCACCAGGAGCCCGGACCGGAAGGAGCGGGCCATCGGCAGGTGCGTGTGGCCCAGGATCACGAACGGCGCGCCCGCCTTCTGTACCAGCGCCTCGTCCGCGGTCCACGGGAACACGTATTCGTCGACGTCGCGCGGGCTCCCGTGATACATGGCGACGACGCCCTCCGGCATCGTCGTCCGGGTGCGGTCCTCCAGGTCCTTCAGATACCCGACGTTCCCCGGCGTGAGCTGGATCCGGGTCCATCGGATCGCGACCGCCGCCAGCTCGTTGAAGCGGAAGGTCTCCGCGCCGAGGGCCGCCCGGTCGTGGTTCCCGCGGATCGCCTTCATCCGCCGGTCCCGCAGGATCTGCAGGACCTCGTTCGGCCACGGATTGTACCCGACGAGGTCGCCGGCGACCCAGATCCCGGCGGGGGCGACCCGGTCCACGTCCGCGAGGACGGCCTCCAGGGCCGGCAGGTTCGCGTGCACGTCGGCGAGGACCGCGAGGTGCATCCCGCGGCCGATAGGCGCGGTGGGCTATATGACGTTCTCAATACGAGGCGAGGAGGAGGCGGCAATTCGAACAACGGGACGCCACGAGCCAGGACATCTGCGTGCGGTCATTCTCCCCGATCGGCTCCCCATGGAAGCCGAAGAAATTCTTCGACCGAAACCACTGGATCCCGGAAGGCCAGTTCTGCGCGCCGAGGAACCCGTCCTCCATCGCCCCGTCGCACCTCGGACAAGCGACCATTGGGGGCGAGGGTAACACACTCCCCTTCCCATGCAAGTCGGCTGCGGGTTCCGCGTGAAGGCGGTGCACGGTCAGGACTACGTCTACTTCTGGCACTACGAGGATCGGGACGGCCGCTCCCGACAGGTGTACGAATACATGGGACCGCGCCGGTCCTCCGGGACGGCCTCCCGTCTCGTCGCGGCCATGGAGGCTTACTATGCCGCAGCGGGGAACGACCTGCGCCGCCAGCTGGTCGGACACCGAGCGGCCATCGCCGCCCTGTGACGTCCATCCCCTCCCCGGAGCCTCGGTTCCCTCAATTTCGAGGGTGCGGCCTGGGTGCGCACCTTTAATAAGGATGGGCCCTGTAAGCCGCCCATCCGTGCCCCCCAAGGGGTTCGGATAGTAGGTAGTGAATGGACGAAGACAGAGGCGGCAGACGAGGCGGCTACGACCGTGGCCCGCGTCAGATGTATGACGCGGTGTGCGCGGACTGTGGCCAAGCCACGCAGGTTCCGTTTAAGCCGGACCCCGCGAGGCCCGTCTACTGCCGAGATTGTTTCGCAAAGCGCCGGCCGCGACGGTTCTAGTCAGGAACGGCAGCAGAGCGTTCGAACCCTTTTCCGTTCGAGCTCCACCCGGTCATGCGGCTGGCGCGGAGCTCCCGTTTTTCATTTCCTTCCGATCAGAGGATCGACTCGACGTCGGCGGCCTCTGCGGCCCGGATCCGGACCTCGGGTGCCGGACGTCGGATCCTCCTCCGGCGTGGGCTCTCGTCCGAGGCCCACACGAGCAGGTAGGTGATCACGGCGGCCACGAGCCCATTGTGGTAGGCGAGCCATTGCCAGTAGTAGGGAGACCATCGGAAGAGGGTGGACAAGACGAAACCGAAGACGAGGCCACCCGCGAGCGCGGCTCCCGCGACGGCGAACCGCCGCGATGAGGCGTCCTCGGAATCCACGGGGGTCCAGAGAGAAAGGATCCTTAGATAAAGGCTTCCGAACCAAATGCATTCGCCGCGATTACCGCCCCTCTTCGCGAGGGCGCCGGAGCGGCGCACGCCTCGAGAGTTCCTCATCGAACTGCGCGAGAAGCCGGTCCCCTCGGACGAGTAAGCCGCCTGTGCGACTAAGGGAGCGTTCGTGGACGCTCACCGCCGGCGATGCGCTCGCAACGCGGGAAAGAGCAGATAGATCGTCACGCTCGGCAGCAGGATGCTGTCGGTCACCGCGATCGCGACTCGCGACAAGGGGATGTCCGAAGAGTCCACGACCTGAGATTGGCCGAAGGACGCTAAAAGCCTCGGCACCCCGGTCCCCAACCTTATTTCGTTCTCTTGGCTACCATGCCGCCGATGGACCGGCTCGAGATTGCGAAGGGCGTGGAGGCGACGCGGGACTTCGCCCTCCTCCTGCGAGACGAACGGGCCCTCGTGATCTCGGACCTCCACCTCGGGTTCGAAGGGGCCCTCGCGGAGCAAGGCGTCTCGATCCCGCGATTCCAGCGCCGTGTGATCCTCGAACGCCTCGGTCAGATGTTCGACCGCACGAAGGCGGAACAGGTGATCATCGCCGGCGACTTCAAGCACGAGTTCTCGAAGAACCTGGTCGACGAATGGGTCGAGGTGAAGCATGTCCTCCGGTTCATCCGGGACCGCGCGAAACCGGTGCTCGTCCGCGGGAACCATGACAATTACCTCGCGACGATCCTCGGGGATCTGAACCTCCCGCTGAACGCCCGCGCGGACGTCGGCGGGTACACGATCGTCCACGGACATGAGGAGGTCTCAACCCTCCATCCGATCGTCATGGGCCACGAACATCCCGCGGTGAAGCTGAAAGACGAACTCGGGGCGACCGTGAGCGTCCCTGCGTTCCTAGTCACGGAGCGGCTCGTCGTCCTGCCCGCCTTCAGTCCGCTCGCTCTCGGTGTCGATGTGTCCTCGTATCCGTATCTTTCGCCGATCCTGAACCGCACGCCGATCGACGAGGCGCGCGTGATTGGTGTCGACGAGAAGGAAGGCCTCCTCGACTTCGGCCCGGTGAGCCGGCTCAAGTCCATCCGAGGCGCGTTGCTCATGAAATGACGGGCCGCATCAGGACGAAGAAAATCCTTTTGGCCTCCTTGCGCTTGCCGCGGTAATGGTCGCGGACATCGAGATCGCTCAGAGGGCCAAGATGCGCCCAATCCTCGATGTCGCCGCGGACATCGGACTCGGCAAGGACGACCTCGTCCTGAAGAGTGAATCCATCGCGAAAGTCCGCCTCGCCGCCGTGGACCGGGCTCGGAAGGCCCGCCAGGGGAAACTCGTCCTCGTCACAGGCACGACGCCCACACGGTATGGAGAGGGGAAGACCCTCACGACGGTCGGACTTGGCCAGGCCCTGAATCGACTGGGGAAGAAGGGCATTGTGGCGGTCCGCGAGCCCTCCCTCGGACCCGTATTCGGCACGAAGGGAGGCGCCACCGGTGGCGGTCGATCCCAGGTCCTCCCGATGGAGGAGATCAACCTCCATTTCACAGGGGACATCCACGCGGTTGGCGCCGCGAACAATTTGGTCGCCGCAATCCTGGACGCGCACATCTTCCACGGGAACGAGTTGAACATCGATCCCACGCGAGTCCTCCTCCCGCGGTGCCTGGACATGAACGACCGCCAGCTGCGCAACATCGTCACGGGCCTTGGCGGACCGAAGCACGGGGTCCCGCGGGAGGACGAGTTCGTGATCACGGCGGCGAGCGAGGTGATGGCGATCCTCTGCCTCGCGGAAGGGATCCCGGACCTCAAGGAGCGCCTCGAGCGCATCGTCGTCGCGTTCGATCGCGAGCAGCGGCCGGTGAAGGTCGGAGACCTGTACGTTCACGGCGCCGCGGCGATCCTCCTGAAGGACGCCCTCATGCCGAACCTCGTGCAGACGCTCGAAGGTACGCCGGCCCTCGTCCACGGCGGGCCGTTCGCGAACATCGCGCACGGCCACAACTCCGTCCTCGCGGACCGCCTCGGGCTCGGCCTCGGGGATGTCGTCGTCGCGGAGGTCGGTTTCGGGGCGGACCTCGGGGCCGAGAAGTTCGTGGACCTGGTGTGCCGCCAGAGCGGACTCCGACCCGATGCCGCGGTGCTCGTCGTCAGCGTCCGGGCGCTGAAGCACCATGGCGGCGCGAAGCGGAAGGAGCTGACCGCCGAGAATCCGAAAGCCCTCGCAGCCGGCATGGTGAACCTCGATGCGCACGTACGGATCTTGAAGACGCTCGGACTCGCGCCGGTCGTCGCGGTGAACCGCTTCGCTTCGGACATGGACCGCGAGATCGATGCCATCGTGGACCATTGCAAGGACCTCGGTGTGCGGGCGGCCGCCCACACGTGCCATGAGGACGGCGGAGCGGGCGGGGAGACCCTCGCGCGCCTCCTCCTCGATGCGACGGCGGGTGCGGCAAAGGTGGTGCGGTTTGTTTACAAGGAAGAGGATCCGTTCGAAGAGAAGGTCGCGAAGGTCGCCACGTCGATCTATGGCGCGGCGGACGTGAAGTACGATGCCGCGGCCCTGGAAGACCTGGCTCGCCTCCGGGGCGCGGGCTTGGACGGCCTCCCGATCTGCATTGCGAAGACCCAGCTCAGCCTGAGCGACGACGAGCGCGCCCTCGGCGCGCCGACGGGATGGACGCTCCAGGTCCGGGGGATTCGGCCCTCCGCCGGTGCGGGTTTCCTCGTCGTCCTCGCGGGGGACATCATGCGCATGCCCGGCCTGGGGGAGGAGCCCGCGGCCCTCGCGATGGACATCGACGACGTGGGGACGATCAAGGGCCTCTTCTGAAGGCAAAGGCCCTTAGCCCACGCGCGCTCTGCCCGGTGCATGTCCGGTCCACCGGGAGCGATGGGGCCCACGGGAGACTGGGAACAGCTCTACGCGACCTCCGAAGTCTCGTCGCTCCCTTGGTACACGACGGCCCTGGACGCGGACATCGAGCGCGCACTCCAAGAGCACGACCTCCGCGGCCGTCGCATCCTCGACCTCGGGACCGGCCCCGCGACCCAGGCAATGAACCTCGCGAAGCGGGGGTTCGATGTCCTCGCGACGGACATCTCACCAAGCGCGATCAAGAAGGCAAAAGCGTCCGCGAAAGCGGCCGGGCTGTCGATTGAATTCCGTGTCGACAACGTCCTCGCCTCGAATCTGGCCCCGAACCTGGTCGACGCGATCGTGGACCGCGGCGTGTTCCACGTTCTGCCGGAGGACAAACGGCCCGCCTACGTCCGGACGGTGCATCGCGTGCTCCGCCCGAACGGGTGGCTCTTCCTGAAATGCTTCTCCGACAAGGAACCGGGCACATGGGGACCGCACCGGATCGCGGAATCCGAGCTGCGTGGATATTTCCGTGGGACCTTCGAGATTCGATCCATTGTCGAGACCGTCTTCTACGGGAACGTCAAGCCGCCGCCCAAGGCGCTGTTCGCGACGTTCCAGCGGGGCGAGTCGGCGAGACCCACGCGGCCGACTCAAAATCGGGAACGGAAGCGATCGACGAGGTCTTGATTCCCCACGTAGGTCGGGACCGTCTGGTCGATCGATGTCGCCGCCACTTCCATGATGCGCTCCGTGCCCGTCGTACCAGCACCGCCCGCAGCCTCGGCGATGAACGCGATCGGATTCGATTCGAAATGGAGGCGGTACTTCCCCGCCGGCTTGTCGACCTGCGCGGGATACGCAAAGAATCCGCCGTAATGGAGGATCTGATTGAAGTCCCCCACGAAGGACCCGCCGTATCGGAGGTTCATCAGTTCCCGCTCGAGCTCTCCGACGAACGCCTTGACCTCGGGGATCCAACGGTCCCGATAACCTCCGACGCCGTACAGCTTCCCCTTCGAGGGGAGGCGGAGGCCGTCTTCGATCAGGAGGAAATCGTGGGATCGGGCGCCGCCTTCTTGCACGAACTCGTTCACCCCCGCCTCGGTCGCGTACACCAAGGTCGTCGCAGGGCCGTAGATCAAGTATCCGGCGGCAAACAAATCGGAACCGCGGGCCGGGAGAGACTTTCGATCGAAGATCCCGAAGATCGTTCCGAAGATGTTGTTGCTCTTCACATTCGAAGATCCGTCGAGAGGATCCAGGACCACCGAGAATCGTCCCCGTCCGACGTCCTTCACTTCCCCCATTTCCTCGGAGGCCACCTGGGCTACGAGTTTCGATCCGCGGAGGGCGTCGACGAACAGGTCGTTCATCCAGACATCAAGCTCGAGCTGCTGTTCTCCATACACATTGCGCGTCGAAGCCGGATCCCGCCGGACCGGGAGCTCCTGCCGGATGCGGGTCGCAAGGCCTGCCATCGCGGACAATAGGCGGCCAAGATCGCGGTCGACCTTCCCCGCGTGGTCCGCGAGCGCGGTTCCCTTGGACCGTCTCGCCTCAGTACTTGACGTACCATCCCTCGAAGTGGTCTTGGACTTTGTCCTTGCCTCCATAGAAATCCCACCATGGACGCGCGTACCGGTGGGCCAGGTCCGCCAACGCCTGGAAGTTCTTCACTCCCTGCGTGCGGATGTAGGCCATCTGCGCCTCGAGGGATTTCTCCCGGAACGCGTCCTTCCAGATCGCGCGTCCCGCGAGGAACCCGGAGGCGCCCCCCTGGCACGCGCGCTCGACGAGTCCTCGAAACACGTCGAAGTCCGCGCCCGCGCTCAGCACGACCCAGGGGACCTTCGTCGCGCGGCTCAGCCGCTCGCAGTTCTTCCGCAGCTCGTCCGGGTCCGGAGTCACCTTTGGGTCTCCGGGAAATTCTGCTTTCAACACGTCGAACCCGAGCGGGGAGAGGATCTCGGCCGTCCGGATGATCGTGTCCGCCTTCTTGCGCGCGAACTCCTCGTCACTCATGTCGACCGCATAGGACATCGGCTCGCAGACGAAGGCGAGGTCGAGGCGGTGGCATTCGTCCGCGACCGTCTTCACGACCTTCAGCTGGTGGTCCACGATCTCCCGCGGCGCGTCCGGATTGAAGAACAGGAGGAGCTTCGCGGCGCTCGCCCCGAGCCGCTTCACCTTCTCCACGGTCCACCCGTCAAGGAGGGTCGTGAGCCGCCAATTGCCTTTCTTCTCGTACCCGGATTGCTCGAGGGCCACGAGCAGGCCGGTGCGGCCGGGCAAGGCAAAGCGGTTGATCGCCGGGGCCACGCCGAACTCCGGGTCCAGCAAGTACCCGCTCGCATGCGGCGCGAGGGCCTCCGTGACGCCGAGCTTGACGGCCTCCATCTCCGAATAGGTCGCCGCCTTCGGGTTCTCCGGATGGAGCATCTTCTGGAGGCTCCCCCGCTGGTCCATCGCGATCATCGTGAAGCGACCGGTGTCGTCCGAAATCTGCTGGAGGCCGCGGAGCTTGCCGACCGAAATACGCGTCATTCCAACCTCAGAGGTTGGCAAGGGAGCGAGCCATATTGACCTTTTGCAAGGCGAATCCGCACAAACGAAGTCGAGGAGTGGGGTTCACGCAGGAGGTCGGACTCGGCCGGTGCGAAAGGTTATATGTTATATCTAACATTAGGTAGGCCATGACACGAACGCGAGCCCGTGTTCGCCGATGGGGATCGTCCCTGGGCATCGTGGTACCGAGTCAGATCGCGAAGGAACTTCGACTCAAAGCGGGCGATGAAGTCGTCCTTGAGATCGACCAAGGGGGCATCGAGGAAGCCTTCGGCTCGTCGAAGGACTGGGTCGTCGATCCCCAGAAACTGAAGGACGAGCTCCGTCGAGGCTGGTAGCGCGTCGCGCTTCTTCCTCGACACATATGCCCTCATCGAGGTGGTCCGGGGGAATCCTCGGTACAAGAGATATCTCGCCGCCGAGCTACGGACGAGCGTGTGGAATCTGGTCGAGTTGTATCTGGCCAGCCTTCGAGACCGAGGAGAGGCCGAGGCAAGGCGCCACTTCGATTGGTTTCGAAGCAATGGCCCTGAAGGCGCGTCGGCCCAAGCTATCGTACGCGGACACGATCGGGTACACGATCGCCCGTCGCCTCGGGGCCCGGTTCCTGACCGGGGACGAGGCGTTCCGACGCCTTCCCGACGTCGAATTTTGCCGCTGACAGAGGCCATCGCGACCGTTGGCTCCCGTTCCGAAACGTCAGCCCGGTCGCGGCCAAGCCTATTTCCGACGCCGGTGCCTTCCTGCAAAGGCATGCGTCTCCCCTCGATCGTCCTGAATTTCAAGACCCATCCGGAAGTCCTGGGAAAGAAGGGCTGGGATCTCGCCAAGAGGTTCGCCGCGGTCGCGGACGACACCGGCGCGTCGATCGTGCTCTGCCCGCCGACCACGGACATCGCGTATGTGGCGAAACTCGTCCACGTTCCCGTGTTCGCGCAGCACGTCGACGCCGTCGAGCCGGGACCGACGACGGGATGGATGCCGCCCGAAACCCTCCTGGAGGCCGGCTCTGCCGGCACATTGATCAACCACAGCGAACGGAAAGTCGCGTGGGAGGAGATGGCGAAGAGCATCCCGCGCTGTCAGAAGCTCGGCCTCGAGGTGGTCGCCTGCGCCGACGACATCGCCGAGGCGGAGACCCTCGCGAAGCTCTCGCCGGAGTACATCGCGATCGAACCACCCGAATTGATCGGAGGGGACGTGAGCGTGACGACCGCGAAGCCCGAGGTCGTCTCTCGCGCCGTCGATCGAATTCGCGCTGTGAACCCGAATATCGTGGTCCTATGTGGCGCTGGCGTACATACCCGCAAGGACGTCGCAAAGGCGATCGAGCTCGGGACGT
>VBLU01000019.1 GCA_005879065.1 Methanobacteriota archaeon
CTCGAGACGAGCGGTCTCATCGAGGATCACGGGGCCCTCGCTGGTCACGTCCTTCCGATGCAGCGGCTTGCCCTCCCGGGTCACGATCGCCATGCTCGCCTTCCACAGGTCGTGCGGCTGTCCGATGTCCATCCAGACGCCGTCGATCTTCGAGCCGTACAGTCCCAGACCTTTGGACATGAGTTTCGGGAACAGGTCCTTCGCGAAGTCGAACTTTTGCTCGGGTGGGACGAACTCCAGGACCTCCGGTTCCAGGACGTAGATGCCCGCGTTCACGAGATTCGAGAACGCCTCCTCGGCTTTCGGCTTCTCCTTGAATTTCGCGATCCGGCCGTTCCCGTCGAGGCCGACGACCCCGTACTGCGTCGGGTCCGAGACTTCCGTCAGGGCGATCGTCACGGCGGCGCCCTTGCGCTTGTGGAAGTCGTAGAGCGCCTTGAAGTCCAGATCGCACAGGATGTCCCCCATGGAGACGACGAAGGTTTCGTCGAAGAAATTTCCGACCCGGCGGACCGCCCCCGCCGTGCCGGCGGGATTCTCTTCGAAGCTGTACAGGATTGAGGCGTTGTAATCGAGCCCGTCGCCGATCGATTTGATCAGCGCGTCGGACATGTACGCAGTCGTCACGATGATCTCGTGGAACCCGGACGCCGCGAGGGACCGAAGGACGTAATCGATGCACGGGCGGCCGGCGACGGGCATCAGGGGCTTCGGTCGCTTGTAGGTCAAGGGCTTGAGGCGGGTGCCTTCGCCGCCCGCGAGGACGACGGCTTTCATCGACCGATCTCCACCTTGCCCTTCTCCATCAACGCCTTCAGCGCGGCGTCCGCGGAGGCCTCGAGCTTCTTCTCGTCCAGGAGGGCCGCTCGGACGGAGCGGTTCTGCTGCCGGAGGAGATCGCGGGATTCCCGGATCTCCGCCCGTTTCGCGCCCTTGATCGAGAGGACTTTCTCCCGCATCTCGACGACCTTGGCGTGGACCTCGTCCGCCTTCTCGCGCGCCGCAAGGTACGCCTCGTGTTTCTCGTTGCCGTCCGAGACGAGCGCAGCGACCTCACGGGACAGGCCGACCGTCTCCTCGTGGACGGCGCGGGCCTTCCCACTCAAGGCGACGGCCACAGCGTGTTCCTTCTCGGCGGCCTCGAAGAGGTCCGTGATGCCTCCATCGAGGTCCCGGACCTCCTTCGCGATCTTGTCCTGATCCGACTTCAGTCCCTGCAACATCTTGAGCCGCTTCATCGACTCCTTGAGCTCGTCGATCAGTTCGTTTTCCTTGCTCACCGTCAGCGACGCGGTCTGTTGCCGCATCTCCATCTGCGACACGCGTCTCGTCAAGGCGCGCAACTCCGCCCCGACGTCCGTATGGCCGGACGTCCGGAGCTTCCGCTTCAATTCGATGAGCGCCTTCGCCTTTCCCTGCAGGGCGTCCCGTTTCTCACGGTGGGCACGGGCTTCGGCGGCGAAGGAGGCGCGGCGGTCCTGCAGGGCCCGCAGCCTCTCGCCGACCTCCCGTTTCTTCTCGTGGACGAGGTCCCGCTCCTGGCGCATCTGCTGCGCCTCGTCATTCAACATGTCCCGCTTCTGAAGGAGGCTCTCGAGCTTGATCTCGGCCTGTTCCAACTCAGAAGTGGTCTTCTTCCGGACCATCGGCTCCCCCACGTCGGGATGGACTGTAGCGATTGGCCGTCGTGCCATTAACCTTTCGCCATGCGTAAGGCGTCGGCGATTCGCGCGATGTCCTCCGGCGACAATTCCCCGACGCGGCGGGTTCGGTCGGGGATGTGGGGCAGGACAGCCTCGAGCGCCTCCCTCGACGGCGCGAAGAGCTGCCACCCGAGCCGCAAGCCGTTCTCCACCGTTTTCCGTCGGTGCGCGAACAAGGCGTCGACGACCGCGTCGAAACGGTCAGGATCCGAAACCGGAAAGGGGGCCGGCCTGGGCACGAGGGAGACGATGGCGGAATCGACCTTCGGCTGCGGATGGAACGCGTTCCGAGGGACCCGTTCCAGGATCTCGCATGCGGCCCGACGGTACACGCCCACGGTGAGTCGGGAGTAGTCGGCGGTCCCGGGCTTCGCCCGCATCCGTCGCGCGAATTCCCATTGGTACATCAAGATGGCCCGATCGAACGCATGCTCCAGCAGCCGGAACGTCAGCGGGGAGGAAATCTGGTACGGCAGGTTCGAGGCCATCACGTCGAACGGCGGCCACTCGACCTTCAATGCGTCGCCCGAGATCACCTCGACGTCGGGAAGGGTGCGGCGGAGATACTCCGCGAAGCGTCGATCGGCCTCGATCGCGACGACGCGCTTGGCCCGTTCCGCGAGGAGGCGCGTGAGGACGCCGAGCCCAGGCCCGATCTCGAGGACCACTTCCGACGGTCGAATCTGCGCGTGGGCGACCTGCCTGGCGGCTACGCGGGCATCGATCAGGAAATGTTGGCCCATCCGCCGGCGAGGTCGGACGCCCAGGTCCGCGAGGACCTCGCGCGGGTCGCCGTCCACGGCGCGCCGCACGGCTCCGCGGCCCTTGAGGTTTGCCTCGACCATTCAGACGGTCACGACGACGGTCCGCGCGTCGACGGGTCGGGACTCGGGGCCGAGGATCACGGTGACCGTGTAACGGCCAGCGGAGAGCCCGCTCACGGAGAACGTGAACGATTGTTCCGTTCCGCTGCTCGCGAGATAGACCTTCGTCTGGAACGATCCGACGAACGCGCCCGTGGCATTCGTCACCCGGACCTCGAGCGAATCCTCGAACACGAGCGCGAGCATGTCGGGTCCCCGGGTCACGCCGACCGCGATCGCGAGATTCGACCCGGTGGGAGTCGCGGTCACGTTGCTGATCCAGTATCCTCGCGTTCCCAGCGACTCGTTATCGAAGTCCGCCGCCCGGTACGCCTTCGTGATGTAGGTCGTCGTCGGATCGATGCCCGCTGGGCCCGGGGTGATGGACAACATCCCCTCGTACGGTCCGTCCACACCACTGCCCCGAATCTGAGGACCGGGGAAGACGAACTCCACCCATTGGAGGCCGTCCCGAAGCCACAGTTGACCCGTTGCCCGCGCCAGTTCGACCGACCCGCCGACGGAACGCAGGACGCCGGAGACGGCGAACCCCGCACCGAGCAGGACGTCCACCTCCGCTCGGACGACGAGCGCGTCGTATTTCCCGTTCCCATCCCGGTCCGGGGTCGATTCTTCGAAGCGACCGGTGTACCGCAGGAACTCGACAGTGTCGTCGAAGTCGGTCGCGCGATAGGCTCGGGTCGATCCGCAGAGCGTCTCCGGGTACGAGATGGGCACGGGCCGCAAGAGGCCGCCCGTCGGCGGACCAATCGCGACGACGGGGAGATCGACCGGTCCGAACAGAGTGAGGGCGAAGTCCCAGGGTCCATCGAGACCCGTCTGGCGGAGCTGGTCTCCGCGGAACCGCAGGAAGACCGTCGTGTCGTCCGTCGTGAGATTGAAGTCGCGGTAGGCGTACGCGATCGATCGGATGGCGTCGGAGCCCGACTCTTTGGACAGGGTTCCGTACATAGAGTAGTGTCCCGCCGTGTTCACGTGCACGTCGGCCGTCAGCCCGAGAAAGTCCGCGAGTCCATCCGCGTCAACGTCGACGGCGGAATCCGTGTGACCGCCGGTGAAGAACGCTGTCCGGACGGGCGGCTCGAACTCGGAGACTGCATACGCGCGGGTCGTGTAATTCCATTCGACGAATCCGTCCGCCGGAATCGGCTCGGGTACGGGCATCCCCATGTACGGCATGCCGCCGAGGGACAGGCGGGCATGGACCGCGTAGGGCCCGTCGACCCCGGCCCGGGCGATCTCGGTCCCGTTGAAGGACATGCGTACGGTCTGAGATCCGACGGGGAAGAAGTACCGCTCGTTCGTCCACGCGATCGGCCCGTAGACCGTGCTCGTCTGCATCATGGGCAAGGGCCGCGGGACGCCGATCCCGCAAGCACCCGTCCCGGGCGCCTTATCCGTCGACAGGTCCGCATAGATCTCCCACGTGCCCGCGGTCGGTAGGGAGACTTGGGCCTCGACGACGAGCCATTCGAACTTCCCGTTCCCGTTCGTATCGAGTCCGTAATCGGAACCCGCGCCTCCGGCCGAGGCGATGAGCGCATGCACGCCCCAGGCGGCCCCGCCTGTGACGACGGCCATCGTCACGAGGAGCCCGATCGTCCGGGTCGTCAGCATCATGTTCGCACCGCGGGTCCGTACGCGCCCGGGCCACATAGGCCCGCGGTTTTCGTTCGGCTTTCCTCTAACGGGAGACTTTCGCACCCATCATTATTTGAACGGGAAGGCGGAATCGGGTCGCCATGGCGGTCCCCGGGACCGACGTGCCCTTCCAGAACGAAGGGAGCCTCCAGTGCTGGATGGTCGGGCTGATCATCGGCGCGCTCGTCCTGGTCCTCGTGATCCTGATGGCCTATCAGCGGTACGTCGCGGGGAAGAAGCCGGTCCAGCACCTGTGCGACTATTGCGGGCACATGGTCACCGCGGTGAGCGATTGCCACCACGCGCCGGTCCGCGAGCGGTTCCTCCACGGCACGTGCCTCGAATGCAAGCAGGACTGCCGCCTCGTCTGCGCTCGATGCAAGAACCCGCTGTGAGGCGGATCTCGGGCGCGCGCACCCCGCTAGCCGAGTCTCTAGCCGGCGACTGGCTTCGTCAGGATTATGAAGTCCACCGACATTCGGCGGCGGAGCCTGGCATGCCCGAGCCACCGATCCTGGCGAAGGCGGAGGCGGCCCCCAAGGTGGGACCGCCGGTCGTCCTTGCGAACGCGAAGGCGACCGTGGGCGCGATCCCCGCGCAGGTGTTCGAGGCCCTCACGGATGCGGCGCAGCTCGGGTCCTGGTGGGCCGAGGACGTTCGCGTGGATGCCCAGATGAGCGGCGTGTACGAAGGCACCTTGCCGTCCGGACGGGTGGAAGGCACCATCACATGGATCGAGGGCCCGAGGAAGTTTTCCTTCGAGTGGCCGATCGTCGTCGAGGGCGCGTCGGTCGTCACGAGCGTCGTCTACGAGTTGAGTCCGAAAGGCCCTCAGACCGTCGTCCACGTGTCGCACCGTTCGCCCAAGCCCGTCCCGGGCGACTGGAACGCGGTGTGGTCGACGGCCATCGAGTCGTTGAAGGCCTACCTCGAGGCGGCGCGGACCGATTCGACGACGATGGATTCTCCCTGACCCACGCCGACGCACAAGGTCGCGAGCCCGCGATACGGCCTCCGCTCCCTCGATGCGCGCCGTCCCATCTCATGGACCAACGTGCACACGATCCGGGCTCCCGAGCATCCGAGCGGATGGCCTAGCGCGATCGCCCCGCCGTTCACGTTCGTGATCACATGGCGGAAGCCGAGCTCCCGCATGACCGTGAGGGCCTGGATGGCGAAGGCCTCGTTCAGTTCGATCAGGTCGAGATCCTGCACGGTGAGGCCGGCGCGCGACAGCACCTTTCGAGTGGCCGGGATGGGACCGAGGCCCATCGTCCTGGGCTCCACGCCCGCGGCCGCGGAGGACACGACACGGACGAGAGGAGTGAGTCCAAGCTCGTCGGCCTTGCGATCGCTCGTCAGGAGCACGACCGCAGCGCCATCGCTGATCCCGCTCGAGTTGCCGGCGGTCACCGTGCCGCCCTCCCGAAACACGGGACGGAGTTTCGAGAGCGCCTCGAGGGAGGTGTCGGCCCGAGGCGGCTCGTCGCGGGAGACCAAGAGGGACCCGCCACCCTTTTGGGGAATCGGCACGGGAACGATTTCTTCGGCGAACCGACCGGACTCCATCGCGGCGATCGCCCGGCGGTGGCTCTCCAGCGCGAATCGGTCTTGATCCTCACGGGAGATCTGGGGATCCAGCTCCCGCAAGTTCTCCGCGGTCTCGCCCATGGCCTCGTTCCCGTACTGGGCCTTGAGCCGCGGATTCGGAAACCGCCATCCCAACGTCGTGTCCCACGCGGTCAGGTTCCCCATTCCGCCGTCGAGGTTCTTCGGGACCGCGTACGGCGCCCGCGTCATGCTT
>VBLU01000020.1 GCA_005879065.1 Methanobacteriota archaeon
GGCGGCACAGGTGTCCGCGAAGATCAGAGAGATCCCGTCGTTCGATACGGCGGAATCGCGGCAGGCATAGTTCGCCAGCACGTCGAGCAGCCGCGACGGAGAATAGCCGCCGGACAAGTATGCCCGCGTCCGAGCCCCGGCCTCCAAGGGCCTGCGGGCGTCGAATTCTCCCGCCAGATGGCACAGCTCCTCGCCTTCCCCTGGCGCATTGGACGTCGAGGTCGCGAAGTTCGACGGTTCGGGCGAGCGCACGCGCAAGGCCGCTTGGAACAGTGCGTACAGACGCTCACCCGTCCGACTGAAGCGGAGGACGAATCTGGCCGCGTGGGTGAACATGAAAGCGCGAGCCGACTCCAGGTCGTACCCTTTCGCCGCGACGACGCGCTTCGCCGCAGCGACCGCGAGTCCTTCCGCGATCGACACGGCCGCGTATCCGTCCCGGAGGAGGGCGAGGGTCGCCGCGATGCACGACGAGGGATTCGGTGCGGTGGCGATGTCTCGAACCTTCGTCCGTCCTTCCTGATCGAGGGGGCGACCACCGGACGCAAGCGCCTCGAGGTCAACCCATTCCTTCCCGAGGGCGGCGAGGATCGCCTCGAACGCCGTTCGGTCTCGCGGGCCGGACACCATGTACTGGACCGCGGGTCGCAGGAGGAGCCGCGCCTCCTTGAAACCGAGGGAGTGGGCAAGCTGCCATGACTTGACCGCGACCATCAGTTTGCGGCCGGCCTCCCCCATGTCCTCGATCGCGGCGCGGAACAACATGTCGCCGGCCATCTTCCGTTCCTTGCCTTCCGCGAGCATCCCGAGGAAAATCGATTCCGCCTCGGGCCGGTTTCCATCGCGGACGCCGAACAGGAAGGAACGCCCCAGGTGCGTGATTTCGCCGGACACCACCACCGCGGGCCTCGCGGGAGCGTCCGCCTTCTTCGCGGCCGCAACAAAGGAAACCGCCTGGAGGACCGGCAAAGGTTGGAATCGCGGCTGCATGACCGGAATCAGATTCGCGGCCGACGAGAGGGCGACGAGAGAACGCGGCGCGACTCCCGACGCGCCGTCATAGTGTGTGGCGAACGCGCGGGCCGCGGTGCGCACGACCTCCATGAGTGGGACCTTCGCGCGAATCGCATCCAAGGCCGCCGTCGTGGCGCGATCCGACTTCGAACGCCGGACGGCGGACTCGAGTTCCGCGAGCGGAGATGCGCTCGGATCCGTCATCCGTCGCGCGGATGCGGGGGTCCTTAGAAAAACCTTCGCGCACGACCGCCCGAATCCGGATTCCATCCATGGGCCGATGCGTCACCGGAGCACAACGGTCAAATCCGAGTGGCTCATTGGGCCGGCACCTGCGATGGCGACCCGTTTCGCATTCTGGCGGAAGATCGACGAGGCCGCGCTGGCGGAGAAGCACGCGCAACCCGGCCTCCTCTCCGATTTCATCCTCGGAAGTCAGGATGGATTGGTGAATGTGCTCGGCGTGATCCTCGGCGTCGCCGTGGCGTCGCGCGACATCACGATCATCCTCGCGGGAGGGCTCGCCGCGACCTTCGCGGAATCGATCTCCATGGGGGCGGTCGCGTACACATCGACCTTGGCGAGGCGGGACCACTATCTGGCGGAGGTCGAGCGGGAGAAGGAGGAGATGCGGACCCTGCCCGACCTGGAACGTCAGGAGGTCCGGGACATCCTCGAGCGGTGGGACTTCCACGGGGCCGAGCTCGACGAGATGCTCGAGAAAATCGTCTCGAAACCGAAGGCGTGGTTGGAGTTGATGATGGCCCACGAGCTGTACTTGGCCCCGGTCGATCCGACGCAGGCCCGACGGAGCGCCGTCCTCGTCGGCATCGCGGCGATCCTCGGTTCGCTGATCCCCCTCATCCCGTTCATCGTCATCGGCCGCGACATCCTCCTTGGGACCGCGGTGTCCCTCGTCGTGAGCACGCTCGCCCTCTTCGCGATCGGCTGGTGGAAGGCGAGGACGACGATCGGACGGCCGGGCCGCAGCGGGACGCAGATGGCGATCATCGGGATCGCGTCCGCGCTCGCGGGGTTCGGCATCGCGTACCTGGTCAGCGGCGGCCGCGGCCTCTGAGAAAATCCGGCGGGCATCGCCCTCCTGCCGCGTTGGAGAAGGGTGCTCGGAAAGCCTTTTGTCCCGTTCAGGCTTGACGCCCAAAGGCGCGCGGGTAGTATAGCCTGGTAGTTACATTGGCTTGCCAAGCCAATAGCGCGGGTTCAAATCCCGCCCCGCGCACTTTTCCTCGCGCGGGATCGGTTTCCCTCGCGGCTCGCGCGGGTTTTCGTGCCCGTCGACGGCCATTCCGGGATGGCCATATCAACCCTCCGAGCACGTCACACGACAACCCCGTCCAAAGTGTTCGGGTCAAGTGCACTCCCGCAAGGGTGCATCTCAGCAGGCAATCTAGGACCGACGCCATGTGTGTCTCGGAACGGATGATCCCGACCCGACGCGAATCCGGACAAAGCGCGCGGACCTACGAGACGCTCCGAGACTACCTGCTCCACCACGGCCCGGCGACCGCCCAGGACCTGCTCGAGATCCTGGCCCTGTCCCGCGCCGCGACGTACCAGGTGATCCGGCGCGCCGCGAGCCGCGGCCTGATCCGGGCCGTGGCCCACGTGCATTCGGATGGGAACCACGACCCGCTCGCGTGGGACATCGATTCCACGGACCGTGAATTCCTATGGCGACGAACCGAACGACTCCGGGGACGATTCTGCACCTGCCTTCCGAAGAACCCGCGAACCAAGAGGAGCTCGACGACATGAGGAAAAACGCCTACCTGGTCGTGTGGTGGATGTCCCAGGTGCCGTACGCCGCCGTGTTCGACAACCGGGTCGCGGCGGAGGCCGCTGCGAGTGTGCGCAACGCGCTCATGGTCACCTTGTCCGGGGGGGACGCCAAGATCGACTCCGTGCTGGACTGGTACCGCCGAGACGATTCGGGCCAGCCCATGCCCGCGGAATGGCGGAACATCCTCGGTCAGATCCAGGTCCCATGGACCGCGAAGAGACCGCCCGCCCTGAAGGCCGCGGGGGCCTGATTCCCACAGGAGATTTCCAACTCGGAGAACCTTATCTACCTTCATCGGATGCCGCCGACCGGGCCCGAATGAACGACGAGGTCGAACGGGACGTGCGTTTCGACGGAGCGACGGCCCGCCTTCGCGGCCGACTGCACCCTCCGATCGGAAGGGCATGGGGCTCCCTCGTGATGAGCCACGGCCGAAGCGAGGACATGGGGAGTCTGCTTCTCTCGGCGCTCGCACAGAGCGCCTCGGACCAGGGACTGTGGGCCCTGCGTTTCAACTTCGCTTTCGCGGACGCAGGCTCGGAGCCCTCGGGCGGTCATGCGGACGAAATCGCCGATCTGCGGGAGGCAATGGGCTACGCGCGGACGACGGCCGGTCTTGACACCGTCTTCGTCGCGGGACGTGGCCTCGGCGCATGGGCCGCGGTGGCCGCCGCGACCGACGAGCTCTGCGCCGGAGCGGTCCTCCTGGGCCTCAGCTACACGGGACAACCGGAACGGCGGATGGCCCTGGAGCGCCTCGAGGAGTTCGAGGTCCCCACCTTGGTCCTGGTGGGATTCGAGTCGGACCGGACCGACCTGCCTCTGTTGCGAGACCTGGTCGCGTCGATGACGAGCGTGAACCTTGAGATCATCGCCGGGGCCGACCATCGGCTCCAGGACGCCGCGGGCCGGACCATGACGGAGGCCGTGCTCATGAAAGTCGATGCCTGGCTGCACCTCCGGAAGGCCCAACGGGGCGCGTAGGCTCCGAACGGGCCCTGGCTGCGGGCTGATCGTCCTCAGACCATCCGGCCATTCAGACCGATGCTTTTATGCCGGAGGACATCCCGTCGGCCGACCATCGGATGGGATGCCATGTCAACCCTGCGTCGACGGATCCTGGTGGCCGCGACCTTGGCGTGCCTCCTCTTCGCCGCCTCCTCCTTTGCGACCCCTGCGGCCGCGGGACGGGACCTGACGTACCAGTTGTACGGGAGCCGCAACGGAGGTTGGGGATCCACGAACACCTCCTTGACCACGCCCGGTCCCCTGATCGAGGTCGAGGTGGGCGACAACGTGACCCTGAACCTAACGTCCCTCGATGGCCTGAGCCACCGGTGGTTCATCGACTACAATAACAACTCGGCCGCAGACGCGTCGGAACCGAAATCGCCGAACTTCGCGAACCAGGTCCTGTGGAATTTCACGGTCTCCAACGTAACCGGGACCTTCGCGTATCGGAGCGACCGCACCGCCGGTCCAGGTGACGATCTCGCGAAAATGTGGGGCAACATCACGATCCGCACCGCCGGCAGTTCGGCGGGCGGCCTCGGGGGCAACCTCCTCCTGATCGGCATAGTCCTCGTGATCGTCGCGGTCATCGCGATCGGGGCCGTGGCCTACCGCCGAGCGCGACAGCCCCGGCCACCGCCTCCGCAGTGAGGCTGGCCCCTCGGATCGACCGCGAGCCCGGAGCCTTCTTAGGGCGAGGGCCCATCCACTCCGCTCGTGACGCGGCTCTCCGACATCGGCGAGCGCGGAGCGATCGAAATCCTCTCGCGGATCTACGACCGCGGGCAGCCGATCGGCCTCGGCCACGACGTCGGAGTCGTGGAATGGGGCGGCGACTATCTCGTCGTGACGACGGACGTCGTGAACCAGAAGACGCACATCCCCGCGGGGGCGAGCCCGACGCAGATCGGGTGGTATGCGACCGCGGTGAACCTGAGCGACATCGCGGCCGCGGGAGCGCGACCCCTCGGTTTCGTCGCGGCGCTCTCGATGCCCGCCGACACGGACGTCGAGTTCCTCCGCGGGTTGGCGCAGGGTATCGAGGAATGTGTGCGCGAGTTCGGCATCGCCGTCCTCGGGGGCGACACGAAGGAATCGCCGGTCCTCTCGATCGCGGGGACGGCCTTCGGACGCGTACGGAAGGACCGGATCCTCTTGCGGACCGGCGCGAAGCCCGGCGACGTGATCGTCGTCACCGGAGACCTCGGCCGCGCGGGACATGCGGCGAAACTCCTGGAGCAGCCGACCGCCCTTCGGTCGGACGCGCTGACCGAATTGCTGCGGCCGTATCCGAGGATTGCCGAGGGCCTGTTCCTCTCCGAGTCCGGGGCGGTGACGAGCTGCATGGATCTCTCGGACGGATTGGGCGTGAGCCTCGCGCAGCTGGCCTCGATGACTCGCCTTTCGTACCAGATCGAGTTCGATGCGCTTCCGTTGTACCGCGGCCTCACCCCATTGCCGCCGGCGGTCGCGAAGGATGTCGCGTTATACTACGGAGGCGACTACGAACTCCTCGCTACGGTCCGGGCGGACGCGATCGGGTCGCTGCTCGAGCGTTGGCCCACAACGGCGCCTCGCGGTCAGCGCCTCACCGTGATCGGGAAGGTCGCCACCTCCGGAGGGAACGTCTTGATTACGAAAACCGGGAAGGAACCTCTCCTGGGGAAGGGCTGGGAACACTTCCGTTCTTCCGCGATTCGGTAACCTATTCACAAAGTTTTTTGCCCCGAGAAGGGCAGTGTACCGGGGACGATGATTTCAGAGAAGGAAATCCTCGATGTCCGCGAGCCGCCGGGCCGAGCGATGGGGAAAATCGCCGAGCTCTGGAAGCCGGTCGAGGGCACGAACAAAATCATGTGCACGGCGTGCGCCCGCTACTGCAAGATCGGCGAGGGCCAGGTTGGTTTGTGCGGCATTCGCGGAGTGCACGAGGGCAAGTTGTGGCTCTACGTCTACGGACGTGTGATTACCGGACACGTCGATCCGATCGAGAAGAAACCTGTCTCCCACTATCGACCTGGATCGAAGATCTTCAGCATTGCCACGACCGGATGCAATTGGCTTTGCCACCCTGCCGGGACTCCAATCAAAATGGCCGATGGGGATGCGAAGCCGGTCGAGGAGATCCGTGCCGGAGACGTGCTGGAATCGCTTGGCAACCTGGGAGGGCAATCAGTTCCATCGGTCGTGACATCCGCGGGAAACCGGAAGGCCGCGACGTTTCGAATCGACACCAACGGCCTTCGTGAAGCGCTCTTCGCAACCGCGGAGCACCCGATTCTTACCCCGAGGGGATGGACGCCCGCGGGGCTGCTGCGAAAAGGGGACAAAGTCCTTCTTGCCCGCG
>VBLU01000009.1 GCA_005879065.1 Methanobacteriota archaeon
CGGACCGGCTCGGACCAAAGTTCCTGCATCCGCCCGGCTGCGAAGTCGACATTGTCTCCGTCCGGCACCGCGAGGACCACGTACGTCTTATCTTCCAGCGGCAAGGGTGCAGCCCCCGAGGAGGCCTGACGCCGAGTCTCGTTCCGTCCCAACGCCGTCAGGACAGAGAGATTCGGAACGTCCTGCACCCCGACAACGAACTTGCCCTCTCCCGAGGCGAGTTGGACGAAGGAATTCTCCTCCGTCAACGTGGGGCTGCGGAACCAACCGAGGATCGGAATGCCGCGGGGCGTCGCGTGCAAGATCCGTCGCGTCGCCGCGGCCTCGAACGGCGTGGCGAGGGCCCCTTGCGGGAAGTAGAAGACGAACGTGCGCGTGGCAACCAGATAGTCCCGGATGGCCCAGCGGTCCGGCGGCAAGATCGCCAAAAGCGTGGCCGCGCTCGACGGATATAAATCCCGGAGGGCGCGGTCGAACGCGGCGATCGCATCGAGGGAGGCCCAGTCGCTCGATGCGTAGTCGAACAGGACCGGCAGGCGCGTTCGCGCATGGAGCCAGGCCACCAAATCGGAGCCCACGAGGATTTCGTTCTGCTGGGCCGCGATCATCGTCGTGATATCGATCGATTCGGGCCGCGTCGAATCAAAGACCACGATTCCATTGGATCGATTCGCATAGGCGTCAATCGCACCGACCAGTGTCATCGGCGCACTCGACACGTTGTATCGAGACGAGAGGAAGGACAGCGTTCGGGATGTGTTCCCGGCGACCTTTGGGCCACCGAGGTAGAGTTCGACTTGTTCGCGATTCACGATGCCTTGGAGGGACGTCATGAGAAGTCGCGTCGAGAGGTTCGCATCCGGGTCCAGGGTGACGACGTGCAAAATCGGCCCCATCCGGAATTGGGGAAAAGGGCTCACGGTCGGAGGCATCCGTGGCTGATTGATCGAGGTCGGCGACGGAAGGACCCAGAGGACATTGGCCACGAGGACGAGGAAGAAGAGTCCCGCCAAGACGACGGATGCGAGGCGGACCGCGCGTCGGGTCCCGTCGCGTCTCAGGGCCATGGACGCTCCCTACCAGCGGGCGGTGGCGTGCCCGTCGACGGGGGACCGGGAGGCCCGGCTATAGCCTTTCCCGCGGTCATGCCACAACGCGAACCGCATCCACCGATGCCGCAAGGTTTTTCCCGATCCGCTCGGTCCCGCCGGAGGCAAGGGAGGCCGAATCCTGAAAGCCATTCGAAGTCATACGCGAGGAGGACCCGAGACGCTGGTCTACGAAGACGGTCCCGAGCCACGGATCGCGGCGGGGGAGGCCCTCGTTCGGGTTCATGCGGCCGCCATCACGCCGACCGATTGTGCCGAGCTTTGAGGTCTCCGGAATCGTGGAGCGAGTCGGGGCCGGTGTTACCGATATGAAGCGGGGCGAACTCGTCTACGGCCTGTTGAACTTCTGGCGTGACGGTGCCGCGGCCGAACTCGTGGCGGCTCGGGCCGCCGACTTGGCCCCCAAGCCGCGATCCCTCGACCACGTTCACGCGGCCGCGGTGCCGCTATCCGGCCTCACGGCGTGGCAGGCGTTGTTCGACCACGCGGGCGTGGCCGCAGGCGATCGCGTCCTCATCCACGGCGCCGCGGGCGGGGTCGGCACCTTCGCGGTCCAATTCGCGCACACGCGCGGAGCCCACGTCATCGGGACCGCCTCGAAACGGAATGTCGCGTTCCTGGAGGAACTCGGTGCCGACGAGGTGGTGGATTATTCCTCGGCTCGTTTTGGGGATCGGCTCCGACGCGTGGACGCGGTCATCGACACGGTCGGAGGCGACACCCTCGATCGATCCTGGGGCGTGTTGCGTCCGGGCGGCGTCCTCGTCACGATCGCCGGCGACGCTCCGGAAGCGATCGCTGCGAAATACGGCGTTCGCGGTGTTTCCATGTTGGTGCAGCCGGACCGCGCCCAGCTCGTTGAGATCGCGGGACTCATCGACGCCGGCCGCGTTCGCCCGGTCGTCGACGCGGTGTTTCCGCTCCCTCGGGCCCGCGAGGCTTTCGAACGCGGTCTTCTGGGTCACACTCGCGGCAAACTGGTACTGCAAGTCGTTCCTCCATCCGATGCGGTCGGTCGATCGTCATGAAGGACCAGACACGAAAGGCCGAGGAATTCCGGGAACTCCACCGAGGCAAGAAACTCCTCATCCTTCCCAACGCCTGGGACGTGCCAAGTGCCCGCGTCTTCGAGGACGGAGGTTTTCCCGCGATTGCCACCTCGAGCGCGGGAATCATGGTCTCCCTCGGTTACCCGGACGGTGAGGTCATCGAACGCAAGGAATTCGTGTCGGCCACCCAGAGGATCGCCCGCGCGTTGTCGGTGCCGTTGAGCGCGGACATCGTCAGCGGGTTCGGGGCGACGCCGCGCGAGGTCGTGACCATGGTGAAGAGCGTCCTCCAAGCTGGCGCGGTCGGGATCAACATCGAAGACCTCGATCATTCAGCGGGGGCGCTCGCGCCGCTCAAGGAGCAACTGGAGAAACTGAAGGCCCTCCGAGCGCTCCGGGATTCCCAGTCGGTCCCCTTCGTGATCAACGCGCGCACGGACGCGCTCCGTCACGCGAAGGGAGATGATCAGGCCCGGCTCGAAGAAGCCATCCGGAGGGGGATCGCCTACCGAGACGCCGGGGCCGATTGCGTCTACCCGATGGGCCTGACCGACGCGACGTCGATCGCGACTTTCGTCAGTGCGTTGGATTTCCCGGTGAACGTCATGGTCCGTCCGGGTCTCCCTACGGTAGCAGAACTCGAGCGGTTGGGCGTGAAGCGACTCAGCCTCGGACCGAGCGCTTCCTATGCCGCCCTCGGGCTCCTTCGACGCGCTTCCCGCGAGCTGCTCGAGCGCGGGACGTACTCGACATTGCTTGACGGGGCCATCACCTTCGACGAGTTGAATCGCCTTGCCCTGCCCAAACGATGACGTCATGGGCGGATGAATGGACCCGGAGGAGAGGAGCGTAGGATAGTGTTATGACGTACGACCAACTTCGGCAAATTCGGACCGAACGAAGGATGCCGGTCCATGACTTCGATGAGGGGAGGAGGATGGCCGCCACGGCACCGACTCGCGGGACCAAGATGAAAGCGATCGTCCGTCACAAGTACGGAACATCGGACGTTCTGGGACTGGAGGACGTCGACGTCCCGGGGCTCGAGGACGACCGCGCGCTCGTGCGGGTTCACGCGGCTTCCGTCAATGCGCTGGACTGGCACCTGTTGAGGGGCCTGCCGTACCTCGTCCGCTTGTCCGAAGGGCTGCGCAGACCCAAGAGGAGCTCCATGGGCGTCGACGTGGCCGGACGCGTGGAGGCCGTTGGCAAGAACGTGACTCAATTCCGGCCTGGTGATGCGGTGTTCGGCGCGCGCGACGGCGCCTTCGCCGAGTACGTGGCCGCGAAGGAGGAGAAGTTGGTCCTGAAGCCCGCGAACGTCTCGTTCGAGCAAGCCGCGGCCGTGCCCGTCGCCGGATGCACCGCCCTCCAGGCGCTCCGCGATAAGGGACAGGTTCAACCGGGGCAGAAGGTCCTGATCAACGGGGCCGCGGGAGGCGTGGGCACGTTCGCCGTCCAGCTGGCCAAGGCGTTCGGGGCCGACGTGACGGCCACGACCAGCCCGAGGAACGTGGACCTGATCCGATCGATCGGCGCAGACCGCGTTATCGATTACACCCGAGAGGACTTCACGAAGGGCGGGCAGCGGTTCGATCTCATCCTCGACATCGGCGGGAAGCGTTCCTTGTTCGCGTGCAGGCGCGCCCTTACCCGGACGGGGACGTACGTCATTGTCGGAGGACCCAGCGGTCGTTGGATCCGACCCATGGATCGCGCCCTGGGAGCGGCCATCCTGTCGCGGTTCGTCCGTCAGAAGCTCCTGTTCTTCATCGCGAAGCTCCCTAAAGAGGACCTGATTCTCCTGAAGGATCTCCTGGAAGCCGGGAAGGTCACACCGGTCATCGACCGAACGTACCCACTGAGCGAAACGCCCGCGGCCATCCGCTATCTCGAAGAGGGACACGCGCGAGGAAAGGTTGTCATCACGATGTGAGCCGCGGTCCGCGGTCGGCCTTGTCTATGGGACTCCCCGATGGTGAGACTCAGTCAATTTTGTTGGACCCGATCTAGGGCGTTCGAAGAAGGCGGGTGGCACGAGTTGGATTGGTTCAATCTCTAGAACGCGAGCGCTCGGGTCTCGGGCAGTGCAAGCCCAAGCGCGGCAGCGCCAAAGAACCCCAATGATACGAGGTCGGTAAGCATCGCGGAGTCCCAAAGGGTCGACAACGCACCAATGACGACCGCCCCGGTGGCACTGGCCACTCCCGTGAAGAGGAAGACGTTCATGGTAACCCGGGCGAGTACCGTCGGCTCGAACCGGCCTTGGACGTAGGTCCACGTCGCCTGAACCCTCGCGGTGTTGGTCGCCCCAACGGCAAACCAAACCACCAAGCTCAACGAGAGGGAAGCAACCGCGACCTCGGCTCCCAAGAGGGCGACTCCCATCACGAAGATCGCGCCCATGACAACGGGTCCAATGTAGCCCCTCGGATTGAGTCGACCGAGGAGAAGGCCCATGATGAGTCCGCCGAGAAGGTAGGCGACGTACAACCCTGCGTACGTTGCCTGGGACGCCGCGAAGAACCTCCCCACGTACAAGGTCATCAAGAGCGTTGGTGCCGTGACGAAGAATCCTACGACGAACTGCTGCGGGGAGAGGTGACGCAGCGGTCTTCCTTGTTCGCCCCGGAAGTGCGCCCAACCCTCTCGGAATCCACTCCACCAAGTCTGCCTGACGATGTTGGGCGTCGGAATGGAGAGTGGAATCGCCACGACGGTAGCCACCGCGAGAAGGGCCGCTAGGAGGTAGGATCCTCCGACGACGCCGAATAGTGCGATGGCCACTCCCCCGGCGAAGTACATCGCGATGTTGACCCCTCCGCCGATGGCAGTCCCCAGACCCGAGATCACGAAGAGGTTGTCCTTACCGAACAACAGGCGAGTCGTGGTTTCGTCTGCCGCTTCCGTGAAATCCCAGAGGACGGAGAGGAGGACAACGATTGCTACGAGGATTGGTATGGTCAGCACGCCGCCTGCATAGGTCAACGCGAGGACCAAGGCCAGGGCCGTCTGCACGGGGTAGCAGAGAACGAACACCCACCTTTTGTCATAGAGACGGTCGACTAGCGGACTGATGAGAAAGGTCAACGTGAACACGAGCGTTTGAACTCCGATCACGACGCCGGACAGGAAGATGCCGCCGGAGAGCCGGTAGGTCAGCCAGAGGATCGTCCCAACGTAGAGGGTGTAGCTGACGTTGGATAACGTCCCCCTAGCTTGGAACAGCAAGAAGGTGCGGTTCCGAAACAGTTCCCGAGGACCCAGCTTTGGCGCAGCGGATCCCGTTGACACTGGCTCCCCGACCGGCCTCTCAAGAGGAACGGGCATGCAATTGACTGCGAACCGGGGATGGACTCTCCGGTGAGCATGAATGGCTGGTTTGACCTGATTAACCAGCCGGTTGACAAAGTAGGGAAAGTCTCCGGCCGCATCGGGTCAATCGGCTCCCGGCTGAATTTGTTATCTCTATTCGAGTCGCACCTATCATGCCAGTCTGAGCCGTTGCCTCAGCCGCCCTCATTTATCCTCCTCAGGAGGGCCGGATAAGCTGGTCCCCCTACTTTGTTTGACAAGCTTAATAGCTGTGACATCGGGTAGCGCAACTCGTTGAGTGAAACGGTCATCACGACGTCCTTGGAATGTGCAAGGCGTCTGGCGGTGACGAAGCAGCATCTTGCGGGCAAGGTGCCGACAGGTCCCGCAACCGAAATGATCGTTTCCGTGATTCGCGACCTCGGCTTCGTCCAATGGGACCCAGTCGACGTGGTCGCGCCGTCACACCTTATCACCCTTTGGAGCCGGGTCGGCAAGTTTCGGATGTCGGACCTGGATCGACTACTGTGGGACGACAAGAAACTCTTCGAACATTGGTCCCATGCGGCTTCGATCGTCCTCACGGAAGACTATCCGCTCTTCTATTCGTTGATGAAAAGGTATCCGGAATCCCTCTCCAAGTCATGGGGAGGATGGAAGGCGAGAGCCAGAAAGTGGCTGGCGGAGAACAAGGGATTGCGGAAGAAAATACTGAATGAGCTGGGGAAGGGACCGCTCCGTCTGAGCGAATTTGAAGATCATGCCCGAGGCAAGAGAAGTGCCGACGGATGGACCTCGGGAAGCGATGTCTCCACGGCGCTCTTCCACATGCAGATGAGCGGAGACGTGATGGTCGTGGGCCATGAGGGAAGGCAGAACATCTGGGGACTTTCCGAGACGTTTCTCCCGAGTTGGGTGGCGAGAAATGAGCTACCGGAACAGGAAGTCGAGCGGGAGGGTGCGGAAAGGACGATTCGAGCGCTCGGAACGGCTTCCCCTTCCGAGATAAACCGCTATTTTCTGCGGGGCCGTTATCTGGACCTGAAGAAGGCTCTGGAACGCCTGCAGGAGGAATCGACGGTCCATCGGGTTCACGTCACCGGGCTTGGTGGCGAACGATATATCCATGATCGGGACGTCCAGCTCTTGGAATCCATGAATTCGCGCGTGTGGCAGCCTCGGATGTCGTTGCTGGCTCCCTTCGACAATCTGCTTGCCGTCAGAGAGGGAACGAGTCGACTGTTCGGATTCGACTATGTCCACGAGAACTTCCTGCCGAAAAACAAACGAAAATTCGGGACCTACGTGCTCCCCATCCTATGGGGGGACCGGTTCATCGGCCGGGTTGACCCGAAGATGGACAGGGAGAACGAAAGGCTCGTAATCAATTCGATCCATGCAGAGCCGGGCGCGCCCAGGGACAAGGAGGTCGCGTTGAAGATTCGGGAGACGATCGAGAATCTCGCAGAATTTCTTGGGGCCAAGGAAGTCGAATACACTGCCCGCGTCCCAAAGGCCTGGAGGAATTCTCTCCGCTGATTCGCACCCGAAATTTGACAAGGGGTGGTCGTCCGAAGCAGCCATTTCTATGGAGGACCTGCCGTGGCCAGTAAATGGTCTTATAGCATGCGTCCATTCGCGCATCCAACAGGTTATGTTGAGAGCATGAGCGACCGGATCACAGCGCGGCGGTTCCACGAGTCTGAAGGCGTCGAGGATTGGCGTGTGGTGGGCGAAGGAGCGTGCGCGTACTTCCGCACCGGGTCGTTCGCGGCGGGCACCCGGCTCGTGAAGGCAATCAGCGAGCTGGCCGGCCTCGATGACCACCACCCGGATGTCGACCTGCGGCACGACGGCGTGATCGTGCGGCTGATCACGGTCGCGCCCGACTACTACGGACTGAGCGAGCGTGACCTCGAACTGGCCCGAAAGATCTCGGCGATCGCGCGCAAGCTGGGCCTCCCCGCCGACCCCGCGACAGTGCAGACGGTCCTCGTCACGATCGATGCGTTTGACATCCCCAAGGTGAAGCCGTTCTGGCGCGCCGTGCTTGGATACCAGGACCGTGAAGACAGCCCCGAAGACCTGGTCGACCCACGCGGTCGCGGAGCGGCCATCTGGTTCCAGAAGATCGAAGCGCCAGAACCCCAGGTCAACCGAATCCACCTCGACATCTGGGTGCCCCCCGAGGAGGCCCAGGCACGGATCGCCGCCGCGATCGCGGCAGGCGGCCGTCTCGTCACCGACAAGTACGCGCCCGCCTGGTGGACGCTGTCCGACCCCGAGGGCAACCTGGCCGACGTGGCCACGACGATGAGCCGCGATTGAGCGGTCTCTCCCATGAGGAAAGGTCCCTCCCGCTCGGCGTGGGCGTGAATCGCATCCGGAGGGCTGCGCAAGCGTCTTACACGAGAACGGTTTTCATCGGACGATGACCAAGAAGACCCCTGCGTACGGCGTGCGGGCGGCCAAGGGTCCGGTAGCCCGCATGTCCATCGAACGACGAGATCCAGGGCCACACGACGTCGCAATCGAGATTCTCTACTGCGGCATTTGCCACAGCGACGTGCACAAGGTGAACGACGACTGGGGGACCACCCACTTTCCGGTCGTGCCGGGCCACGAGATCGTCGGCCGAGTCGTGTCCCAAGGTACCAGCGCATCCCGCTTCCGCGAGGGCGACCTCGCGGGCGTAGGCTGCATCGTCGATTCGTGCCGGGTGTGCCCGGAATGCCGCGCCGGCCACGAGATGTTCTGCGAGAAGGGCGTCACGTTCACGTTCGACAGCCTCGAGCCGGACGGGAAGACGTGGACGTACGGCGGTTACTCGACGAACATGGTCGTCGACGAGCGCTACGTGCTGCGCATCCCCAAGGGACTCGACCCGGCGCGAGCCGCACCGCTCCTGTGCGCGGGCATCACCACGTATTCGCCTCTGCGGCAATTCGGGTGCAAGCGAGGCGACCGTGTAGCCGTCGTGGGCCTGGGTGGCCTCGGCCACATGGCGGTGAAATTCGCGGCTTCCATGGGTGCCGAGGTCACCGTGCTCAGCGGGTCGCGCGACGAAGAGAAAGACGCCGCTCGGCTGGGCGCCAAGGGATTCGTCGCCACGAGGGAACCGGGCGCACTCGAAGCCCATGAAGGCACGTTCGACCTCCTCGTGGATACAGTGAGCGCGCCGCACGACCTGAACAAGCAGTTGACGCTCCTCCGGAATTTCGGAACCATGGTCCTCGTGGGATTGCCTCCCGCCACCCCTCTCGACCCGTTTGCCCTCGTCCACGGCAACAAGCGCCTCGCGGGCTCCAACATCGGCGGGATTCCCGAGACGCAGGAGATGCTCGACTACTGCGGGAAGCATGGAGTCGCCGCGGACGTCGAACTCATCAAAGCGAACCAGATCAACGACGCGTATGCCCGCATGGGGCGCGGCGACGTGCGATATCGGTTCGTAATCGACGGCGCCAGCTTCGGAGCCTGAGTCGAGCCAGAGGGGTGTGAAGACGTGGACATCAAGAGAAGTGCTTCCCGATCGTCGATCGAAGGACCGGCGGAATGGTTCACCGGCAGGGTGCGTGTCGAGCCGCTGTTCCAAGCAACCGCTCCGGGTCGCGCGCAGGGTGCGAACGTCACGTTCGAGCCGGGAGCCCGCTCGGCCTGGCACACCCATCCGCTGGGTCAGACGCTCATCGTGACGGCGGGTCGTGGCTTCGTGCAGAGCTGGGGAGGTCCCGTCGAAGAGATTCATGCCGGGGATGTAGTCTCCTGCCCGCCCGGAGAGAAACATTGGCACGGGGCCACGCCAGACAGCGCGTTGTCGCACCTCGCCATCCAGGAGGAACTCGACGGCAAGGTCGTGAGCGGGATGGAGAAGGTCAGCGGCGAACAATACCAAGAAAAACGCCCGATTACAAGGCCGAGGCCATCCCGTACCTGAAACGGGCCTTCGTGACCCTAACAAAGAAGCTATGCGAGTGTCAAAAGAGATTGACGGAACGCAGGGAGAGCGGTCAACGCCGACCCCGTGGAACCTTGCCGGCCAATGCGGATGCCGGCTCGGTTTCGGGGTTGTAATCTACTTCAGCGAATTCGTCGTCGATCTTCTGCAGTAGCCAATTCTCACGCTTTCCGTTTCCCATTCTGGTTTTCACGATCGTCCATTGTCCCCGAAGTTTCGTGCCATACAGGGCGAATCGCATGATGCCGTCGTGGAGCGCTGCCGCTGCGTCGGATCCCTCGGGTCTGACCATCTCAAATTCGCCGAAGTCCCATACGATGACTTCGCCCGCGCCGTATTCACCTTCAGGGAGGGTTTCCTCGGACAGAAGGTAGTCAAGAGGGTGGTCTTCCACGTGGACCGCGAGGCGCCTCACACGAGGATCTTTGCTCGGCCCCTTCGGCACGGCCCATGAGACGAGGACCGTGCCAATTTCCAGCCGGAAGTCATAGTGGAGATTCCTGGCCCAGTGCTTCTGGACCGCGAATCGGAGGCGCGGAGCTCCGGTCCGGGGAGGCGCTTCGGGGACAACGGGCGGGGTCATGCCGACGGACCTGAGGGGCCTTCAGGTTTCTGCGTTACTAGACTCTTTGTATTGGAACGCGAAGGGCCTCAATCTCTTCGACGTTCTGACCGCTCGGCGGGTGTCTCTTTGGTTTCTGTTTCCCGGTCGGGCCGACGGCGCCGAGAACGCCCCCTCGTCCCCGGTACTTCAATCGGTTAGAACCGAACGGGGTTCATTCGCAAGGGACTTAAGGCCCTCCTCCCTCGCGACTGCGATGCCCATCTCCATCATCGAGGCCGTCGCTGCCGTCGGCGGAGCCTCGATCGCTAGCTTCCTGCTATACCGTTTCGTGAAGTCGAGGTGGACTCCCGTCGCGATCCTGGTCACGTTCTGGACGACGGGCGTGATCGTCGGCCCGATCACGAATCGGACGTTCATCCAACTCGCAGATCTCCTCGATACGTCCGAGCTGCATCACGACCAGATCGTCGCCCTCCTGGGGGTCCTCGGCATCGTCGGCGCGGTGTGGGCTGAACTCCGCAGACGGCGAGCAACGCGTCTGAAGGGAACGGTTACGCAGGCCTGAGTCGGACGAGGGCAGGTGGCCGCGAACGCCCGCCCCGTCGGGAGCGAGGACCTTACTCTCTGAGCCGACCATGCCCTTAGACACGCCACAGAACCGGATCTCAGCTCACCGCTTTCTTCACAAGCGCGCCGATCCTTGCCTCTTCGGTGGCAGTCAACTCCTTCAGCGCGAAGGCGACCGGCCACATGGCGCCTTCGTCGAGGTTCGCCGCGTCGCTGAAACCGAGCGTCGCGTACCTCGTCTTGAACTTCTGCGCGGGTTGGAAGAAGCAGACGACCTCGCCGTCCTTGGCATACGCGGGCATCCCGTACCAGGTCCTCGGCGAGAGGACTGGCCCGCTCGCTTTGATGATCGCATGGAGCCGCTTGCCCATGGCGCGATCCGGTTCCCGCATCTCGGCGATCTTCGCGAGCACAGCGCTTTCCCCGTCCGCCTTGTCCGCGCGCGGGCCGCGGTCCGCGGACGCCTTCATCTCTTGAACATGGTCCTTCATCGCGGCCCGTTCCTCGTCCGTGAATCCCTTGAACTTCTTGCTGGTCGCGGTGGTGCTCTTGGCGGACTTCTGGGTCTCCTTGTTTGGGCTCATAGAAAACCTCCTTGAATATGATCGAGTGTCATTGCGGCAAAGTTTTCACTCGGTATTAAGGGTACCCATTACTGGGAGAGCGAGGCCAGGGGCCTGCGGTCCGCGAAATGGTTATATCATGCAAGTTGTTGCAAATCCTCGAGGAGGACACATGTGATGTCTCACAGGAAGGTCGTTCTGGTCACGGGCGCATCGTCCGGTTTTGGTGAGGCCATCGCAGGACTTCTCGCCAAGAGGGACTTGGAGGTGTTCGGAACTTCCCGGCATCCGTTGGCAAACGGATCCGTGCCCGGTGTCTCAATGGGTCCGTTGGATGTACGCATGGACGAGTCCGTACGTGCTTGCGTGGACACAATCCTAGACCGGACGGGCCGCTTGGACATTCTCGTGAACAACGCGGGATATGTTCAGGGAGGGGCTATCGAAGAGGTGACACTAGAGCAAGCGAAGGCGCAGTTCGAGACGAACTTCTTCGGCGCGGTTCGGATGGTCAAGGCAGTCCTTCCGACGATGCGGAAGCAGGGGAGCGGGCGGATCATCAACATCAGCTCGGTCGCCGGATTGATCGCCGCGCCGTTCCTCGGATTCTATAACGCGAGCAAGTTCGCTCTCGAAGGATACACGGAGTCGCTGCGGCATGAGCTGAGGCCCTTTAACATTGGCGTCTCACTCGTCGAACCGGGATTCTTCAAGACGAATATCGGCCGCAATCGGCAATATGGAGCGGAACCGATCAACGACTACGACCCTTGGCGACGTCGCGGCTTGAGTTCGATCGAACGGTTGGAGAGCCAAGGTCCGGGACCTGAGGCCGTGGCCGAGTGCGTCCTGCGGATTGTCGAAAGCAGGTCACCCGCGTTGCGGTACCGAGTGGGCACGGACGCCCGCCGTTACATCCGCCTTCGCCGGATCTTACCTGCCTCCACGTTCGAGAGGGGCGTGAGACGGGCGTTCAAACTGGACGCGAAGAGTTAGTCAGCGCGGGACGAGCACGCTCTCCCGCCGCGAAACCATCTCGTACGGGAAAACCAACCGCCTGAAGACCTTCAGGCCAGCCTTTCGCCCAGGTGGCGAAGGACCGCACCGTCTCCACCGAGGCGGTGAGTCGGGCGCTAGGGCATCGGACGACCCGTACGACGGAGCTCTACTACGGTCGCATCCGACCGCAGTCATCCTTTGCCGAGTTCGACCAGGCGTTCGCGGCACTCGTCATGTGTGTCTCGAAGTAGGCCTAATTTGCACCAGTTTTACGGAGAAGTGCTCCCGACGGGATTTGAACCCGTGTCAGAAGCTCGAGAGGCTTCTATCCTTGGCCACTAGACTACGGGAGCGCGGGGCGCGCTAAGGGTGGAACGCGCATAAAGGTTCCGAGGAGCGAAGCTTTTTCGTGCGCGCGGACCGTTGCGGACCCGTGAAGGCGGCGCTGGCTCAGCTCGACGCGACTGTCGGGGACAAGACGAAGAACCTGAAGAAGCTCGAGAGGGCCGTCGCTGCCGCGAAGGCGGACCTCCTCCTCGCGGGAGAACTGTTCCTTAGCGGTTACATGGCGCGCGATGCCTTCGCCCAACTCGCGGAACCGATCGACGGACCAGCTGTGAAGACCGTGCAGTTCATCGCCCGGGAGTACTCGACCCACGTCGTGTTCGGGATGCCGGAGCGGGAAGAGTCCACGAAGCGCCTCTTCAACTCGTCCGTCCTAGTCGCCCCCGATGGGAAGGTCGCTTCCTACCGTAAGGTGTATCTCGCGAACTTCGGGCCGTTCGAAGAGGGCTTGTACTTCGGCCGCGGGGACGGCCTGACCCTCGCCGAGACGAAACTGGGGAAGATCGGCTTGCTCATCTGCTACGACGCGTTCTTCCCGGAGTTGGCTAAGGCGTATGCTCTGCAGGGCGCGGATCTTCTCGCGATCATCAGCGCCTCCCCGGCCACCTCGAAGTCGTTCTTCGACCGAATCCTGCCCGCGCGTGCGATCGAGAACGCTCTGCCCGTCCTCTATGCGAACCTCGTTGGGACCGAGCTGAACATCGTGTTCCAAGGAGGGACGCAGGCGATCGGACCGCGGGGCGAGGACCTCGGCAAGGCCGCGGACTTTGTCGAGTCGACAGTCCTCTCGGAGGTCGACCTGCGGGATGTCAAGACCGCGCGAACGTTCCGGCCGACGTTGCGCGACACGCGAAAGGACATGTGGGAACCGGTCGCCCCTGATGTCCCGGTGCGCACCGTCTGATGGGCGACAGGGTGAAAGGATCGACCTGCTTTCGCCTACGGTCTTCGCGGCGCACGTGCCCCCTTCGCCCACTCGTCCATGATCTCTGGCAGGGATGAGCGGACCTGGATAGCCTCCGTCGAGCACCACGCCTCAAGGCTAGGCAGGATGCGCGGCTCGACCCATAGGCGGTACACGCACACCGCCCCGAGGACCGGCGGGAACAGACGGACGGCCCAAATCGTCAGGAGGAATATCCCGGCCTCGTACGAATATCCGGACGTGTGGAGCAGGGTCACGAAGCTCGCGAGCAGCGCAGCCGCTCCAATCGGTCCGAGGATGCGCTCGAACAATTCCGCCACGCGCACGACTTCGCCACGCGAGGGATTCACGACGCGAACCTCGAGCGCGTCAAGCAACCACGCGCCGGGAACGAGCGATGTGAGTAGGCCGGCGAGAAACAAGAGGATCGGGAATGCGAGCAAGCCGAACCGAAGATCCTGGACTTCCGCCGGTCCGAAGAGGTATAGGATTTCCGACATGACGAAAAGGTCGATCGCGAAGGGACCGATCGCGAGGACGACCGTGTCGCGGAAACGAACCTCCCGCGGCTTCGGCACGCGAACGTAGAAGCCACCCTTGCCGGCCACCGCCCTATGTGCGCGATACGTCGATCGGGCGACGGCCCGGACGAACGGAGGGAACGCCCAGAGGACGATCGGGACGACCGCGACCGTGATGAAGTATATCGGAAGGTCTCGCGTGGCAATCCGACGACCAACGACCGGGAACAACAGTAGAAGCAGGATGACTGCGACACCGAGGACCCAAGCAAAGCCGACGAGATGGACGCGCGTCGCATCCCGGAACATGCCGCTGCAGACCCCGCCTACCATATGCCCCTTTCGCCGCCCTCGACCTCTCGAGTCCCCGCCAACCTCGGCCATCCAAGGAGTACGAGACCCCCGCGGCTGGGGGTTCATTGCGAAGCGAGCCGCGCGAGATGGACCTCAATCGTCCGCGCGAGCACATCCCCCATCCGCCGGTATCCGTCGACATCGGGATGCAAACCGTCGGGAGAACCGCAGAGACGGTGCGGAGCGTTCGCCGCAGCGACGGCGGCGTGCGTGTCTGCGAACGGGATGTCCAGAACCTTCGCGAACGATTCGATCCACATGTTCAAGGTGAAGATTGCCGCGGTGGCCTGCGGCGTCGCCTGATCGTAGGGCAGGACGCTGGCCGCCACCGGAACAATCGCCGAATCGAGGGCGTCGGCGTACATCATGGCGAGTTCCCGTTCCACCGCCTCTGCGCCGCCTCCGCCAAAGATGTCATTGACGCCCGCGAGGATGATCACGTAGGCTGGCTTCGCTCGGACGACATCTCGCTCGAAGCGCGCGCGGATTTCCCCCGCGGTCTGTCCGTTGATCCCCCGATTCAGGACAATCCATTCGGCGTGGGCACGCTCCATCCAATGCGCGTATTGGCTCTCCGGATTCCCCTCCCCGTTCGGCGGGGCCTCGAGCGGCGAAAGGAACGCGGGAGTTCCCGCGGTTGTGGAATCCCCGAGTCCCACAATCGTGACCCGTCGCGGGGGCATCGAACCCTCGATGGAATCCCCGGTTATCATCTTACGCGATGGGCCGGCACCGGGAGAAGAGCGAGAACCCTTTATGGCCGAGTCGGCGGTGCCCATTGGATGCCCCGCGCCGTGAAACCGAGCCGAAAAAGGGACGGACGCCTCGGTCCCCCGCAGGGGTATCCGAAGGATCCGGACAAGTACGCCGACCCGGCGAACTGGAAGTATCCGGTGCACACGCCGTTCCATGCCCGGGCTGCCCGGCGCTACTTCAACGAACCGCGAAACCGCGTCAAGTACACGCCCGAGGAGCAGGCGTACATCGACAAGAAGATCAACGAGGCCCTCGAGCGGTTCGGAGTCGCGGTGAAAATCCGCGATGGGAAAATCGAGGATGAGGCGGGGACGATCCAAGCCGACGTCCCGTTGAACAAGGACATCGACAGGATGACCTTCGAGGAACTTCTCCTCGTCTTCCTCGGGACGAATCGCCTCGCGTCCGCGAAGGGGATCGACCTCTCTTCGGTTTCCGTCGACAAGGAAACGGACACCTTACTCTCTGGGCGGGTGAAGGACTACACGGTTCGAATCGATCGCCAGGAGAAGCGACTGGAACACGACTGTGTCGACTTCCGGACGAACCGCGCCGTCGGACGGCTCATGTGCAAGCACCTGGGAGCGTTCCTCATGCGACTGGATCGGCCGAAGGCGACGCGCCTCCTCCGGGAATTGTTGCGGGAACGAGACCATTGGACGTTCGAGTGAACCCAACCGATCGATAGTCGACATGCTAGGCCGGCGAGAGCCTGTTCACAGGCGGCCGAAATCGGCCTCGCGATCCTTCCTTCTTGCCTCACGATCGACCGGAGTCACGAGCGGCGCTTTGCACGAGGGACAGGCTCCGCCCGCCTCGATGCACGCCTTGCATAGCCACACCCCGCACGTGTGCCTTTCGACACCCGGTGCATGGTGGGTCTCGCACTTTGCGGCGGTCGATTCCGCGGGTTTCGCAGGGGCCTTGGGAGGCGTCGGTTTCCGGGCGTTGGCCTCGGCGTCCTCCTCACGACCGGTCTCCTCATCGTCCTCCGTTCTCTCTTTCCTCGAGGGAACGACGTGGGCTTCGGCCTTCGGTTTCTTCGCCCTCGGCTCGGGCCGGGCCTTCGTCGTGATTTTGTAGCCGCCACCCTCGAAGATCTTCAACGAGACCTCGAGCTTCTTCGCCTCGAACGGTCCCAGGTGGAGCTCCCGCGCGAGGTCGACGAGGTTCCATTCCTCCTTTGGCAGGTCCATCGCCTGACGGATGAGATCGTCGTTGTGCCACTCCGGCGTCGGCTCCAGCGGCGCGTCGCGGACCCAATCGATGTATCCCCAGATCGTCCGCGCTTCCTCCAGGTCGACGTGGGGCAGGACCGTGCTGACGTCCGTGAGGCGCAAGGACTCCAAGGTCCGCTCGTTCTCGACGTGTTGGAGGACTGCGGCGCCGACCGCCTCGTATTTCCGGAGTTCGTCCGCCTCGACCCGGTCCGGGGCGAGGGGCACGGGTTCGTTCACGTACTTGATCACCTCGTCGAGGGACTCGAGCGGGACGGAGCAGTACCGGAACACCTCGTCCCGCGTCGCGGGCCGGGAGAGATGCTTTTCGAACCGGACCACGGCCTCGGCGAAGTTCTCGATCTTCGAGACGTGGAAGCGCTCCTCCGCGGTCGCCCGTCCGTTCTGGGCCGCCTCGAAGGCGGGATCCAAAGCGAGGGCCGCGTCGAAGCACTTGAGCGCCTCCTCGAACCGTTTCAGCCGGAGGAGGGAGAGACCTTTGCTCGTCCACGTGGACTTGTCCCGCGCGTCGATCCGCAGGGCGCCGTCGTACGCCTCCACGGCGGCGTCAAAACGTCCCGCGCGATCCTCCGCAATTCCTCGTGTGTACCAGAGACCCTTGTCGATCGGCCGAATCTCCGTCGCATGGCCGAGCGCGTCCGCCGCGGCAGGGAACTGCTCGAGTTTCAGGTGGAGGAGCCCCTTACCTCTCCATGCGTCGACGGACTCCGGAGACGCCTCCACGGCCGCATCGAAGGCTTTCAGCGCCTCGTCCGTCTTCCCTAGAGCGGCGTACGCCTCGCCGGTCCAGGTGAGGGCCACTCCGTCGTTCGGATTCGCCTTCAGAGCGAACTCGAAACAGGGAATAGCTTCCGCCGTGTGATCCGTCCGCAGGAGACACAGGCCCTTTGTCCGGTGGGCTCCGTAGTCGTTCGGGTCCTTCTGGAAGACGACCGCGAGGAGGGAGAGGGCATCGTCGAAATGGGATTCGTAGGCGAGGCAGGTCGCCTTCCCGCCGAGGAAATCCAGGTTGTCGTGTTCCAGGATGAGGCCGTCCTCGAAGACCTTCAGGGCCTCCGGAATCCGGCCGACATCCAGGAGGATGTGTCCTTTCGCCGCGAGCGCGACCCGGTCTCCGGGGTTGAGGCTCAACGTGCGGTCGAAGGCCTCCAGCGCCTCCTTGAGGCGAGACAATCGGGAGAAGAGGGCCCCTCTCGCGTTCCATGTCGCGCGGTCCATCGGGTCCACGCGGGCCGCCCGGTCGAGCGCCTCGATCGCCGCGTCGGTTTTGCCGAGCCGTTCGAGGGCGACCGCCATCTCGCGCAGCGCATCGGTATCCCGGCCGTCGAGCTCGAGGAGCCGCTCACACGCCTCCGCCGCGGCTTTGTAGGATCCTTGGAGAGCCAAGAGGTCCCGCCGAATCCGGATGAGGTCGGATCGGTCCGGCGCGAGGGACGTCGCCTTCGTGATCGCCGCCAGCGCCTCCTTGCCTTCTCCGACCGCGTTCGCCAGTCGGGCCCGGCGCGCCCATGCCTCCGGATCCTTGCCGTCCGCCGTCGTGAGCCGAGCGCGGTCTCGAAGACGGGGACCGCCTCCTGATACCGGTGGAGCTCCAGGAGGCATGCGCCCTGGTTCAGGAGGGCTTCTGACGCGGTCGGGTCCAGGACGGCGGCTTGACCATAGGCGTTCGCGGCCTCCTCGTAGCGCTTGAGGGATTGGAGCGAGCTCCCTTTCCCGACGTAGACCTTTGCCTTCTTCGCTTCCAAGGCGAGCGTCCGGTCGAACGCGCCGACGGCTTGTTCGTGACGGCCCAGGCTCTGGAGGGAAAGCCCCAGGAGGTACCAGCCCTTCGGATCCTCGGGCGCATACCGGGTCGTCCGCTCCAGGGAGTCGACGGCCTCGGCAAAGGCACTCATCCGGTACTGGCCGCGGGCCTTGTCGAGCCAGAGGTTCGCCGAGGCCGGATCCGCCTCGAGGGCGACGTCGAAGGCCTTGACGGCGTCCTCATGACGGCCGAGGGCGAGCAGCAGGCCGGCCTTCCGAGCGGACGCTCCGGCATCGTGGGGATCGAGCTTGAGGACCGTATCGTACGCGGCGAGGGCCTCGTCCCGCTGTCCGAGTGCTTCGTGGGCGGCCCCTTTCGCGGTCCATGTCGATCGGTCCGTTGGGTCCTTTTGCAGGATCGCGTCGCACGCCCGGAGGAGGACCTTCGGGCTCTTCGAATGAGCGAGGGCGTCCCGCTGGCCTCGGAGCGCGTCCAGGTCGTCCGGCGCGGCGACCCGGAGGCGGTCGAAGGTCGCATAGGACTCCTCCGCCTTCCCGAGGGCAAGCAACGCGCGGCCCTTGTCCTTCAACGCCCGCGCGTGATGCGGCTGGATCGCGAGGATCGCGTCGCACGTCGCGACGAGCTCGGGCCAACGTTCGGCACCGAGGAGAAGTTGCCGTTTCGTTTCGAGGCCGTCGTAGGACGTCGGTTCCACGGTCAAGAAGGCGTCGAGGGCGGCCACAGCCTCGTCCTTCCGGTTCGTCTGGAGGAACGCATGCGCTTTCGCATAGAGAGCGCCGGAGTGGTTCGGCTCAAGGGCGATCACCTTCGACGTCTCCTGGACGACCTCATCCCATCGGGCGAGGCCACGCAACGCCTCGAGTCGGCCCGTGTGGGGTTTCAGGGACTTTGGTGAGAGCTCCACCGCGCGGTCGTACGCGTAGACGGCGTCCACATTCCGCCCGATCTTGCGGAGGAGTTCCGCGCGACCGTACCAGGCGTTCGCATCCGCGTCCCGCTGTCGCAACGCCTCGTCGTAGGACCTCAATGCTTCTTCGTTCTGGTTCGATGCGGCGAGGACGTCGCCTCGCAGGCGCCATGCGTTCGGATCGTACGGGTCGACCTGGATCACGCGGTCGAGGCAACGGAGGGCGCGCTGCGGTTCTCCAGCGCCGACGTACGTGAGGGCCTTGCCCTCCAGCGCGTCCTTTCGATTCGAATCGATGCGGAGGGCGCGATCGTACGAGGACTGGGCCTCGTCGGGCTCGTTCCTTCGGCGATGGGCATCTCCCTTCCGGACCCAGAGTTCCGCGTCCTGCGGACTCAACGCGAGGACCCGCGCATATCCATCCGTGTCATCCGGCTCCAAGGTCACGGCCTGCATGTACGCGCGGACGGCCTCGGGCGCTTGCCCGAGGGTCGCGTGGGCGTCCCCTTTCCGCTCCCACAGATCCTTGGCCTTCGGATCCACCTGGAGGGCGATCTCGTAATAGCCGAGGGCGTCCGTCGCCCGGTCCTGCGCGACGAGGATGTCCGCTTGGAGGGCGAGGGCGCTCACATTGCCGCGGTCCAGGGCCATCGCGTGGTTGGCGGCCGCTTGCCCGGATTCCAGTCGGCCGACGCGCAGGAGACCCTCGCCCACGTCGGCGAAGGCCTTCGCATAGTCTTCGAATCGGGCGGTCGGTTCCCGGACTTCGAGGAGGCTGAGGGCCTTGACGAAAGCCACCGCGGCGCGGGCCTCGGAGCCGGCATCGAGGGCCGAGACGCCGGCCTGTACGAGGTGGTTCACCCGTTCGAGCACGCGCGCTTCTCGATCGAAGAGGCCTTGGAAGAGGGCCATCCCTATCATCCCATCCCGCAGGACGCGGCCCCAGGGCGGGGCGCGTCGGACAAGTGGCCGACATGATGGGTGGACGTCTTATAGATATCGCCAAGGGCCATCGCCCCTTGGACAAAGAGTCCCCTCGCCCCGCGGGACGATTCTGAGCGTTGCGACTAAATATCCCGGACGCGATGTCGGGCAGACATTCGTCAGACGAGATGGGATCATGACGCAGAAGGGGCCCGCAAGGGCCGCGCCGACGAACCTGAGGAAGGAAACGCGAGACTGGCTGACCGAGAAGACGATCCCAACGGTCCGAGAAATCGCGCGGGATCTGGAGAATGCCGGAGAGGACGTCCGGGACCTAATCGAGGCGATCGATGAACTCGAGATGCTTCTCCGAGATGGCCCGCGGCGAAACGGGTTCGTTCGGCGTTGAGACCCGAGGGCTGAAGTGCCGGGACCGGGATTTGAACCCGGGTCAACAGATTGGAAGGCTGTGGCCCAGGGCTGGCGACCAATGGAGCGGCGGGCGCCGGATTTTTCGAAGGTTGGCATTCAATGGCAGCCCCGACTCGTTCCGGAGCTTACCGCTAAGTGGCGGATTGGCTGTGAAGTCCTGGCTTCGCTAGGTGATTCCGTGTCGTGCCCGCGCGCGGGTCCGTTGCTTGTCGGGAGGAGACAACCACGGCTCGCATCCTAAGAAACAGGCTAACAAACTCGGAACCTTCACGGCCCCGAATGCCATGGAACAACTGGCAGTCGAGATGCCAGCTATTGCGTACTATCCACCTTTGCCTCTCTACGCGGGCATCAGTGCCATTCTCTGCGCGGGCTTCCTATTCCTTGCGTTCAGAAAACTGCTTAGAGACAAAAAGCGGGGAAAGGCAACGCTGAGCATCACGTTGGCCGCGGTATTCGCCGTTGCGACAGCAGGGCTCGTCGTGGGTTCGTACCAACAATATGT
>VBLU01000021.1 GCA_005879065.1 Methanobacteriota archaeon
ATCGACTCGGGACGGTGCGCACCCTTGCGATCCAGGAGCAGGCCGACGATGCCGACGGAGGCCGCGGCCTCGAGGTAATCTAGCCGGTCGTCGACCAGCACGCAATCAGGGGCTTTCGCAGCGACGAACTTCGGGACGTCGGCCCAATACGCGGCCTGGCTCTTGTGCGCATGTTGGGAGTGCCCGCTGAAGATTCCGTCGATCAGGCTCGCCAGGCCGGCTCCCCGTAGAGCCGCTTCGTTTGTCTCGCTCCCTCCTGTGGCGACGTAGACATGGTGGCCCTTGGCACGAAGCCGCTCGATCGCGGATCGTGCGTCCGGATACCGCGCGTTGACGCGGGCCAGCGCCTCGCGTTCGAGTTCGCGGGAGAGGACGAGCGGCTCCGCCGGCCTCGCATCAATGCCGAGACGCTCGAACATCTCGATCAGATGCTGCGCGTCGAGCTCGTCGACGACTTCTCCATACTCGCGGCCCCTCCAGTCCGTTTCGTTCGCCCGGCGCGTATAGGTGACGAAGGCCTCGTCGTGCGCTTGCCGCCAGGCGTCGGGTGAACCTCCGAAGCGAGCGGCCAGGAGATCCGCCAACCTCTCGCGATATCCGAGGAACGTCTTCTCGTGGTCGAGGAGGACGCCATACATGTCCAGCAGGACGTACATGGCCGCCTCGTCGGAGTTGGGGATTGTGCTTAAGTTTTGCGGGAAGCGAGAATAACCGGCGAGCCGATGTCCCGACCCATGCCACATCCCCGGCCGTCGACCTTCAGCATCGTCGGGTTCGATCCCAAGACGAAGGACCTCGGGATCGCGGTCGAATCGAAGTTTGTCGCCGTCGGAGCCGTTGTGCCCTTCGCCCAGGCCGGGGTCGGCGCCGTCGCGACCCAATCGTACGCGAACACGACGTACGGCCCGAACGCCCTTGCCCTGTTGAAGCGGCGTGTCGCACCGAAGGATGCGCTGCAACGTCTCGTGAAGGCCGATAAGGAAGCCGCACAACGGCAAGCCGGCGTCGTGGATGCGCGCGGCCGGTCGGCCTCGTACACCGGGAAGGAATGCTTCCCATGGGCCGGCCATCTCGTCGGCCGGAATTACGCATGCCAAGGAAACCTCCTCGCAGGCGAAGACGTCGTGAAGGAGATGGGCCAAGCGTTCGAAGGGACGCAGGGAGATCTTCCGGTCCGACTCCTCGGGGCCCTCAGCGCGGGACAGCGTGCGGGCGGCGACAAGCGAGGGCAACAGTCCGCGGCACTCCTCGTTGTCCGCGACCGAGGTGGCTATGGCGGGTTCAATGACCGCTGGATCGACATCCGAGTCGACGATCATCCGGAACCGATCGAGGAGCTGATCCGGGTCTTCAGCGTCTACGACGTGACCTTGTTGAACCGCGAGGATCCGAAAGACGTCCTCTCGCTGAACGCGAACGTGGTGCGCGAGATCCAGGCCGGGCTCTCGGCCCTCGGCTTCTATCGCGGCGCTTCCTCCGGCAAGTTCGATGCGAAGACGAAATCCGCATTCGAGGCGTGGGCTTCGTTGAACAATTACGAGAACAAGATCCGAAAGGACGGAAAGGTATGGGGCAGCGTCTTCCGGGCGTTCCGCGCCGCCGTGTCTGCGAAGGGCTCGTGAACGGACGGATCGTGTTGGGAGGTGGCGGGCTCATCCGGATTTTGACACGGGGAAAACGCGAACCCCGCCGATCCACGTCTCACGTACGTGGCATCGATCGATTGTCTCCGGATAGCGAAACGGATTGCCTTCGAGGACGACAAAATCTGCGAACTTTCCCGTTTCCAGGGTGCCCTTCTGCAGTTCTTCGAACGAGGCGTACGCGCCCCCCGCGGTGTAGGCCCGGAACGCCTCCTCCGGACTGAGTCGTTGGTCCTCGAAGTATCCGTTCACCGCCCAATGAATTCCGTAGAGAGGGCCGTATGGCATTCCATCGGACCCGAAACAGAGCGGGATGCCGAGGCGTGCGATGCGACGATACGGATTGTTGCGGGCCATCCGAACCGATCCGAGTCGGTCCTCGTAGACGTCGCCCGGGCCGCTCCATTGTCCGATGAAGTTCGGTTGGCAACTGGCGACGAGGCCCGCTTGTTTGGTCTGCCGGAGGACGTCTTCGTCGGGTAGCTCGTAGTGCTCGATCCGGTGACGCAACGTCTCTCGCGGATTTTCTTCTTCCACCGAGGCGAGCGTCTCCGTGACGAGGCGCACGGCCGCATCCCCGATCGCGTGGGTCGCGGTCTGGAGCCCCGCCCGATGGGCCGTCTCCAGGGTCTCCCGAAGCTTGGAGGGGGGATGGACGAACATGCCGCGTTCTTTCGCCCGGCCTTCGTAAGGGGCATCGAGCGCGGCCGTGAACGCTCCGAGGGATCCGTCGGAGAAGACCTTGACGGCTCCGAGGCGAAGCCACTCGTCTCCAAGTCCGGACTGGATTGCGGTTTGAGCGAGAGAAGCCGTTGCCGTGCCCGGGACCATGGCGTAGACTCGGAGTCGGAGGCCCCCCCTCCGATGGGCCCGCTGATACGCCTGCCACGCCGGCATCGGGACGACATCGTGGATCGAGGTGATCCCAAGACGATGGGCCATCCGTCCGATCCTGGGAAGATTCCGTTCGATGACGGCCGGCCCCGATGCGAATCGGTCGTGGAGTTCGGAGAAGGCGTCTTCCTTCAGGATCCCGGTCGGCCTCCCCGAGCCGTCCACGTCGAATCCACGAAGTCCAACCAGGTCGCGCGCGCGCTCGAGGGCCAGGGAGTTCACCGAGCCCATATGGCAATCGATTCTTCGCGCGACGACAGGGTGGTCCGTTGAGACCCGATCCAGATCGACCCGGGTCGGGTACCTCCGGTCGGTCCACTTCGCTTCATCCCAATCGATGCCGACGACCCATTCCCCCGCGGGTGTGTTCGCCGCGTCCTTTCGGAGGCGTGCCAAGGCGTCCTCCATGGACCGGGTCCCGGAGAGGCGGGTCCATCCGATCTCTCCCGCACTGTCGGCCATATGGGCATGCGCGTCGATGAAACCCGGAACCACGACACGACCATGGAGATCGATGCGACGCGTCTGTCGGCCCGTCCATCGTTCCACCTGGGACTCGGTCCCGACGGCGACGAAGCGATCGTTGCGGATCGCCATGCCCTCCGCCCAAGGCCGAACGCGCGCGGCGGTGAAGACTCTCCCGCCGACGAACACGAGGTCCGCCTCGCGGGCCATAGCTAGGCCACGTCCTGCAATCCTCGGAGATTATCGATCGCTTCTTTCAGCGTCTCGTCCCGTTTAGAAAACATGAACCGCACGAACCTCCGTCCGTCCTTCGGGTCCCCGTAAAAGGATCCGCCCGGGACGACCGCGACCCGCTGACGCTCGACGAGATGCATCGCGCAAGAGAGATCGTCGTCGAACGGGAACCGTCCGAAGTTCGCCATCACATAGTACGCGCCTCGCGGAGGGCTGCAATCGAAGCCGATTTCCTGAAGGCCTCGGACGAAGAAGTCCCGTTTCTTCTGGTACATCGACGCGACATTTCTGTAGTACGATTCGGGCAGGTTCAGAGCCGCGACGGTCGCGATTTGCAAGGGATGCGGCGCGCCGACGGTGAGGAAGTCGTGCGTTCGCCGCATCGCGTTCGCGAGGGTCTTGGGCGCAATCGCCCAACCGACTCGCCATCCCGTCGCACTGTAGGTCTTCGAGAGCCCGTTGATCGTGATCGTCCGATCCGCCATGTCCCCGATCGTCGCAAGGGAGACGTGTTTGTCCCCGTCGAAGACGATGTGCTCGTAGATTTCGTCTGTGACGGCGACGACATCGTGGTCCGCGCAGAGGTCGGCAATCAGCCCGAGTTCGCTGCGGTCGAACACCTTTCCGGTCGGGTTGTTCGGCGTGTTCAGAATCAGCACCTTCGTGCGGTCCGTGAACGCGGACTTGAGGTCCTCCTCGTCGACCGACCAGTCCGGCCACTCCATGCGGACGTACCGCGGTCGCGCGCCGCTCACGATCGCGTCCGGTCCGTAGTTCTCGTAGAACGGTTCGAAGATCACGGCCTCGTCGCCCGGGTTGACCAGGGAGAGCATGGCCGCCATCATCGCCTCCGTGGTGCCGCACGTGACCACGAGATTCGACTCCGGATCCGCGATGATTCCGTTGAACGTCTTCGCCCGCCGCGCGATCGCGTCGCGAAGTTCCGGAGCTCCCCAGGTGATCGAATACTGGTTGAACCCCGCATCGAGGGCCCGCTTCGCCGCTTCGGTGAGCTCCCGCGGAGGGTCGAAGTCGGGATAGCCTTGGGACAAATTGATCGCATCATGGACCGCCGCGATGCGGGTCATCTCTCGGATCACGGATTCCGGGAACTTCTGCACCCGGTCCGACAGGCGGTGGTCTTCGATCGCCAGATCGTGACGGCTTCCATCCTCCGGTACGGTGATACGTCTCCCTCTCCGCGGGAAGGAAGAGACCCGCAAAAACCTGTCGGGCGAGAATTAAGAGCGAGCACCACCATCCTCGCCGCGAGGCCCGCCCCATGTCGGAACGATTCTTCGACTACTGGCGAATCGATGTCTTCACAGACACGCCGCTCAGCGGGAATCCGCTCGCGGTATTCCCGAGGGCCACGGGCCTTTCCCCCGCGGAGATGCTGGGGATCGCGCGGGAGATGAACATCTCCGAGACGACGTTCATTTTTCCCGCGAGCAACCCGTCCGCGAACTACCGGAACCGGATCTTCACGCCCGGCGGAGAGATCCCGTTCGCGGGCCATCCGTCGATCGGGACGGCGTACGTCGCGGCCCAGGAAGGCCTCGTCCCGCATCCGGATGGTTCCTCGGTGATCTATCAGGAATTGGAGATCGGCGTGCTGCCCCTCGAACTGATCTGCGAGGGCGGCCAGGTGAGAAAGGTGATCATGACACAGGGCGAGCCCTCGCTCGGCGCCGAGCTGAAGAACGTCGAGCCGCTCGCGAGCGCCCTCGGTGTCCGAGCGAAGGACGTCAGCTTGAAGGGCCTCCTCCCGCAGATCGCGGCGACGGGAATCCAATCGCTCCAGGTCCCGATCCGGTCCCTCGAGGTCGTCAAGGGATTGGACCCGGACCTCCGGGATCTTCGCAAGGTCCTGTCGAAGTTCGGGGAGAAGGTCGTGTGCTATGCCTTCGCCCTGGAGGCCGTCGCGCCCGATGCCGCGGTCCATGCGCGCGGCTTCGCGCCAGACCTCGGGATCGAAGACCCCGCGACGGGGAGCGCCGCGGGCGCCTGCGGTGCGTACCTGGCGGCGCACGGGAAGCTGCCCGCCCCGACGTTCATCGTCGAACAAGGGATGGAAATCCACCACGCGAGTCGGATTGAGGTCAGTGTGGAGACGGAGGACGGCAAGCCGAAGGTCATCCGCGTCGGGGGCCAGATCGCGCCGTTGATCCGAGGAACTCTCCGTCTCCCGTAGTCCACCCTCTCATCGTTTGATGTTCGCCGACATACCTCTACTTAGGGGTACGTCTCGGGGCGCCAGTGGCGCCTCTCCTTGGGCCGAAAATCTCTCCGAAAGCCTTTCGTTTCGAACAACGTCAATGTCCGTGGATGTCCGCGGCGGCCGAGGCGCCCTTCATTTACGCGTTCGCCGCGCTCCTCGCCATCGGGTCCATCGTCCTCCTCTTCGTTCCGCTTTTCCTCCACGTTCAGCTATTTTCCGCCAGCCGCTTCGTCTTCGCCGCGGTCATCGCAGCTCTCCTTGCATCGAGTCTCATTGCGGTGTGGTTGGTCACGGACGTGTTTTCAACGCCGGCCGATTTCATTCCCGTGGCGGCGATCACGGCCGTTCTCCGAGTCTCCTCACCCAGTCTATTGTACCGTGGAATCCGAGGGCGCTTCGAGGTGAACCCGTCATGGTCCGGGATTCGAGTTCTTGTTGCCTTGGCCTTCGTGGCCTTCGCGGCTCTTCTGGCGTACAACCTGGCGCGTGCGCTCGCGGGCCAGCAAGCTTCGGACCTCGCAGGACTCAGTGAACAACTGGCGATGGCCCTCGGGGCTTCCCTACTGATTGTGCGAACGGGATTCCGTTTCCGGCCGCGCTTGACCATGGGGTTGTGGCCGATCTGGATTGCAGCGACCCTGTTCGCGATTGCATTCGTCGTGGTCGCGCCGTACGCCTTCCCGGCATTCGAGGCTGTCTACCTGGTGTCAGGCCTCGCCGGTTGGATCCTCGGCGCGTTCATGGTCAGTCGAATGGATTGAGCCGAACGGACGGTCCGGCGGGGGCCGACTAGAGTTCCACCTTGATGCCGAGCTTCTCGGTCAGTTCCTTGTAGCGGTTCCGGATGGTGACTTCCGTGACGCCGGCCACGTCGGCAACTTCGCGCTGGGTGCGCCGTTCGTTGCACAGGATCGAGGAGATATAGATCGCGGCGGCCGCGACGCCGGTCGGTCCGCGACCGGAAGTGAGTTCCTTGTCCTGGGCGTCCTTCAGGATCTCGACCGCCCGGGATTGGACCTCGCCGCTCAGCTTGAGCTCCGAGCAGAAACGGGACACATAATCCTGCGGCTTCGTGGGCATGAGTTTCAGTTTCAGTTCCCGCGTCATGAAGCGGTACGTGCGACCGATTTCCTTTCGCCCGACGCGGGACGAATTCGCGATCTCATCGAGCGTCCGCGGGACGTTGCATTGCCGGCACGCCGCATAGAGGGACGCCGCGACCACGCCTTCGATCGAGCGACCGCGGATCAGGTTCTTGTTCACGGCCTTTCGGTAGACCATCGCGGCGGTCTCGCGGACGTTCCGCGGCAAACCCATTCCGCTCGCCATCCGATCGAGCTCGCTCAGGGCGAATGCGAGATTCCGCTCCGTCGCGTTACTCACGCGGATGCGCCGCTGCCATTTCCGAAGGCGGTACAGCTGCGCGCGGTTCCGGGTGGGAATCGACTTGCCGTAGGAATCCTTGTTCTTCCACCCGATCGTCGTCGAGAGACCCTTGTCATGGATCGTGTACGTCATCGGGGCGCCCGTCCGGGCACGCTTCTCGCCCTGCTCCACGTCGAACGCGCGCCACTCCGGACCCTGATCGATCATCTGGTCCGTCAGGACGAGGCCGCACTCCTCGCAGATCAGCTCCCCGCGTTCGTAGTCGAACGAGAGGTGTCCCGAGTTGCACTCCGGACATCTAGTGACTTCTTCGGCCTCTTCGATCTTCTTGGTTGGCATGGTTTCCCTCATCGACGAAGACGTCGGCTCCGATCAGGGACAGGGAGGCGGGGCCGACCGGGCGGACCGCGGCAAAAGGCTCCTGGACCGGTCCGAACACTTTCACGACCCGTCCCAGAGGCCGATTCCGCTTGTCGCGCACATCGGCGCCTCGCGAGGGGGCGAACTCCGAGCGGATGAGGACCGTCCCATCGTGGGCGATGTTCTCGACCACGCCGAGACGCCTCATGCCCCCTCTCGTCCGGGGCGGCGCAATGCATGGGTACTATATAACGTAAACGGAATATTTTTGTAGCGGCACGTGCGAACCAGGCACGAAAGCCCAGGGCGCGGTTCGCGTCGGACCGCTCCCGGACCGGGGCCGTTCGGTACCTGCGGGCCTATCGTTTCTCGCCTTCACGCGCCTCGGCAGGATCGCGTCCCGAGAAGATTAATCCGAACCACCATCGATGCCGCCGCCAAGCGAATGAAGCTCGTCCCGTTCCAGATGGAGCGATGGCAGTCCACCTGGGAGCACCGCGTGGAATTCAATCTCTCGGAGAGCGGTGTGGAGCCTCTCCCACTTCGGGAGCTGCTCCGGGAGGAGGCGGCCATCGATCGGTTCCTGAATCATCCGCTCGCGTACTCGCAAGGGAACGGCACGCCGGAGCTCCGTTCCTCGATTGCCTCGCTGTATCCCGGGACCACGCCGGATCACGTCCTGGTCACGAACGGTTCCTCCGAGGCCTGTCTGCTGGCCCTCTGGCATCTCGTCGAGCCGGGGGACGAGGTCGTCCTCCTGCTCCCGAACTACATGGAGGGCTGGGGACTCATTCAGATGTTCGGCGGGAAGGTCCGCCCTCTCTGGCTCCGAGAGGACCTCGGATGGCAATTCGATCCCGCCGAGCTCGCGACCCTGGTGAACCGTCGGACGAAGGCGATCGCGGTCTGCAACCCGAACAATCCGACCGGCGCGGTGATGGCGGAGGCGCAACGTCGGGCGGTGCTCGATGCGGCACGGGACGCGGAAGCATGGCTCCTGTCCGACGAGGTCTACACCGGCGCGGAGCGGGAAGGTCCGAGGACGGAGAGCCTCTGGGGCGGATACGAACGGACGCTCGTGATGAACGGCCTGAGCAAGGCCTACGCCCTCCCCGGGTTGCGGATTGGCTGGGTCATAGGGCCTCCGGAGACCATTGCGACCCTGTGGGCGTTCCACGATTACACGACTTTGACGCCCACGTACCTCTCGGACCGGCTCGCGCAGATCGCTCTCTCCCCGGGCCGGCGAGAGGAGATCCTCGGCCGCACGCGTTCGATCCTCCAACGGAACTATGGCCTCCTGAGCGAGTGGATCGCGGGCCATGGCCCGCTGTTCACGCACATCCCTCCCGTCGCGGGTGCCATCTGTTTCTTGCGATACGGATTGCCCATCAATTCCTCGGATCTGGCGTGGCGCCTGCTGAAAGAGAAGTCGACGCTGATTGTGCCCGGAGACCAGTTCGGCATGGACGGGTACATCCGGATCGGGATGGGACACGCGGGACCGTACCTCTCCGAAGGACTCGCCCGGATCGATGGCGTCCTGCGTGCCCTGGCCGCGGAGAAAGGCGCGCCGTGAGGGGCCGAGGACGATCCTGCGATGCGCTGTCGGATCCTCCTCGTCGGTTTCGGCAACGTCGGCCGGGAGTTTGCGCGGCTCCTCCTGGAACGTCGGTCGGAACTCGCGAAGGTCCATGGCCTCGATGCCGCGGTCGTTGGGATCGTCACCGGCCGACATGGGTCCGTGGAACGCGCACGAGGGATCGACCTGCGGAAGGCGCTGCGGC
>VBLU01000205.1 GCA_005879065.1 Methanobacteriota archaeon
TATCCGAGTGAGGGCATTGAGGGCCACCTTCGAGACGGAATACGCGGATGGCCAACCCGAGCGCTTGGTCTCTCCCGCTTCAAGGGACGCAAGGTATGAGGACACGAGGGAGTCGAGCGCGGGCCGCGTGAGCGACGGATCCGCGAACTGCGGGCGGAGATCCCGACCGAGGGTGGACAGCTCTCCGAGTCCGCTCGACACCATGACGATGCGACCGCCGTTCGGGATGAAGGGAAGGAGGGCATCCGTCACATCCCGCGATCCGAAGTAATTCGTCTCGATCGTGCGAACCGAGGCGCGTCGATCGGCTCCCCAGGAACCGATCCCCGCATTGTTTACGAGGAGGTCGAGGCGGGGAACGAGAGCTGGGAGGTCCTTCGCAACGGCGGAGATGCTCGCGCGATCCGTGATGTCCAGCTGATGATACAGCACATCGCCGCCATCGGGATCCAATCCTCGAACCGCCGCGGTTCCCTGTTTCTTGTCGCGGCTCGTGAGGACCACACGGAAACCCCTGGAGCGGAGCTGGGCGGACGTTTCGAGCCCCAAGCCGCGATTTGCCCCGGTGATGAGCGCGGTCGGGCGATCAGACTCGGTCCCCATGACTTCGGGAATAAGAGGTACGATGCACTTGAGGTTGCGCCACCTCATGGCGGCCGTCTTGTCGTGGCGGTGCGTTCCCCGAATCGGAGATGAGGGCCGACAGGTCGAGATGAACCGAGCAACGATCGGCTCGAGACCATTAAGGACCTGGCTTGGCGGCACCGCCGCGGCGGAGCCGACTCCGTCTCCAGAAGAGGACGAGGGCGATGGCGGCGATGACGACAGGGAGCGCGATGGTCGGCGCGCCGCCATACGGTCCCGAGAAGCTGAACACGTTCGTATCGACGCGGACCGCGATCGAGGCCGTGACGTTGTGGCCTGCGTTGTCGCTCGCCCGGATCCGGATGGTGTGGTCTCCGTCCGCGAGAATGAGTTGCTTCGCGCTCGCCGTTCCGACAGAGCCGAAGGGGCCGCCGTCCACGCTGATTTCATACCCTCGGATGCCCGAGGTCCCGTCAGATCCCGCCCATGTAACCGTCACGCCACTGTGGGTGACCAGGGCGGGAAGCGGGTCGACGGTCAAATCCGGCGGGGTGCGGTCGATCGGAATCCGGACCCACGTCGATCCGCCTAAGTTGCCGACCCGATCGCGCGCATAGAACGAGACGTTGTAAACCCCGTCGGCGGAGAGCACGAGGGGCGTCGTGTAGGCCTGCCAGGGATTCTGGTCCACGCGAATGAAGGTCGTCTCGACGCCGGAGCCGGAGTCCACGAACGCGAGCGTGATGCGGACGTCAGAGGTGAACCAGAATGCATCACCTTGCGTGCCGTCGATCGAGAAGGCCGTCGTTGGACCCGAGGCGTCGGCGATGAAGGCGAGCGACCGCTCCCCCACGTTTCCTGCGCGGTCGATGGCTCGTACGGTCAGGGAGTGAGCGCCCCCGGCCAGATTCGCGAAGGATTGGTTCGTCGCGGTCCCGGGCAACACGAGAGGGCTGGATGTGTCGAGCTGGACCTCGATCCGCTCGACGCCGGAGATCACGACGGACGGTGGGCTGTTGTCGACCGTCACGTCGATCGTCGCCTCAGAAGAATAATGCGTTCCGTCGAACGTCCTTGCGGCGATCCGGTGCGGCCCGTCGCTCAGCGCCGTCGTGTTCAAGTCGAACGTCCACGTCACACTCCCGGTTGCATTCTGCCACTCGCCTCCGTCCACGTGAACCTGGATCGCAGCGATCCCGAGGCTCGCGTTGGCCGTTCCTCGGATGGTGGAAACGCCCGAGAGGAGCGCGCCTTCCGTGGGCGATGAGATTGCGACGTGGGGCGGCAACGGGTCCTCAGGAGCCGGGGTCCAGAAGATCGGCTCATCGAGGACCGCGACGGTGCGGATGACCCCGGCACCGTCGACCAGCCAGACCCCATAGGCGGTCCCGACGTCTCCGTATCTGTCGAAGTCGGCTCGGTTCGCGGCGCCCCAATAGTCGATGTTCTCTCCGGCGTCCAGCGCCGCGAGGGCCTCGGCCCACTGCCCTGGCAGGATCGTGTGGCCAGGTGGATTCGCGACGTATCGCAGCGCGGACCGGAACTGAGTCGGATCCGTGCTGTCTGCCGCCTCCATCGCCAGCGCGAGGATGAAAGCGGCATCGTAGGCGTTCTCGGAGAGGAGCGTGGGCTCCTGGCCGAACCGCGCGGCGTAGGCCGAGCGGTACCGTTCGTACGCGTCGACGCCGGTCGGGGTCGGAGATCGGCTGAGGGCGAGTCCGGTGAAATTGCCCGTCTCCACCCCGTTCGACCGCAAGCTGTCCATCGTGGTTTGATCGTCCATGCCGTCCGTGAAGATCCAATGGGTCGGCCAGGCGGCGTGGTTCGCCCACCAGTTCTGAAGGATGATCTGGCCGTCGTATGGGTACGCGGCGAGGAAGACGGCCTGCGGATTCGTGGAGAAGAGGGACGTGAGTTCGGCCGTGTGATCGGTTGCAGAATCCAGGTATAAGATGACGATCGGAACCGTGCCGCCCAGGGCCGTGAAGTTTTCGTCAAAGGAACTCGCAATGTTACGCCCGTAGGAGTCGTTCCGCGCGAGGACGCCGATCCGTTGATAGCTCAGGTTGGTCCAGGCGAGGGACGCGGCGGCCTTTCCCTGCAGTCGATCCGAGGCCGTCGTGCGCCACAACAAGTCGCCCGAGTCGACGGTGGACAGAGTGGCGCTCGTCGCGCTCGGTGACATCATGACGACGCCCGCCGCCTGGGCAACAGGAAAGGCGGCCAGGGTTCCTCCGGCGTACGCGTCGCCGACGATCGCTTGGACGCCCTTGTTCTGGATCAGGTCCGTGGCCGCGGCTCGCGCCGCGTTCGGGTCGGTTTGGGAATCCTCCACATAGACCGTGAGGTTCGTCCCTCGGATGCCGCCGGACGCGTTCACCTGTTCCTCGAGGAGCCCGACGGCGTTGGCCATGGATGTCCCGTAGAGGCCGAGGGCCCCGGTCAAGGGCAAGAGCGCACCGAGTCGAGGAGAGGGAGAGAGCAGCGAGGGAGCGACCGCGGAACGGCGCACCGAGGTGGCAACGACCGGACCGGCCGCTAGGCTAATCCCCGTAGACAGCAGGATGGCCGCGAGAGCGAGGCTAAGCGTCGCCGGTCTGGGGATCGAAATCCCTCCGACTGGGAGTTGAGATGCGACGGCATGAACCTTCGCCTCTGCTTGGAAGGCGGTCGAATCCCAGAATCTGGTGGAGGATCGCCAAGCTCATCGGGGCCGTCGAGGATCCTTACCACATACTGCATCGTCGGCGAGCATGACGCCTAGCACAATTGACCGACCGCCGACTTGCACGCTTCGGGTCGCGCCGCGATCGCTCATGTCGGTGCGACCCACCCGGACAAACCGCGTTCACGCGAATTCCCTGGGGCCGGATGCTTTCGTCGGTTGCGGCCCCCTGTCATGAGTCCGGGCTGAGCGTCGCGCCGTGGTAACGGTCGGGCGTCACCTTAAGTCGGAGGTTTCGCGTCGGAGACGTCTTCGAAGGACTTCGAGCCGTCTCGATCGCCCTTCATCGCCTCCGTGAGCTGCCGAAGGCGACGCGAGACTAGCACCGCCATCGCAACGACGCCCGCCGCGAGGGCCACGAGCGCCCCCAAGAAAACGAAGGCGAAGATGAACAACGTGGGCAGGACTGTGTCGAGGCCGGCGAGCGGATTCGTTCCCGAGCCGTTCCCGTTTCCATTGCCGCTATTGCCCCCGCTCTGGACGGTGAGAGTCGCTGCTGTTTGCACCCTCGTTCCCGTGTTGTCGACCGCATCCAGGAGGACATTGTAGGTGCCCGCTGTGGTCGGTGTGCAATTCCAGGAGTTGGTGTAGGTACTCGTCACGAAGGGTTGCGTCCCCGGGTCGCATCCAGGCGGTGTTTGATTGAGCCAAACCTTGAAGGGCACGGCCCCGCCAGAGAAGGTGACCATGCCTTGCGTCTGGCTGTTCGCTGCTGTGGTGCTTGGAGAATACGAGAAGGACACGGTAAACGCGGCGGCTGTGAGTCGACCGGCCGACTGGATTGAGGGTGGAGTCCCGACTCCCACACCGAGGACCAAAACGACCAAGAGCCCGACCGTCAAAAGGGCGAGGCGCCGCATGATTCGGCCGGGCTGTTCGCCCAGTATTTGAATTGTACGCGGAAGTTCGCAGGGCCGATAACGATACGGGCCTGTCTTCGAGGATTTTCAACCCAACCGTACGCGACGAACGATTCACGTAGGCCGAATGTTCTGGGTGGAGTGGAACAGATTGCCGGGATCGTACTTTCCCTTCAGCGCCGCGAGCCGTTCGTACTTGGCGCCGTACGCCGCCCGCACACGGCCCTCGCCTTCGTCCGCTTCCTCCTGCATGTAGTTCACATAGACGCCTTGCGGGGCGAATGGGCGCAACGCCTCCCAGACCCCACGGACCCAGGCCCGGCTCGTCGCGTCCCCCGACGGGTCCTTCCACGCCGTGGTGATGATCACGCTGTACGCCGCACCGCGATGGGCGAACGCCGTGTCGTCCGGTTTCACCCGCGCGATCGCGCCTCCCAGCGCCTCGAGGGCGATCCCCGTGCCGGCCGCCTTCGACGGGGCCTTCGCGAATTCGCCCGCGAGGGCCTTGATCGCCCCGTCGGTCAAGGAGTCCAGCATGTTCGATTTCCAGTAGTTCCGGAAG
>VBLU01000073.1 GCA_005879065.1 Methanobacteriota archaeon
CGTCCCGGAAGGGGCCGTCGGGCGGAAGGTCGAGGCGATCGCCGCCCAGGGAGCGGACGTCTCCCCGATCTCACGCCGGGACCTGATCGACGCCCACGAGAACGAGACTTGGAGGTCGTGGCCGTCCGCCTTCATCCACCCGTTCGCACACCTGGCCACGATCGCCGGACAAGGGACGATCGGCCTGGAGATTGTCGAGGATCTCCCGGAGGTCCGGACCGTGCTCGTACCGGTGGGTGGAGGAGGGCTCGTCGCAGGGATCGGGACCGCGGTGAAAGGACTCGTGCCCCGCGCTCAGGTGTTCGGGGTCCAAGCGGAAGGCGCCGCACCGCTGCCGGTGGCGTTGCAGACCCGCCAAGCCCATCGCATCGATCGGCCGCAGACGATCGCCGACGGGATCGGCATCGGAATCATCCTGCCCTCCATGGCGGAGCTCCTCGGCCGGGTCCTCGACGGCGCGTTCATCGTGACGGATGCAGAGATCCGCGGCGCGATGCGACGCCTCGCCCTCGAGGCGAAGATTGTCGCCGAGCCGGCAGGGGCGGCGGCATTCGCGGCCTGGACCCGGTATCGAGATTCCCTGGCGTCCCCGGTCGTCGCGGTCGTTTCCGGGGGAAATGTGGATCCTCTCGTGTTCGCCGGCGCGACGACAGGGTGAAGGCCGCATTGCCCAGACGGCCGTCTCACTGCCGATTCGAGGCTTCTCCGTAACGCTAAATACCGTCGCTTCAATTCCCGAGGAACTCGTTCGAATGGGGTGCATCATGAATCGGATTGCGCGCTTGTTTCTGATTGGGACGATGGCTTTCGTACTGGTCGTGCTGATGCCGCTCTCCGCGCAAGCGAGTCAGGCCCTCACACGCGTCGAGCATCCGAATGTCCTCGTGACGATCGATCCGGAAGCGAGTTCGCAGAACGAGGTCACGATCGCCGCGTTCCCGAGCGACCGGAACGTGCTCGTGGCGACCGCGCGCGATACGCGGCAGGCGAGCGGCTTCTCGTGGGCCGGGTACTACCGATCGACGGACGGCGGAGCCACGTGGGAGAACGCTCTCGTGCCGGGCTTCCCGGGGGACACCTCCCCCGAGGGGCTCTCATCGCCCGTGCACGATGCGGGATGGAAAATCGGGAGCGACCCCGTGATCACCACGGACCGCGAGGGCCGCGTCTACCTGGCGTGGCTCGCGTTCGGGCCGAGTACGACGGAGTTCGCGGGTTGGGTCGTCCTCACCCGGTACTCGGACTTCGGGGCCACGTACGACTTCACATCCGTCGTGTTCGCCGGCCACGATACTCCGAGCGACAAACTCGGCGGTCCGGGGAACTCCCGCGTCACCGACAAAGAGTGGATCGCCGTCGACGACACCGGCGGGTCCTGTGACGGAAACCTGTACATGCCGTGGGCCCTCTTCGAGGGGAGCCACGGCACGAAGATCGTATTCCAGCGGTCCACGGACGGAGGCCGGACCTGGACCCCGATCCTCCCGCTCAGCCACTCCCCGAACACGCAGAACCAGGGCACCACGGTCGCGGTCGGCCCCGGAGGGGAGGTGCACGTCGCCTGGGAAGATTTCCACAAGGACCAGATCCTGTTCACCCGGTCCTTCGACTGCGGCCAGACATTCGACATGGAGCGGGGGATCGCGACGATTGTCCCGGTCCCGGAACCGCTCCCAGGTAGCGCGTACCGCCTCGACAGCTTCCCACGGATGGCCGTTAGCGAAACTACCGGCTCCGTCTTCATGACGTGGGCGGACTTCCGAACCGGAGATGCGGACGTCCTGCTCGCCCGGTCGATCGATCGCGGCGGGAGCTGGTCTGCGCCCGCCGTCGTGAACGACGTCACGACCAATCACCAGATCTTCCCCGCGATCACGACGTTCCGCGGTCGAGTAGACATCTCGTTCTACGACAGCCGCAACGATCCCGAGGGGAAGCTCCTGGACATCTACTATGCGCAGTCAAACGATGATGGACTCACCTTTCTCCCGAACGTGCGGGTGACCGACGCGGCGTTCGACCCCAACCTCGGAATCACGGCCGGCGGGCTCGCATTCCTCGGCGACTACAACGGCATTGCCTCGAATGCGGCGGGCGCCCACCCAATCTGGGCGGACAACCGCAACGTGTCCGTCGGCGCGCCTCGCGATCAAGATATCTATACCACGACGGTTTCGTAAACCACGCCACGAGAGACTCGGGCACGACTACGACAAAGCTACTGGAGTGCCGCGATAAAGGGAAAGGTTACGGCCCTGTGACTGGCTAATCTCACCGGATTCGAGCGGCCCGTTTTGCTCGCGCTCAGGGACGTTGCGATTTCGCTTTCTCGACGACCCGCACGTCTTCGATGCGCGCACTCGGATACTGCCCTTTCGAGTCCTTTTCCAGCGACTTCACCATGTCCCACACCGTGAGCAAGGCCACGGTGGCCCCATAGAGGGCTTCCATCTCTACGCCGGTCTTGTAGGTCGCCTCCACATTCGTCGTCACGACGATCCGATCCGCTCGTACGTCGAAGGAGACATCCGCTGCCGTGATCGGAATGGGATGGCAGTGCGGCAAGACTTGCCAGACGCTCTTCATCGCATGCAGGGCGGCGACTTCCGCGGAGACGAGCACGTCGCCCTTCGGGAGGCCGCGCTATTTCTCTCTCGCGCCTTTGTCAACGGTTCGTCGCGGTCGACCGGCGTTTCGCGGGACACGCCACCCGCGGGCGACGCCCTTTGTCAAGTCGAAATGTCGGACGCGAGAAGCATTATGTACGCTGCCCGCGGCTCAAGCCGGCTGCGTGCGGACTGGATGCGCGCGCAGGAAGGGATGGGAAGGGTGACCGCTCGGCGGCTCGCCTCGAAACGATCCTTCTCCGCGCCACCGACCGCCATGCGACGTAACGGACGGTAGGAGACGCGAACATATGGCAAGCCTGAAAAAAATCGTGGGCCTGACCCTGGCGGTCGTCTTGGCGACCGCCCTGGTCGCCTACATGCTTCGACCGTCGGCCGCACCGACGACCTCGAGCACGACCACGACGAAGCCGCCCACGGACAGGACGTGCGGCGAGCAGACCCGCGGCATGAAGGAGCTGACCTGCGGGCTGCCGACCGGCACGACGACCGGCGGGGGCCAAGGTTCGAACGGAGACCACGACACCGACGACCACGACGACCACGGCAACCATGGTGGCGATTCGGACGACCACGATGGAGGCCACGGCGGCCATGGGGACGGCGGCGACCATGACAGCGAAGGCCACGGCGAACACGGCGGAGCCTCCGATCGGGGTCTCGGCGACAACGACGATTCGTGAAGCGACCAACCTTTAGCCCTCGCGGGTGCGGTGGCGCGGGCCGGAGCGGCCCCGCCCGATCTTTCCGCTGATCGCGCGGAGGGAGGCAGGGAACCGGCTCGGGTCAGCGACGGCGACGAACGCGGCTGGGATGGTCGGCGATTTCGGTTTTCCAGATCGGCACGATGCGCTTGACCTCGTCCATGACCCACGCACAGGCCGCGAAGGCTTCCGCGCGATGGACCGCGGCGCATGCGATCGCGACGGAATCCCCGCCGACCGGGACGCGGCCGAGCCGGTGGACGATGGACAGGTCCGTGAGACCGAACTTGTCCTTGGCCCGCTCCGCGAGCGCGGTGAGGCTCTTGATCGCCATCGGACGGTACACCTCGTAATCGAGGGCTTTCACCCGTTCGTCCGAGCGGACCGTCCCGACGAACAGGACGATGGCACCCGCGTCATCCCGCCGCACACTGTCGACCACGGCCTCGAGATCGATGCGTGCCCGCCGAACCTCGATCATCGCGCGCCCCCGCTCACGGGAGGAAGGAGCGCCACCTCGTCCCCGTCCCGGAGAATCCGATCCGATGCCGCGAGGTCGTGATTCACCGCGAGGAGCATCGTGTCCCGGTGGTCCGCGAGCCGCGGGTACTTCGCCACAACCCCGTCCACGAGTTCCCGGAGGCTGAGGCCGTCCCGCGAGGACCAGGTGAAGCCCCGGGATCCGACGATCTCCCGGTACGTCGCGAACAGCCGGACCTGGATCCGCATCGAGGCGTTGCCATGGCCCCGCCGTCGTAAGGCCTTTGCCCTCAAGGCGGGAGGGCGCGGGCCAGGATCTCTCCTCGGCGGCGGCGGAGCTCTCCGGCGAGTCGGTCCAGGTACGCATCGAGGGCCTCCTCGAGTTTCTGCCGTGCGACCTCGGACCGGAGGGCGCCGAGGTAGCGGAACGCCTGGACCCTCCGGCCGCCCCGGTCCTCGTAATGCCAGAAATACAGGTACGGACGTCCGCGGATCTCCTTCGTCGTGACACCGCATCCGATTTGCACGAGCCCGAATCGGGTCGACCTTATTCAAGGGTGACGGTGGTGACGTTTCCTCCCGGATTTCGGAAAAAGGTTAAATCACATGCGTCAGTCATTTTCGCGCATGCGCCACCGGGATCGACGGCGGGCAGGCCTGCTCCTTTTCGCCGGTTCAATCGGGTTCGCGATCGGGATGACGCTGGCGGAAGCCACGTTCCCCGGATACAACGTGGCGCACGACTTCCTCGGAGACCTGGGCGTCGGCCCGAGCGCGCTCCTCTTCAACGCCTCGATCGTCTTCCTTGGGGCTGCCTTCCTGGCGGCGGCCGGATTCCTCGCGCGCGCGTTCCGGGTTCGGCTGCTGCCCATCGTTGTGGCCCTGTCCGGAATCGGCGCGATCGGGTTCGGCCTCGTGCCCGCCTTGGACGACAATCCGGTCCGCATGATTCACGCGGGCGTCGCGCTCTTGGCCTACGGCGGTGGCGGCCTCTCCGCGATCCTGGCGTTCCGGATCCTTCGACCGTCCCTTCGGTATGTGTCCGCGGCCCTCGGTGTGATCTCCCTCGTCGGACTCGGGTTGATGGCCACGCAGAGCTGGCCCCTCGACCGCGGCGTGATCGAGCAGCTCTCGGTCTGGTCCATCCTCCTCTGGGGCATGACGGCGGGAGGATCTCTCTTGATCCCGTCCTCGACCTCCCGCAAGGAGGGGGTCCCGGCCGGCTCTCGCAGCGTGTAGTCAACCTCGTTTAAGGTTAATTCACCCCGCGTCTCCAGGCGGGTCCAATGGCCCCCACCCCTTCCCTTCCACTGGAAAACCTTATGCCGTGGGCGCCGCCTCGGACGGTCGTTGGACGTCCTCTTGGTCTCCCTGGACCCCGACGTCGCGGAGATCTCGGCCCTCGTGAGGTCCGCGGGGCACCGCATCGTCGAGACGATCATCCAACGTCGGAACCACCCGGACCCGCGCACGTTCGTCGGCCGCGGCAAGCTCGACGAGGTCCGCGAGCGGGTCGCCGCGGACGACGTCGATGTGGTCGTATTCAACGGCGAGCTCCGACCGACGATGCACTACGTGCTCGAGCGAGACCTGCACGTGGAATGCTACGACCGCCTCCGCGTGCTCCTCGAGCTGTTCGCGCAGCGCGCCTCCAGCCGGGAAGGGAAGCTCCAGGTCGAACTGGCCCTCCTTCACTACGAGGTCCCTCTCCTTCGGGAATGGATTCACGAGGGCGACGTCGGGGAGCGACCCGGATTCATGGCAGGCGGCGAGCAACGAGTCGACGCGTACTACGAAACCGTGAAACGGCGCATGAAGAAGATCCGAGACGAACTCGAGTCGATTCGCCGGGAACGGGAAGTCCGCCGGATCGTACGGAAGGACCGGGGCTATCATCTGGTGGCCCTCGCCGGTTATGCGAACGCAGGGAAGACCTCCTTGTGCAACGCCCTGACGGACGAACACCTGCTCGTGGAGGACCGGATGTTCTCGACCTTGGCGACGACGACAAGAAGCCTCACTGGGACGAGGAGGCGCATCCTGCTCACGGACACGATCGGGTTCGTCGATGGCGTGCCGTTCTGGTTGGTCGAGGCGTTCCATGCGACCCTCGAGGAGATCCTCCAGGCGGACCTCGTCCTCCTCCTGGTCGACGCGACCGATTCCGAACTCGAGATCCGACGGAAGGTCCGACTCGCAGCGCGCACCCTCTTCCCGAACGTCCCTTCGGATTCCGTCATCCCGGTGCTCACGAAGGCCGACGAACTCCCACCGGAGGAGGTGGCGGCTCGCGCGCGCGTCCTCGCGGATTCCGAATTCCACCGGACCCCGCTCGCGATCTCCGTGCGGACCGGACGCGGTCTCCCGGAGTTGCGAGACCTCGTGCATCAGGCCTTCGTCTATCCCCTCGAGATCCACCTCGTCCTGGTCCCCGGTGCGGAGGCGTCCGCGCACATCCATTGGTTGTACGAGCATACCGACGTCGTGTCTGCGGTCCACGGCCCCGAACGGATCGAACTCGTCGTCCGCTGTCGGATTCGGGACCGCGAAGCCGTGGAGCGTCTCGGCCGCGTCGTCCTGTCGAGGGACGTCGGCTGATCAGACCTTGATCCGGAACTCACGTTTCTTCTCGAGGAACCGCCGCTCGTACGCGGACGGCAGATGGTCGTATGTGAGCTCCTCGATCCGCCGCATGTTGAGACGCTCGAACTCCCTCTCCTTCCGGATCGTGTCGACGAAATAGAACCCGCCCGCGAGGACGGCGAGGAATCCGAGGAACGCCTCCCACACGACGTACTCGCCGACCGCGCGGTGGATCGACTTCAACCAGTCCGGGCTCTGCGTCGGGGCGAGGTATTGAGTGAGCGAGAAGACCATGCCGAGGATCCCGAGGGCGAAGAACAGGGCGCTGAGCTCGTAGCGGAGCTCGCGGAAAATACCCATGATGGCCGCGGGCAACGAGGCGGGTTGGGATAAGCTTTGCCGGGAGGAAGGCTTTCATTCGTCCGCGCGTTGCCGATTCGGATGGCATCTCGCACGCCCTTGTTTGATTGGCATCGATCGGCCGGCGCACGCTTCATTGAGTTCGGCGGCTGGGAGATGCCCCTCCAGTACACGGGCATCGTCGAGGAACACGTGACCGTCCGCAAGGCGGTCGGCCTGTTCGATGTGAGCCACATGGGAAAAATCTTCGTCGAAGGCTCTGCGTCCCACGATTTCCTCCATCGTTTGAGTGCGAATGAAATCTCGTCGACGCCAGCCCGCGCCCGGTACACGCACCTGTTGCGAGACGACGGGACGATCATCGATGACGTGATTGTGACGTGCTTGGCGCCGGATCGATTCTTTCTCGTTTGCAATGCCGGGCCCCGTGTCGGCGTGGTGTCGTGGTTGAAGGATCACATGACGGAGGGCGTGCGTCTCGCGGATCGTACGCTCGAGTTTCTTTGTCTCGCGGTGCAAGGCCCGCGGGCGCCCGAGCTCCTACAGCGGTTCACGTCCGTGGACCTCTCCCGCCTGAAGCCCTTTTCCGGCGCGGTCCTCGACTTCGTGCCCCCGGCCCCCTGGGGGGCCGCGCCGCGGGCGGTTCCACCGGAAATCGAGGGGTGGGGGCGGACCCATGCCACGGACCCCTCCATGCCGCATGCAAGGGAGCCCACCGTTTCCGATGGACGGACCGCCTTCCTTGCGACGCGGACGGGCTATACCGGTGAGGCGGGCTTCGAGCTCTTTCCCACCGCGGCGGAGAGCCTGGGCGTCTGGGAGGCGATCCTGAAATCCGGCGAGGACCTCGGCATCCGGCCGATCGGCCTCGGCGCACGGGACACGCTCCGGCTGGAAAAAGGATACCTGCTCTCGGGCCAAGACTTCAACGGGCATCAGACCCCGCTCGAGGTGAACAGCGAATGGCTCGTGAAGTGGAATCACGACTTCATCGGACGGGGCGCGTTGGAGCGGCAGAGATCACGGGACGACTATCGGAGGCTTGTCGGCATCCGCATGGAGGATCGAGGGATCCCGCGACACGGGTATCGCGTCCTCTTGCGGGGGGCGGAAGTCGGGCCGGTGACGAGTGGTACGATGTCTCCCTCCCTTCGAGTGGGGATCGCGCTCGCTTCCGTGAACAAGGCGGCCTCCGCCATCGGGACTACGTTGGATGTCGACATCCGAGGGACCTTGCATCCGGCGCGCGTCGTGAAGCTCCCCTTCCTGTGAGGCCCCGTCCCTCGATGGGAGTAGGTTCACCCATCTCCCTCCGTACCTTGATATGGAACGTGTCGGTATGGTAACAAACGTGGTAACAGGCGCGCGGACTGCTGGTAACATACGTGGTTCAAAAAGGACTATACCGCGGGCGCTCCTTCGCGGCGCCCCCCAGGGATGGTCTCGCCGCTTCTGCAGCCCCAGACTCCGTCCCCCCGGATGAGGTTGCCTAGATGGAAGAAGTCAAGATGGATGATTCGAGGGCCCTCGAGGTTGTGGCCCGTGAGCCGGATCCGAAGCTGTCCGAGAATGCATTGCGTGTCCTCCAGAAGCGGTACCTCAAAAAAGACGACACGGGCCGAGTCATCGAGACGCCGAAAGAGCTGTTTGCGCGCGTCGCCTGGAATCTTGCGCAGGCGGAACGGAACTACGGCGCTACCGAGGCGCAGATCGAGGAGACAGCCCGCCGGTTCTTCCACATTATATCAAGTCTCGAGTTCTTGCCGAACAGTCCGACACTCATGAACGCCGGTCTGGAGCTGCAGCAGTTGAGTGCTTGCTTCGCGGCCGGGACGCCAGTCAGTACGAGTCTAGGGCCGAAACCGATCGAAGAAGTGGTCGCGGGAGATTTGGTCCTTACGCACACAGGTCGGTATCGCAGAGTCCTCGCAACGTCGCGGCGAGAGTCAAGCGTGAACCGAATCAAGATACATCGAATGCCCGCTATGTTTGCGAGCGATGAGCACCCGTTCCTTACGCCTGACGGTTGGGTACCGGCTAGTGAATTGGCGGATCGCTACGTACGTCTCGGTCGACCGGCAGAAGGCGTCTCGAAGACCCACATCGAGTTTGAGGGCGAGGTAGAGGGCGACTTCGTATACAGAAACAAGGTCGGACGGTCCGATATCTCGAAACAGCGTCACCAGCAACTCGGGACGCGAAGCCTTCAGATCAAACCAGTGAAGGCGAGAGCGCAACTCGACGAGACCACGGGCTGGTTCTTTGGTATGTATCTCGCCGAGGGCGAAATCAACCCCGAGCTTCGATCTGTGCGTTTCACACTGGGCCTGCACGAAGAAGTCTATGCGAATCGGCTGACCACGATTCTGAGGGAGCGATTCGGAGTGGGCGCTGAAATTACTCATGTTATCGATGCTCCAACTTCGTGGCTCACGGTGCGGGCACACAGCAAGATTCTTTGCGAGTGGATTGCGGCAGAGTTCAGCCGCGGATTCGCAGGCAAGAAACTACCACACTGGATTCACGCGACCCCCACGGAATTCCGCAAAGGACTCCTCCGAGGTGTCGCAGACGGGGATGGAACGAGAGTGAACGTAAACCAGACTAGAGTCACGATGTCAAACGAAGGGCTCGTGCGGCAACTGTTCGAGGTCGCAGTCGGGCTGGGTCAAACACCCTGTCTCAAATCGGAATACGTGCCGGAAAATGCCACCGCAACCCCGTGGTCGATTACTTTGGGTGGAAAACCGATGTACGTTCGCGACGGAGCTTACCTCGTAGAGTCCGTTGAACCTGTCGCGGGCGTGACGACCGTGTTTAACTTGGAAGTCGAGGGGGACAACACATACGTTGCCAACGGCATCATCGTACACAACTGCTTCGTCCTGCCCGTCGACGATAGTCTCGCGGGGATTTTTCAGACGCTCAAGGAATCGGCTTTGATTCACCAGTCAGGGGGAGGAACCGGCTACTCCTTTTCACGTCTGCGACCGAAGAACGATTTCGTGAAGTCGACAATGGGCGTCGCGAGCGGGCCCGTGTCTTTCATGAAGGTATATGATGCAGCGACGCAACAGGTTAAACAAGGATCCAAGAGGAGGGGTGCTAACATGGGCATCCTTCGCGTGGACCATCCGGATATTCTAGAGTTCATCACGTGCAAAGACAAGACGAACGAAATTACGAACTTCAACATCTCGGTTGCGATTACGGACAAGTTCATGGAGTCCCTGAAATCAGGGACTAAGTACGACCTCGTGAATCCGCGGAACAATCAGATCGCCGGGCAGCTCGATGCGCGCGAGGTCCTCGACAAGATTGCGTTTCAGGCCTGGAAGAACGGGGAGCCCGGCCTGTTCTTCATTGATGAGAACAACCGCCGCCAGCCGACGCCTCACGTCGCGGACATGGAGGCGACGAACCCATGCGGAGAACAACCGCTCTTGCCGTATGAGTCTTGCAACCTGGGGTCCATCGATCTCGCGCGGCATATGAAACGCAATGCCGTGGGCCGCTGGGATGTCGACTGGAAGAAACTCGAGGGTACGATCCGCGCGACGACGCGCATGCTCGATGACGTCATCGACATGAACGTGTACCCGGTCAAGCAAATTGAGGAGATGACCTACGCCACGCGAAAAATCGGCCTTGGGGTCATGGGCTTCGCGCGGATGCTGTTCATGCTCGAGGTCCCGTATGATTCTAAGGAGGGCGTCGAGTGGGGCCGCAAGATCATGCAATTTATCCAGGAGACGGGATATAATGAGAGCGCCAAGCTCGCGGAGGAACGCGGCGTCTATCCCGCCTGGGAGGGGAGCCGTCACCAAGAGAAAGGCCTGCGGCTTCGCAACTCCTACGTCACCACGGTCGCACCGACCGGCACCCTCTCGATGATCGCGGACACGTCCGGGGGCTGTGAGCCGGAGTTCAGCCTGATTTGGTACAAGCGCGTGATGGACGGCGAGGAGCTCCCGTATTTCCTCGGCTACTTCGAGGAAGTCGCGAAGCGCGAAGGATTTTGGCGCGAGGACCTCGTGCAGAAAATCCTCGACAACCATGGGACGTGAAAAGGGCCTACCTCCTCGCGTTCGATCTGCATTGCAAAGGCATCACCGTCTACCGCGACGGCTCGAGGGAAGACCAGGTCCTGAACATCGGTATCGCGGCGGAGAAGCCGACGGCAGTCCACGTCGAAGTCCCGTCGGAGACCGCGGTCCTCCGACCGAGGCCCCGGCCCGACGTGATCACGGGCCGCACACAGAAGATCCTCACCGGATACGGCGCGCTGTATGTGACCGTCAACGAGGACGAGAAGGGCCTGTTCGAAATTTTCGCGCAGATCGGCCGCGGCGGCGGATACACGGCATCCTTCACCGAAGGGATCGCCCGACTCGTGTCTCTCTGCCTGCGGTCCGGCGTCCCGGTCGACGAGATCATCGATCAGCTCGAGGGCATCCGCAGCCCGCGGATCGCGGTGGACCACGGCGAGCGCGTGTACTCGATCCCCGATGCGATCGCGAAGGCGATCAAGCGCCATATCGGGATGCAGAAGACCGGGGTGCAACCTCCCGTAGAGACCTTCGATGAACTAGGCGGCGCGGTCGAGACCGACGTCGAGTTGGAGAAAGAGTCCCGCGATGCGGCGGAGCTCCTGCGGAAGGGCCTGAACCCGGAGTGCCCGGAGTGCGGCAAATCCCTCGTCTTCGAAGAGGGATGCGTGAAGTGTCACGCCTGCGGGTACTCAGAGTGCTGAGCGACCCCGTCGAACCCCGACGCAGCCCGTCACCGAGACGCTCACTTGTCGAGCAGCTCAATCCAAATTCCGTTCGGGTCGCGGATGTAGGATTCGCTCCAGTCCCCGATCGAATACGGCTCGACGATGATTTCAACGCCCTTTCGTCGGAGATCCCCGACGGTCGCCACAAGGTTTTCGACTTCGAAGGCGAGATGATCTAGATCCTCGCCGTTTGAGTACGGAGCCCAGAATGAGCTGCCTTCCTCGTAGAAATTGAGTTCGAGTTCTTGCTCGGACCCCGGACTCCGGAGAGTCGCGACCTCACCCTTCGTTGGGGCGGTCGTCATGCGTTCGACGAGCGTCATCCCGAGAACCTGGGTGTAGAATCGGATGGATTCGTCCATGTCTCTTACTCGGATCCCCGTGTACACGAACCGGAAAGGCAAAGCGTCACCGAGGTCGAAAAGTGCGGGGCGTTCATAATGTATCGGAATCGACTGCATCCGACGTCGAAAGGGCCAAGTCCCGCGGTGCCGTCCGGTCGGGCATGGTCCGCGTCCTGTTCTCGTCCCCGATGGACCCAGAGCGGCGCGCGGTCATCGCCGCGAAGGCCGCGGCCGCGTTCGAGCCGGTGATCCTAGAGGACGTGCCGGCGTCCCAACGCGCGGGCGTCTGGGAGTCGGCGGACGTCCTCGTGTGCACGGGCTTCGGTCCCGAGCTGCCGACAGACCTCCCGTCGCGGGCGCCCCGCCTCCGGATGGTCCAGACGCTCCTCGCGGGCGTGGACCATCTGCCGTTCGAGCGCCTCCCGCGGTCCGCGATCGTATGCAGCAACGCGGGGGCCTACAACACGTCCGTCGCGGAACATGCGATGGCCCTCCTCCTCGCCGCGGCGAAGGACGTGGTGATGCGCACGGAGGAGATCCGCCGCGGAATCTTCGACCAGGGCGTGATGAACAAGGGCCTCGCCGGATCGACGGTCCTGCTCCTCGGGATGGGCGGGATTGGGGCCGAGGTCGCGCGACTGTGCAAGGCGTTCCGCATGCACACGATCGGGCTCTCGCGATCGCGCCCTCAAGATCCCGCGTTGGATGAGGCCGCAACGATTGACGACCTGCGTAGGTTCCTTCCGCGCGCCGACTTCGTCGTCCTGGCCCTCCCTCTCACGCGGCAGACCGCGGGCCTCGTGGATCGCGCGTTCCTCGCGGCGATGAAGCCCGACGCGGTCCTCGTGAACATCGCCCGCGGTAAGATCATCCTCGAAGACGATCTGTTCGAACACCTGCGGACCCATCCCGGATTCCGCGCGGCCCTCGATGTCTGGTGGACCTACCCGGACACGAAGCATGGACGGCCGTTCCATCGTCCGTTCCACGAGCTCCCGAACGTCCTCATGACGCCGCACGTCGCGAACGCGATCCCGAGCCAGCGCCGCGACGCGATGGAGGCCGCCCTGGACAACGTGCTCCGGTTCCTCCGCGGGGAGACGCCTCGGCATGTCGTCCGGCCGGAGGAGTATACGCGTCCTGCCGCGAAGGAAGGGAGTCGCTGAATTCCCGCCCCCGGACTCCGGATTCTCTGAGAGAATTAGGACGCAAGCTTTAAGGACAAAGGTCCTTACTCGCGGCACTCTCGTCGACGGTCTTGTAGATTCGGAGAGGTGTTTGAATGTCCAAGCCCAAGGAGACGCTGAATCCGTTTGAGATTGCCAGAACGCAGATCGATCGGGCCGGAAAGAAACTGAACCTGGACGCTGGCATGCTGGAGATCCTGAAGAATCCGCGCCGGGAGCTCACGGTGCACTTCCCGGTCAAGATGGACGACGGGACCGTGAAGGTCTTCACCGGCTACCGGGTCCAATACAACGACGCGGTCGGGCCCTTCAAGGGCGGTATCCGATACCACTGGAACGTCTCGTTGGACGAGGTCCGTGCCCTGTCCTGCTGGATGACGTGGAAGTGCGCGGTCATGGGCATCCCGTACGGCGGCGCGAAGGGCGGAGTGATTTGCAACCCGAAGGAGATGTCGAAGGACGAGCTCGAGCATATGACCCGCCGGTACGCGTCCGAGATCTCGATCATCATCGGCCCGGAGAAGGACATCCCCGCGCCCGACGTGTACACGGACGGCCAGACGATGGCCTGGATCATGGACACGATCTCGATGGCCAAGGGCTTCGCGGTGCCCGGCGTCGTCACGGGCAAGCCCCTCGCGATCGGAGGGTCGCTCGGCCGGGACGAGGCGACGTCTCGCGGCCTGATGTACGCGGTCCGCGAGGCCGCGAAGAAGACGAAGCTGAGCCTCAAGGGAGCGACCGTCGCGGTTCAAGGCTTCGGGAACGTCGGCATGCACTTCGCCCGTTTGATGCACGACGAACAGGGGTCGAAGATCGTCGCGGTGACCGACTCGAAGGGCGGCATCTTCAGCGAGAAGGGGTTCGACCCGAAGGAGGTCCTCGCGTTCAAGGAGAAGACCGGGTCCGTCGTCGGATTCCCCGGGACGAAGCCGGTCTCGAACGAGGAGGTCTTGGAGCTTGAGGTGGACATCCTCGCCCCGTGCGCCCTCGAAGGCGTCCTCACGTCGGAGAACGCGCCGCGCGTCAAGGCGAAGATCATCGGCGAGGGTGCCAATGGACCGACGACCCCGGAGGCGGACGACATCTTCCACAAGCGCGGGATCGTCCTGATCCCGGACATCCTCGCGAACGGAGGCGGCGTGACCGTCTCCTACTTCGAGTGGGTGCAGAACCTGTCCGAGTTCTTCTGGACGAAATCGGACGTCGACCAGAAGCTGGAGGGCGTCATGGTCGGCGCGTTCAACCGAGTCTGGGACATGCGCGAGGCGAAGAAGGTCGACACGCGCCAGGCCGCCTACATGACGAAGGGCGTCATCCCACTGCAGCGGGAGTGCGTCTCTCCTCACGCTCCAGCGGAAGAACGCGGCGTCCCCCATGTGCGGCCCGAGCACCTTCATCGTGTCGAGGTGCGGGACCTTCCCCACGAAATCCATCAGCGCCTTTTCGTCCTCCCACGCGGAAAGGGTCCAGAACCGGTGGCGGAAGAGTTTCGCTCGGAACGTGAACCCGATGAGACCCGGTGTCTTCGCGAGCTGATGGGAGGCGGCCCACGAACGACGCACGAGGGTCAGCATCTTGCGATACCTTTTCAGCGGCAGATAGGTCAGGAGGACGAGGTACTCCTATGCGGTATCGGAGGTCCCCATAGATGTCCAAGGAGAATCGACGATGGATTTCACGTCTCCGTGTGCCATCCGGTATTCCTTAACCGGATCAAAGTCGTCTTCCCACGTCCTTCTTGCCTCGATGAGGAACCGGCTCTCGGTCAGGACGATCCCTTGCTCGGTGGATAGCGATTCTTCGGCGGCCAACAACGCGGGCAGATCGGCGTCGAGCGGATCGAAGTGGGGGATCTCCCACGGTGCAATACAGAGGAGGAACACGATATCGCCGAGTGTTCGGTAGGCGGCTTTCCAATCGTGTGTCCGCGCTTGAACGATCGTGAGGCCGGATGTCTCGAGGCCGTGCTCGTAGCGATGGAACAGGTCGCCGAAATCCTGCATCCGGGGAAAGAACGGCCGGAGCTCCCTCCATCGGCTTCTTCCGACCTGTTGGGTCAGGACGCTTCCGTCGAAGGTGATGACCCGGGCGACTTCCGCGGGATCGAGTTCCTCGTGCCGATTCAGCACGAGGTCGAAAATGGCGGGGCGGAACGGAAGTTGCAGGCTGCCACATCGGACCACCGCGATTCCGCGGGGTCGTAGCCTCGCGGCCGCAATCGGCGCGTTCACGGACCAAGGCTCCGTCGCCACGGTCCGCCCGAAGAAGGAGGCGGTGAGCGCATCGAATAGTTCACCACCTCCGGTCCCCATGTCAAGGACGGAGTTCGCGGCCCGGACCAGTTCGACGGCCCGGGTCTCGTAGTCCCACGGGGGTTGTGGTTCGAGCGGCTTCGGATCAAACTCGTCCAGCCGCCAGCCCGAAAACTGGCGGGCTCGTTCGACGAAAGGCCGAATCCGATTTCTTGCGAGCTTCATGTCGTGCATCGGCGTTGACGTGGTCGTCGAATCGGGATGCCGGCTTGAACGTTCGGATACGCCCCCTCGCTTGGGAAGCTTGAAATAGCGTCCGTTTCCTCCTCGCGTTCGCCGTGGTCCTCAACGTCGTCGTGTGCCTCAAACAGATTCCGAATCCGGACCTGCAGTTCCAGATCTCGCCGGATGGAAAGGACATTCGGCGGGACGCACTCAATTACAAACTGAACGGGGCCGACGAATACGCGTTGGAAGAGGCCGTCCGGATCAAGGAGAAGCAGGGAGGCCGCGTCGTCGCCGTCACCCTGGGTCCGAAACGAACGGAACAGATGCTGCGGGAGGCGCTCGCGAAAGGCGCGGACGAGGCGGTCCGGATCGCATACGACGATCCCTCCGCGTTCGACGTCGGCAAGAACGCGCGGCTCCTTGCGGCGGCGATCCGCACGTTGCCCCACGATCTCGTCTTGACCGGCGTTCAGTCGGACGATTACGTGAATTCCGCTACCGGGGGCCTGTTGGCGGGGCTCCTCGGTCTGCCTCATGCGAGCGTCGTCACCCGCGTCGTCGTTCGAGAGCGTCAGCTCGAAGTCACGTGCGAGCTCGAGGGTGGGCTCCAGCGTGTGTACGCGCTCCCGTTGCCAGCGCTTCTCACCATCCAGTTCGGCGCGAACACCCCGCGGTACGCGCCGCTGCCCGCGATCATGAAGGCGGCCCGGCAGCCGATCAAGGAACTCGGACCGGCGGCCCTCGGCCTTGTCGGATGGGACTCGATCGCACTCCCGTATTCCTTCGGAGTCCGCGGCCTGTCACCGCCCGCCGCGAAAGGCCACGCCGAGATGGTCACGGGATCCGTGGAAGAACAGGCGAAGCGACTCGCCCAGATGCTGCGAGACAAGGGCTTCGTGCGCCGGTGAGCCGATGAAGGGCGTCCTCATCATCGCGGAACACCTCGAAGGGCGCCTCGCGCCTTCCACCCCGGAACTCATCACCACAGGGAGATCGCTTGCCGCCGCTCTCGGCGGCGCCGCGCGGATTGCGGTCCTCGGGAGCGGTGTGCGAGAGCTCGCGGATCGCCTCGCCGGATACACACTCGACGTCCTCTTGGCCGAGCACCCGGCCCTGGCCGAATACACCGGGGACGGGTATGTCCGGGCCGTCCGAGGGATTGTGGAATCGAATTCACCGCGAGCCATCCTCGTCGCCCATACGTCGCAAGGCTACGATTTCGCCTCGGCGCTCGCGGGAGCGATGGACCTGCCGCTCGTGACGAACTGCCTCGGGTTGGACGTCGACGGGGATCGGCTCGTCGCCACCCGCCGACTCCTGAATGAGAAGGTTCAGGCGAAGGTCGAAATCCATTCCGAGCGACCCATCGTGGTGACGATGCGGCCCGGGGCCGAGAAGCCGATGGGCCCTGGCCGAGGGATGATGACGGTGACGGCGGTGCCGGTGGTGATCGAGCCCTCCGCGATCCGCGAAACATTCCTTCGGCTGGAGCGACCGCAGGTCCAGGACATCGATCTGTCCGGGGCGGACATCATCGTCTCCGCGGGACGGGGAATCCAGAAGAAGGAGAATCTGGTCCTCATCGAAGAGTTCGCGAAGGCGATCGGAGGCGTGGTGGGAGCGTCGAGGCCCCTCACGGACATGGACTGGCTCCCGAAGACGCGTCAGGTCGGACAGAGCGGGAAGACGGTCCGACCGAAGTTGTACGTTGCCTGCGGGATCAGCGGGGCCATGCAGCACGTCGCGGGGATGAAGGACGCGAGTCTGATCGTCGCGATCAACACGGACCCGACCGCGCCGATTTTCGAAGTCGCGCACGTGGGGTTCGTCGCGGACGTCTTGAAACTTCTTCCCGCAACGCTGAAGGAACTGAAGGCCTGAATCGGCACTCCCGGAGCCTTCATCTAAGGACCTCTCAATCCGGAGGCGTGGCCCAGCCGCAGCCGCCCTCGCAGCCGCCTCAGCCTCCGCCGCTGGGAGCGTATCGGATGACGGGACCGAGAGGTCCCCCGCAGGCTGCGGTGATCGGCGTTGTCCTGGTCGTCCTCCTCCTTGCGGTCTTCGGACTCATCATGCTCCCCCTCGCGGGAGGTTCCCTCATGTTCTCCGGTGCCGCTTTCTTTTGCGTGCCCGTGATCTTCGTCGCCATCGTCTTGATCCTGTTCTTCGTGCAAGGCGTGGGCCGTCGGACGATCCCGCCTCCGCCTCCGATCCAGCAGCCGATGGTGCCGGCGGGCCAACAGGGGCCTGTCGCCCTAAGTTGCCCGAACTGCGGCGGTCCACCGACGAACGTGGACCGGTTCGGGATCGCGACGTGCTCCTATTGCGGCACCCGCTTCCTCGTCCGGTGAGCCGTTGCCGCTGTGAGGTGCGTCGATGGCCCGTGAGATCGTCGTGGAACTTCCGCGGACCGCGTATTACACAGGCGAGGTGATCGAGGGAACCGTCGTGGTCGAGGCGAGCCGCGACGTGTCGAGCCGCGGCCTGTACGTGGATTTCACGGGGACGGAGGAGACCGTGATTACCCGCCAACAGGGGAAGGTCGCCCTAAGTTGCCCGAACTGCGGCGGTCCACCGACGAACGTGGACCGGTTCGGGATCGCGACGTGCTCCTATTGCGGCACCCGCTTCCTCGTCCGGTGAGCCGTTGCCGCTGTGAGGTGCGTCGATGGCCCGTGAGATCGTCGTGGAACTGCCGCGGACCGCGTATTACACAGGCGAGGTGATCGAGGGAACCGTCGTGGTCGAGGCGAGCCGCGACGTGTCGAGCCGCGGCCTGTACGTGGATTTCACGGGGACGGAGGAGACCGTGATTACCCGCCAACAGGGGAAGGAGTCGCGCACCTACCGCTCGAGCGCGACCGTGGTCCAGTGGCGTCTGCCGTTGCGGGGGGAGGGGATCCTGCCGGCGGGCACGTTCCGATTCCCTTTCCGGTTCCAGATTCCGCTTCACGGCCTTCCCTCGTACGCGGGACGCCACGCGAAGGTGAAGTACGTACTCACGGCGCGACTCGATGTCCCGCTCTGGGTCGACACGACCTGGAGTACCGAGATTTTCGTGTTCTACGATCGACCGAGCGTCCGGACATATGCGCAGCCGGTCCGATTCCGCTCGTCGGCAGACGGACCGCAGGTGTATGTGGAACTCGACGGAGACCGGTTCTTCGCCCGGGAGCTGATCGGCTGTCGAATCACGCTGAGCAACATCGGGACCGCGCGGGTACGCCGAGTCTACACGCGGTTGATCGGAGGGGAATGGGCGAGGGCGGACGGCCAAGAAGAGACGACCGAGACGTACCGGACCGAGGTCTCCGTGCCGATGGAGCAGATCCGGGTCGGAGTCCCGTTCACGTTCGAGATCCCCATCCCCGCGGACGTCGCGTCGAGCTACCGCGGGACGTATTCATATTACAGCTATGTCCTCCACGTCGCCCTCGATATCGCATGGGGATTCGACATCGTGGCGCAGACGCCGATCGTGATCGTGCGATGAGGCCATGGAACGGTCGATGGCGAGAGGCGCAAGTTAACCTTAAATAAGGTTGACTGGAACTCTCCAAGCCCTTTTCTCACAGGGCGGCATTGCAAGCCCTATCGTGATGGCGCGACGGACCCTGGTCCCTGAGGCGGAGATCGTGGATCGACTGAAGGAGATCCCCCGGTGGTCGCGGGAGGGGAACGCGATCACCCGGACCTGGAAATTCAAAGACTTCCCTGCGGCCCTGCGGTTCATCAACCAGGTCGGCGAGCTCGCCGAGTCCATGAACCACCACCCGGACATCTACAACTCGTGGGCGACCGTCCGGCTCACGCTGAGCACCCACGACAAGGGCGGCCTCACGAACCTCGACTTCGAGCTCGCGAAGAAGATCAACAGCCTCTAGGCGAGGCCGAGGATCCGATCGAGGGACCAACCGCCGGCGCCAAGGAGCGCGAGGACGAGGGCGAAGGCGGCGTAGGCGACATCGAGTTCGTATCCCAACATGAACTTCTTGTTCAACTTCGTCTTCGAAAAGATCGTGGTTGCGATCATCTCGAGGAAGAACAGGAAGGCCACGAATTGGGTGAGCAAGCCGAGGATGAGCGCAATGGCCCCGAAAAATTCGAGGAGGCTGAAGAGGACCGCGAAGGTGGCGCCGCCCGGCCATGCCGTCCCCTTCACGAAGCCGATCGTCTTCTGGAGATCCTTCATCTTCGGCCATCCGTGGGCGAGGAAGATGGCGCCCAGGGCGAGGCGTCCGACGAGCGAGGCCAGATCGGGGAAGGTCAGGAGAGCCATCGAATACCGACGACCCCTTATCACCCGCGGTAGAAGAAGCTTTCAGATTACAACGAACGGCCCTGCGGTCAAATCGACCGATCGAGGAGCTCTGCGATGTCGTACCGCCGGATGTCCTCTCGATTTTTCGTCTTCGCGGCGTCGTCCAGCATGATGAGACAATACGGACACGCGGTCGCGACCGCATTCGCTTGCGTCTCCTCGATGTGGCTCAAACGGCGGTGGTTCACTTTCTCCCCGGGTTCCTCCATCCACATGCGGGCGCCTCCCGCCCCGCAGCAGAACCCGCGGTCGCGGGACTTCTCCATCTCGACGACCCGCACGCCCGGGATCCGATACAGGACCTCCCGGGGTTCATCGAAGATCTGGTTGTACCGTCCCAGGTAGCATGCATCGTGGTAGGTGAGGAACTGGAGCACGTCCTTCGTCGGCGTGAGCCGACCCGCGTCGATCAGTTCGCGAAGGAATTGGGAGTGGTGGACGACGTCGTATCTCCCGCCGAAATCCGGATATTCGTTCTTCAGCGTGTTGAAGCAGTGCGGACAGGTCGCGACAATTCGCGTGACCGCGTAGCGGTTCAGCGTCTCGACGTTCCCCATGATCATCGTCTGCGCCAAATATTCGTTGCCGAGTCTCCGCGGTGGATCGCCGGTGCACTTCTCCTCCGGTCCGAGGATGGCAAACCGCACGCCGGCCTTCCGAAGGATCCGCGCGAAGGCTTGGGCGACCTTCCGGTTCCGATCGTCGAACGACGCCGCGCAGCCGACCCAGTACAGGACCTCGATGCCCTGGGCCGCGTTCGCCTCCGCCATCGTCGGGATGCCGAGGCCCTCCGCCCATCGCGCGCGTTGGTCCCAGCCGATGCCCCACGGGTTGAAGTTCTGCTCGATGTTCCGCATCGCCTCTCTGGTCTCAGGCGGCATCTCGCCTTGCGTGAGGACCATGTGCCGGCGCATCTCGATGATCTTCGGGACGTGCTCGTTCATCACGGGGCACTCGTACACGCAGGCGTAGCAGGTCGTACACGCCCAGATTCCCTCCTTGGAGTGGACCGTCTCGAACATGTCCGGTAGGCCTTCGACCTTCCCCGCCAGAATGGCGGCGCCTTGCGCGTCCAGCGTGTCTCGCATGTTCGTGATGATTCGCATCGGGTTCAGCGGTTTCCCCGTCGCGTTCGCAGGGCATGCGTCCGTGCAACGTCCGCATTCCGTGCACGCGTATCCGTCGAGGAGCTGCCGCCACGAGAGCTGTTCGACGCGGTTCACGCCAAACGTCTCCGTCTTCTCGAGGTCGGCCTTCTTGATCGCGCCGCTCGGTGTGAGATCCATGAAGAACGTGTTCACGATCGCGAAGATGATGTGCATGTGTTTCGAGTGAGGCACGTACGCGAGGAAGGAGAACAAGTCGCACCAAGGTCGACGAGATCGGCTTCCACGCGGGGAGAGCGGCACTCCCGAGCGCGATGTCGGCGGCGTTGTAGAAGAGGAGCGAGGTGACGATGCCTAGGATGAACAGGAGCACGATCGTCGCGTCGAGCATGCCCTCGTGCATGAGCTTCTTCGGGCGGATCACGTACCTTCGATAGAGGGCCATCCCGACCCCGATGGCACCGAGGACGGCGATGACCTCCTCGGCCAGGTACAGCGGTCCGTTCAAGGAAAATCCCGCGATTGAGGGTGTGGGCACCTGCCATCCGCTGGCGTAGGCCTGGGCCGTAATCTCGACGACGCTCGCTCCGAGGATCACGAACGCCCAGAAGATGAACGAATGGAGGACTCCCGCGTACCATTCCCGTGCGACCTTGCGTTGGAAGATCCCGTACACGATGAAGTTCTTCAGCCGCGTCGGGACGTGGTCCCATCGCCGCTCCTGGCCCTTAGCGAGGAACAAGTACCGGATCCGGAGGTACAGTTTTCGGCCGAAAATCGACAGCGAGACGACGAGGAAGAGGGTCGCGGCATACGTGTCGAGGGCGCTCAGCACCATGCGCATTCTTGGGAAAGCGCCCTCCCTTCATCAACCCGCGGGTCGAGGTTTCTCGAAGGGCAGTACGATTCCTTTCGGATCCTGTTCCCGGATGCGCCGTGTCATTTGCGTGACCTCCGATTCCGGATAGATTTCGTCATACGCCTCAGGTGGCACCTTCCGAACTTTGGCGTCCGGGGCGACGATCACCAGGACGATCTCGGGAGAGTGCTGATCGAGGAATCCGGTCAGCCGTTCGATCGCGGGCCGCGACAGGACGGGCACAGGTTCGACGAGGAACAGGATGGGTCCGCGCCGAGCGACGATCGCGGGCGAGTACTTCGCCGCGGCGCCGGCCGCGTTCCGAACGCGGAACCGGAGGGACCGGTGTTCGTGCGGCAGTCCCTGTCGAACCATCTCGGCGCACACGGTCGCCTCGAGCTTGGTCCGAAACTCATGCTTCGCGCGCTCGGTCACCGCGGAGCCCCATGGATCGCCTCGACGACCGCCTGGGCGAAGACGGACGTGCTGACCTCTTTCGACCCGGGCATCTGCCGCGCCAGGTCATACGTGACGACCTTCGAGGCGACGACCTTGCGGACGGCATCGCGCAATCGGACGGCCGCGTCCTGCCATCCGAGGTACTCGAGCATCATCACGCCTGCGAGCATCTCCGCGGTCGGGTTCACCTTGTCCATCCCGGCGTATTTCGGCGCGCTCCCGTGGACGGGCTCGAACACCGCGTGGGCGTCGCCCATGTTCCCGCCCGCCGCGACGCCGAGTCCGCCGATCTGGGCCGCGGCGGCGTCGCTCAGGTAGTCCCCGTTCAGATTGGTCGTGGCGAGGACGTCGTATTCCTCCGGCCGCAGGAGGAGCTGCTGGAACATGTTGTCCGCAATCACGTCTTTAATCAGAATCGTATCGGCCGGAACCTTGCCGTCGTACTTGCGGACCGCGTCCTCCCACGGGATCGTCCGATCCCCGAATTCATCCTGGGCGACCTCGTACCCCCACGCGCGGAACGCTCCCTCCGTGTACTTCATGATGTTCCCCTTGTGGACGAGGGTCACGGACCTGCGTCGATTCCGAATGGCGTAGCGGATTGCCTTTCGAACCAGGCGCTTCGAACCCGTCTCGCTGATCGGTTTCACGCCGATGCCGCTGTCCGGCCGCACCTGCGTTTGGAATTCCTTCTCCAGGATCTCGATCATGCGGATCGCCTCGGGAGATCCTTCTTCCCATTCGATGCCCGCGTAGACGTCCTCCGTTCCCTCGCGGAAGATGACCACGTCGAGGCGCTCCGGATGCGTCACGGGACTCGGCATCCCGGGGATCCAATAGACGGGCCTCACATTCGCGTACAGGTCGAGGGTCTTCCGGAGGGCCACGTTCAGGGATCGGAATCCGCCGCCGACCGGGGTCGTCATCGGGCCCTTGATCGCGACGACGTACTCCCGGATCGCCGCGAGGGTGGCCTGCGGCAAGAGCTCGCCATACTGGAACATCGCTTTCTCGCCCGCCGGGACCGGATACCAGGCGATCTTCCGTCGACCTCCGAAGGTGTCCGCAATCGCGGCGTCGATCGCGCGGGCCGCGGCGTGGACGACCTCGGGACCGATCCCGTCGCCCTCGATTACGGGGATGATCGGGTCGTCGGGGATTCGGAGGCCCGCCTCCGCGATGAGGATCTTGTGCCCTCGTTCCGGAGGCCGCAGGACGAGGCGCTCCGACGGCATCCGGGTCGCCTCACGCCCGCTCGTCGAGGGGCACGTACGCGAGGTCCCTTGGGCCGACGTACCAGTCCAACGGTCGGAGGAGGCGGTTGTCCTCCCAATACTCGATCACGTGGGCCGTCCAGCCCGAGATCCGGGAGAGGGCGAAAACCGGGGTGAAGAGGTCCGTCGGAATGCCGAGGCCGTGGAAGACCAGTCCCGAATAGAAGTCCACGTTCGGGAAGACGCGCTTCGACGCGAGCTCTCGGACGACCGTGTCCTCGATCGTGGCGGCGATCCGGAAGTAGGTGTCGTCCCCCTGCATCTGGGCGAGCTTCCGGGCGTAGTCCTTCATGATGAGCGCCCTGGGATCGTAGGTCTTGTAGACCCGGTGCCCGAACCCGTATACCTTCTCCTTGTTCCGGAGGGTGTTCAGCACGAAATTCTCCGCAAGGTCAGGCTTGCCGATCGTCTCGATCATGTTCAGCGCCGCTTCGATGGCGCCGCCATGAAGAGGTCCTTTCAGGGTCGCGATGGCGCCGACGACCGTGCTGTAGAGGTCCGCCAAGGTCGAGGCCGCCACGGTGGCCCCAAACGTGGACGCGTTCATTCCGTGGTCTGCGTACAGCACAAGGGCGACGTCCATCATGCGAGCCCGGGCCGGGTCCGGTCGCTTGCCCGTGATCATCCGGAGGAAATCCTCCGCGTGGCCCAGCCTCGGGTCCGGTCGGAGCACACGCTGCCCTTTCCGGATCCGCTCATACGTCGCGACGACGGTCGCCAGTTGCGCGGTGAGTCGCAACGCCTTCCGAAGGTTCGCGGCCCGCGTGGAGTCGTCCCGTTCCGGGTCGAAACCGCTCATGTACGAGACCGCGGTGCGGAGCACGTCCATCGGCGGCGCGTGTTCCGGCATGGTACGGAGGAGTTTCAGGACCGAAGGAGGCAGGGTCCGCGAGGCGGCGAGATCGGCCTTCGCCTTCTCCAGCTCGGCGCTGTTCGGGAGGTGCCCTTGCAGCAGGAGGAAGACGGTCTCCTCGAACGTCGAGTACTCGGCGAGTTCGCGGATGTCGTATCCGCGGTACACGAGGCGTCCACGTTGACCGTCGATGAAACAGATCGATGTCTCCTTCACGTAGATGTCATCGAGCCCTCGGTCGATCTTCGGAGTCGATAGATCGGCCTTCATGGCCCGCGTCTCCGAGACGAATCGGCCTCTTGCGTGGGTGGTTGACCGGTGCGCGAAGAATCGGGACGCGCGATGGAACCCTCTCGGAAACCGTTCGTCCGGACACCACCAGCTGCGGGTGCATTACATACTAAGGGGGGACTCTTATTAAAGCGTGAGGTCGTGTGCCGCGCTCTGACATCACACGGGGATTCGGAGGATCGCGTCGGCCATCATCCCGAGCAAGAGGAGCGTCAGATAGATTCCCGAGAACTTGTAACCGGCCCACGCGTTTTCGACGCTCGGAGACATCAGAAACTTCGCGGTGAATCCAAGCAACACGGCCCCCGCGATGATCGCGACTCCGAGATAGACGGCGTCGAAGGCGGACGTGAACACGAACGCGATGCTCGCGACCGCGACGACCGTCGACGAGAAGGTGATGGCCCTCACGGACGTTCGTTCGTCAGAGACCGAGGGAAGCATCGGGAGTCCCGCCCGCCGGTAGTCCTCGCGGCTCCGGAACGCGAGAGCCCAGAAATGGCCCGGGGTCCAGAGGAATACGAGGAGGGCGATGAGGATGGCCGGAAGGCTGATGGCATTCGATGCGGCAGCGGATCCCGCCAAGGCGGGAAAGGAACCCGCGAATCCTCCGATCACGATGTTGCTCACGTGGGTCCGCTTCAGGCCCAAAGTGTAGACGCCGATATACACGACGAAACCGAGGCCGATCATCAGGGCCGTCAGGAGATTGATCCCGAGTCCCGCGACGACGAGGCCGAGGGCGACGAGGCCGAGGCCGAATTCGAGGGCGTGCGCGGGCGGCTCAATCCGATGCTGAGGCAAGGGTCGAGCCTGCGTCCGCCGCATGACCGAGTCGAGGTCTCGGTCGAGATAGTGGTTCGTGGCGCTGGCGCCGGCGGCCCCGAGGAATCCGGCGACGATCAGAAGGGCGAACCGACCCACGTCCACGTGGATACCGGATGTGGCGACGTACCCCGCGGCGGCGACAAGCAGGAGAAGCGCGTCGATCCGGAGTTTCATCAGTTGGACATAGTCTGCGAGGGCCACGGAGAACGCTCTTCGCGCGCTAACCGACCTGCGTTCTTAACCCTTTGTCGACGAGCCGTGCTTACGCGGGGTTGACGGCTGTTTCCGAAGTCGAGAGCGACGGTACCAATCGCAATCCGCCTGAACCGGACAATCCTCGCAGCGTGGATTCCTCGCCTTACACAGCGCGCGTCCGTGGGCGATGATCGCGAGGTGCCATGCCTTGCGTTTCGCCGGCGGAGTCCACTCCTCGAGTGCGCTCCGAATCGACTCGTAATCCTTGCGGCGGGTGAGCTCCCATCGGCGCGCGATGCGGGCGATGTGAGTGTCGACGGGGAACGTCGGACGACCGCCAGCCATTGCGAGGACGACGTCGGCGGTCTTGGGACCGACACCGGGAAGGGCCATCAGTTCCGCCCGTGCCCGTTCGGTCGGGAGGCTGAGGATGCGCTCGACCCGGCCGTCCCACTTGTCTCGGATCGCGGCCGCCGTCGCGCGGATCCGTGGGGCTTTCTGACGCGCAAGGCCCGCGTGCCAAATCGCCCGCGCGATTTCCTCATCGAAAGTGTCCGCGAGCCGATCGGGCGTAATGGCACCGACCTGGAGGCGTAGGTCTTCGAGCCCGCGGCGTTCGTTCGCCGCGGTCGTGCTTTGCGAGAGGATGGTCGAGACGAGGACCTCGAAAGGTGTCATCCCCGTCGTCCAGTCCTTCAGAGGATAGCGGCCTTCGAGGGTCCGCATGGTGCGGAGGAACGCCCGACGGTCCATGGGCTCGCAACGTCCGCGGGCAGAAAAAGGTGCTTCAGTCTTCGACGAAGGATCGGATCATCGTCATGATGTTCCTCGGCCGCTCGCGGAGCCTGCGGCTGAAGTAGGGAAGCCAGTTCGGTCCGTATGGGATGTACTCCGACACGCGATGACCCTGCTCGACCATCTCGCGTTTCAGCGGGTCTCGGACGCCCTGTAGCATCGCGAATTCGAACGGCGTGGGATGCTCACGGGCGAGCTCCAGGGCGCGACGGATCATGCGGCCGTCATGACTCCCGACCGCGAAGTCCCGCGCTCGACGGAACAAGGTCTCGAGGTGCTTGAGGTAGGCGCGGTCGATCTCCGTGCGTGTACCGTACGCGATGTCCGCGGTCTCTTTGTACGCTCCCTTGACAAGACGGATCCGGGCCGTTTCCTGAATCAACCGATCGATGTCGTCGGCCGTCCGTTTTAGATTCGCCTGAACGCAGATTCCGACTCGGTCGTATCGTTCGAGGAGCCGCTCGCCGATCCAGAGCGTGTCGTCCGTCGTATGGGCGTTCTCCATGTCCAACCAGAGAACCCGGCCATCCGCCTTCGCGGCATCGAGGACCGGGATCATCTGGGACAGCGCGTACGCTTTGTCGATCAACGCGCCAAATTGCGTGGGCTTGAGGCTGACCGTTCCTCGGATTCCTCCGGACGACATGGAGGCCAGAACTTGGAGGTACTCCCGCGTCGTCGCCTCGACCAGGGCCTTGTCCCGGTAGTGTTCGCCGAGGTGGTTCACCAGGGCGTCGATGCCCCTAGCGTTCGCGTCCTTCGCGACGCGGAGGGCGTCGTCCATCGCCTCTCCCGCGACCCATTGACGAGCGAATCGCAGGAGGAACGCCATCGGGTCGCGCGAACCCCTCATTGGGGTCAAATAGATTCCGAACCGGAGGCGGCGAGGCCGTCGTTCACACGGGTTTCCCGCACGACATGCAGA
>VBLU01000074.1 GCA_005879065.1 Methanobacteriota archaeon
GGACCCGAGACGTTGCTCCATGGCGACCTTTGGGCCGAGAACGTCTTCGTCATTCCCGGCGCGCACGATCTGCGCGTGCGCCTGATCGACTGGGACTACGCTGGGGTCGGCCTCTCCAGCTACGACCTCTCTACCTTCCTCCTACGCTTCCCGTCCGAACGACGACCATCCATCCTGGAGTTCTACCGCGAACAGGTGGAGGAAAGCGGGAGGGAGCTGCCGACGCAGGATAACTTGAACGCTCTCTTCGAGACCGCCGAATACGCTCGCTTCGCGAACCGGGTCATCTGGCCCGCGATCGCCCTCGTCACGGACAAGGCGGAGTGGGGGGCGCAAGCTCTCGCCGACGTGGAAGAATGGTTTCAGCAATTCGAACCCGTCCTCCCGCCTCGCGTGCCTTTGCCGCCGGCCGCCTCCGATGGTGACCCGAAGGAATGACGATGCCGACCGTCGTCCTTGCCGCCTACAATACAGCGGGATTCGCGGAAGGCGGAGGCCATTTCTGGGTCTACCTCCAATACGTCCTCGGGCTCCGTCAACTCGGTTGCGACGTCTACTGGTTGGAAGGATTTCGAGCCACGGGCCGGGCCGATCGAGAGGCCGCGGCGTTGGCCAAGTTCCGCGAGCGGATGCAACGATACGGTCTGGGCGCCAAGTTCTTCGTCTTCCGAACGGATGCTGAGACGCCTTCCTCCGAATTGCCGACGAGCTACGTCGATGCGAATCGCGAGGAGGCGGAAGCCGTCTTTGAGCGGGCGGACCTGCTGCTGAACTTCCACTACGCGATTAGCCCCGCTTTGCTCGCACGTTTTCGACGAACCGCCCTCGTGGATATCGATCCGGGTTTGCTCCAATTCTGGATCACGCGGGGCCAGCTGGTTGTCCCCCGACATGACGTGTACTTCACGATCGGCGAGAACGTGGGCAGACCGGGCGGGAAAATTCCCGATTGCGGCTTGAATTGGATCCCCATCCGGCCGCCCGTCTGCTTGGACTATTGGCCCTATCGGTACGACCCGCGGTGCGATGCGTTCACGACGGTCTCCATCTGGGATTCGTCCGATTGGATCGTGGATGGGTCCGAGCAATATGAGAACACGAAACGCGTCGCGTTCCTCGAATACGCGGACCTACCTCGCCTCACGTCGCAGCCTCTGGAGCTGGCCCTGTTTCTGAAAGGCAAGAGAGACATGGCGGAGCGGAAGGAAATGGAGAGGCTCGGTTGGCGGATCCGTCGGTCCCGCGAGGTGGCCGCCACCCCCGAGATGTACCAGCGCTACATTCAGCGGTCACGGGGCGAGTTCAGCTGCGTCAAGCGTTCTTGCATCGAGTTTCAGAATGCATGGGTGAGCGACCGGACTGCGTGCTACCTGGCGAGCGGCAAGCCGGTCGTCGTCCAGAACACCGGCCCGAGCGAGTTCCTCCCCAACGGCGAGGGAATGTTCCGTTTCGCGACACCGGAGGAGGCGGCTCGGGCATTCGACCAGATCAACGCTGATTACGAGCACCACTGCAAGGCGGCGCGAAGACTGGCCGAAGCCCATTTCGACGCCAAAAAGACCGCGGCAAAGATCCTGAGCCACGCCCTGGGCCATGCTGAGCCAGAGCGGAACGGCAGCGAGGCGTTGACCGGAGCTAGGGCCCTGTGACGTCATGAAATATCTGATCGTGAACGGAGACGACTTCGGCGCGAGCTCCGGCGTGAACCGCGGCATCAGGGAGGCTCATCTGCACGGGATTCTGACGAGCGCGAGCCTGCTCGTCAACACACCCGGGGCCGACGAAGCAGCCCGGTTGGCCGCTGCCCTCCCCGACTTGAGCGTGGGACTGCACGCGGATCTCCCCGACGAATTGGACAAAGCCTCCGCGGATTCGCAGGGAGTCCGCGAGTCATTGCAGCGGCAATTTCGACGGTTCGAATCGCTCGTGGGACGTCCTCCCACGCACATCGACTCCCACCACAATGTGCATCGGAACCCGCGGGCCCTGCCGCACTTTCTCGAACTGGCGCGCGAACACGACCTGCCGCTGCGCGAACACTCGCCTGTCCGGTATGTCTCGAAGTTTTACGGTCAATGGGACGGTCAGACGCACCTCGAGCAGGTCAGCGTTGAGAACCTGGAGCACATTATCGGGTCGGAGATCGGGGACGGCATCAGCGAGCTGGCCTGCCACCCGGGCTATGTGGATGAAGGCCACGCGACAAGCTATCGGGCGGAGCGGGAAGCCGAGTTGCGGGCCCTCTGCGACCCTCGCATACGCCGGACGTTGGCGGAGCGGCGGATCACGCTCATCAGCTACAGGCAGATCAGCAAAGTTCGGTAGGAGCTCGGACGACCAAGAAGGGAAGTGGAATTCGTGAGCCCTTTCAGGCCCCGATCGAGGCCGTCTTGGCGGCGGACGCCACCGTCTTGATGGCGGATGACAACGTTCGGTCCCGGAGGCGTTTTAGCCCTTCCTCCAGGGTAACCTTCGGCTTGTAGCCGAGCAACTTGTGGGACTTCGCCGGACTCCCCACGAACTTCCGGACATCGAAGTTGTTCGCAGGCCCGAGAACAATTTGTGCCGACGAACCGGTCAACGCGATGATCATGCCGGCCAAGTCCGAAACGGAAACGCCGCGTCCAGTTACGAAGTGGAACTCCTGACCGAGGAGATGCCCTCCCCCGTCCATGCTCGCGGCATACGCTCGGAGGATCCCTTGGATCGTGTCGTCGATGAACGTGAAGTCGAGGACCTGCTCGCCGCCGTACAGTGTGATGTCCTCGCCTCGGAGCGCCTTCCGCATGAATTTCGGGATCACCCGCTCGGGGAGGTCTCTCTCGCTGCCGTACACGTTCGAGAAGCGGAAGATGACGGACTTGATCGGGCGGGAGAGAGATGGGTCCGCATAGGAGCGGCACGCTCGTTCGGCGCACAACTTCGTCATGCCGTAGATGGAGAGGGGCGCCTTCGGGTGGGCCTCGTCGACCGGGAAATACTTCGGCTCCCCGTACACCTCGCGGCTCGAGGCGTAGAAGAGCACGGGGCTCGTCTTCGCCTTCCGACATGCCTCGAGGACGTTCAACGTTCCGAGTTGATTCGTCCTCCAGCAAGTGTATGGGTCGAGCTGCCCCCAGGCGACACGAGAGACGGCAGCGAAGTGGAAGACCGCGTCCTGTCCGACGACCGCCTGCTTAATACGTGAATAGTGGCGGACGTCGCCTCGGATTTTCGTGCAGCTCAGATGGGCCGTATTGGAATTGAAGTGTGTGTCAAACAGGGTGACGTCATCGCCTTGATCGAGGAGCAGCTCGGCCAAATGGCTACCAATGAAGCCATTGCCTCCGGTGATAAGTACTCGGTCCATCGTTCGCCTCCCCCTGTTAGCAAGGCATACTCACGTCGCCGACAAATAGATTTCGCACTGACCCTCCTCGCTGCATCGTTTCGGTCCGCCGCGGGAGCGAAGAACTCGTCCAAGTCCCCGTGTATTCGGATATGCTCACAGCGCAACGCGAATTCCTTTTTCTATCCATGTTGAAAACGTGGCGTTGACGTAAGCCCACTCCCTATTGACAGGGCCAAAAAAAGTGGGGTGTGGGGCCTGCACATATTATCAAATCGGAGAGCGACGAGCTCAGTGGACGCGGAACTTCCGGCCAACCTCGAGTCGTATCCCGCGTTGATCACCGCGGGCGGGATCGGGACCCGACTCCTTCCTTTCTCCAAGGAAATCCCGAAGGAGATGCTGCCGATCATCGCCCACGACGGGGACGATTCCCTCCAGTTGAAGCCCTTGGTGCAGGCGATCTTCGAGCAACTGTACGGGGCGGGAGTCCGGAATTTCTACTTCGTCGTCGGAAGAGGAAAGCGCGCGATCGAGGACCACTTCTCCCCAGACTCGGGATTCCTGGAATTCCTGAAGAAGAAGGGGAAGAGCCCCGCGAGCATGTCCGATCTGTACGCGAAGATCCGATCGTCGAACCTCGTGTTCTTGAATCAAACGGAACCGCTCGGCTTCGGGGACGCGGTCCTCCGCGCGCGGACTGTGATCAAGGGTCCGTTCCTTGTGCAAGCGGCGGACACGTTCATCCTCTCCAACGGAGACGATTATCTGTCGCGACTCGCCCGGGCGCACCGGAAATACCATGGGGCGGCCACGGTCCTCCTGAGGGACGTGCCCCATCCCCGCTCCTATGGCGTGGTCGAGGGCGACGCGTTGGAGCCAGGCATCCTCCGGGTCACGTCCGCGGTCGAGAAACCGGAGAGACCGCGGAGCAATCACGCGATCATGCCGGTCTACGTCTTCTCGGAGGACATCTTCACCGCGCTCTCGGACATCGGGCCAGGAAGGGACGGAGAATTGCAGTTGACGGACGCGATTCAGCGACTCGCCTCGACCGGGCAACCCGTCATCGGGATCCTGCTGAGGCCCGACGAGATCATGTTGGACTTGGGCAGCCCAGAGACCATGATCCAGGCCCTGCGTCTCACGATGCAACATGCGAGCGGCAAGGACGTCGACGCGGGAGATTCGGAAGCCCCGGTGGCCGTGGGCGGAATGCAGAATCCGAATTCCATCGAAGATAGCGCCTCGACAGAGAACGGGTCGCTTCCGCCCCTGGTTCCGGTCATGATCGAAGTGCCGCCTGTTAGCACCCCCCCACGCTCGGAGGGTCCTCCGTCATAGGAAACGAAACGCGTCGCGGCCGATGTTCACCATTTTTGCTGAGGGATGCCCATTCCGGTGGGAACAGCCTCCTTGCTCCTGGGGATAGTAGTAGCTTTCGTGACTGTCTGAGCCACATCATCCTTATCGGGGCGATGCCACAGTTCGAAAATTGTCCCGATACCCATATGCCCTGACATCGGAGGCCGGAGCCTAGGAGGTGAAAGCACCATGGAAGCGACCCGCACGAAGTCAGGGGCCGGGTTCGGCCAGTCGTGGCGCGAACTCTCGCACACCCCGACGTACCAGGTCCCAGTGGTCCTCGGTTCGATCGTGGCGTTGCTCGTCGGCATCCTGACGTATGTCTTCGACGCGTCCGCGGCCTCGAAGATCGTGGCGGCGACTCCGAACGAGGCGTATCTCGTCCTGTTTGGGATCGTCGGCATGATCGGCTACGCTGTGTCGAAACAGAACGTGCAGAACGGCTCCATCGTGGCCGCCATCGCCGGCTTGGCGTTGGTGGTCCTGGTGGCGACGCAGCTCGGCCTCTTTGCAGGCCTGCTCCTCCTCGCCGGAGCCGTCTGGAGCCTCGCGTCGACCCGCTGATCGGGGCGGCGTTAGGCTGCGTCTTTTTCTTTTTCCTTTCCTTTCCCTCTCCGCGGCTCGCGTCCGCCACGACTCCCGATGGATGCGTCCGATGCAAACTCGCCGGTCCTCGCGAGAAGCGAAACCTCGCCGTCGACAGGGGCTGCGCGTAACAACGGAGTTAATAGCGCCGCGTTCACATCCTCGGGGAGATGAAACTGACCGAGGCCACGGAAGCCCTCGAGCGGGTGGGTCTCGGCCGGTATGAAGCCCTCGTGTTCGTGAACCTGTCTCGGGCCGGGGCGGCGACCGCGAGGGAAGTCGCCCGCGTGAGCGGCGTGAACCGCGTCCAGACGTACCGCGCCCTCGGCGGCCTGGAAGCCCGGGGCCTCGTCGAGGTGACGTTGGATCGGCCTCGCCGGTATGCCGCGCGCGCCCTCAACGACGTCTTCGACATGATCGCGGAAGAGAAGCGTTCCGAGTTGGAGAAGATGGACGAAGTCCGAAAGACGCTCCTCGACGCGTGGCCTCGCATGTCCGGTCATACGCGCGATCGTCCCTCCGTCCGCCTCCAGGTGATCAAAGGCCGCGGGCAAATCTACCGCACGATTCGGGAGTTCGTGGCGGGCGCCAAGGAGGAGGTCCTTGCGTTCACGACGACGAAGGGACTGCAACGGTCCTATCGTGCGGGGATCAACGAGGCCCTCCTGGCCTCCATGAGCCGTGGGGTGAAGCCTCGGCTTGTCACCGACATCAACGAATCAAACGCCGCCCTCATGGACCGTGTTGCGGCGAATGTTCCCCTTCGCCACGTCGAACGACAACGCGCTCGTTTCATCATCGCGGACCGCATGTCAATCCTCGCCTTCCTGATCCAGGACGAGCGCACCATCCGAGGGGACGGAGAGACCGCGTTGTGGACGAACAGCCCTGATTTCGTGAAGGCCCACTTGGAGTTCTTCGAGAAGGCATGGGGAGCAGGGATACCCGCGGTCGAGCGATTGCAACAGCTCCGGCCACACTGATTGCCGTTCTCACACTGATCGTGACCTCGGATTCTGGCGGACCGTTGTCGGGACCCGAAGGCCGGCGACCACGGGCCCGGGCCATCTCCCCCGCGGCGAGCGGGTCCACAATCTCGACAGTCCCGTCGTCGTTGCCGGCCGAGCGATCCAAACGGCGAATAGGGCCAATGTCACAATCCAAGCGCGATGCGTGGAGTTTCCCTCAGAGAAATTCGGCCTACCCCCGGAGTCGACAGAAGAGGCTCTCCCAATTAGGATTGAGATTCGCCAAAAAATGATGATCCGAATTCAACGTCGGCGGCCCCCCGCTCGGGAGAACCGAACGGTTGTAACATCGGCCGTTACACATGACGAAATACGTGGAGCATCGCTTCGCCGCCGGAGAAGGGCTGGGTGGGACGGAGTTGTCCATCCCATCCCTCGAAGGGGAATCGACATGGGGAACCAACCGAAGAACAAGATGTCACGAAGAAACTTCCTGCGAAATGCAGCGATGGGCGCCGCAACGGTCGGTGCCCTTGCCGCTGCTCCGAGCGTTCTGGGCCTGACTGAGAACGTCGGTGCCGACACCTCGTTCGGCGATGGGGGAGTGCCTCTGATGGCCTACGTCAAGGACGCATCGACCGGGACCGTTGTGGTGATGTGGGGCACGAAGGAGATTGTCACGAAAGATACGAGCCTCGCGTCTCGGCTTCTCTTGTACACACGCGGGTGATCTCCAATGTCATCCCACCGCGAAGCGCCGGCGATCTCGAAGGATCCGGTCGCGGACAACACGGACCTCTACGCGTTCGTCGATCCCGCCGATCCGTCGAAGGTCACGCTCCTCGCGAACTTCATCCCGCTGGAGGAACCCGCAGGCGGTCCGAACTTCTTCCAATTCGGCGATGAGGTCCTCTATGAAATCCTGATCGACAACGACGGAGACGGCGAAGAGGACGTCGTGTACCAATTCCGTTTCAAGACGGTCGTGCAAAATCCCGGCACTTTCCTGTACAACACGGGGCCTATCTCTTCCCTTACGGACCCGAATTGGAACGTGCGCCAGTCGTACACGGTCAACCGGATCCAAGGCGACCGGGATGAAGGCGATCGCAAGGTCCTCGGGTCGGACCTGCCGACTCCCCCGGTTCGGATTGGACCGCGGTCCACGCCGGACTACGCATCCTTGGCGAGTGCCGCGGTGCAGGATCTCGGGAATGGTGTGAAGACGTTCGCGGGGCAGCGGGGCGAAGGGTTCTACGTCGACTTGGGCTCCATCTTCGACCTGGGGGCCTTGCGTCCGTTCCAGAACCTACATCTAATTCCGACCCCGGCTGCCCCCGGCGTGAACGGCACGAAAGGCTTCAATGTCCACACGATCGCGATCCAGGTCCCGAAGACGGACCTGACGAAGGGCGGGTTCAATCCCACGGACCCCGGCGATCCTCGCTCCGTGATCGGCGTGTGGTCCGCCGCGAGGCGACGGAAGGGGCTGGTCCGGGAGAAGCACGGTCGAACCGTGGAGACGGGTCCCTGGGTCCAAGTCTCCCGTCTCGGCGAGCCTCTTATCAACGAAGTGGTCATCGAACGGGGCGAGAAGGATCGATGGAACAGCACGCCGCCGGAGGGCGATGTGCGGTTCCGCGATGACTATGCCCATCCCCAGCTCCAAGCTCTCCTGCCGATCCTGTATCCGGGCGTCTTCCCCAACCTGGCGGCCCTCTCGGCATCCGGCGCGTCTCGCGACGATCTGATCGCGATCCTTCTGACGGGGATCCCGCCCGGCATCATTCCGGGGTTCCAGAACTCGAACGGACCCACCCTCGCTGACGAACTGAGACTCAACCTGGCCTTCGCGCCGAGCTATGACGCCACGGACTCCGGGATCAACCCGCCCGGCGACAGCGCGAAGCGATTCGGACTCCTCGGCGGCGACCTCGACGGCTTCCCGAATGGACGTCGCGTATTCGATAACGTCACAGCGGTCGAACTCCGAGCCATCGCCGGGGTGACATATCCCCTGATCGACAAGAACTTCACGCCGGACGGCGCCGCGGGCCTCTTGATGGACGGCACGAAGGAAGACCTGCCGTTTCTACCGACCTTCCCGTATCTGGCCGTGCCGTACGAGGGATACGAACACAAGCACGACTCGTGACCTTCGACGGCCCGGTGAGCGGACGGCGTCAGGCCGTGTCCTTTTCCTTCCTTTTTCCTCTCAATCGAGGCTCTCTTCGAAGTCGTCGTCCCCGCTCGACGTGTTCCGTTTTTTGAGAACGATTCCCGATTTGGGCAAAGCGTTAATGAGTCGGTGTTGCGGTCCGCCTTTCAGGAGGGGAACATGCGGGCACTCCGAATCGCAGCGGCAATTTGCGTGGCGGCGGCACTTCTCAGTCTTTCCCTGGCGGTCGTCTCCGCACACCGGGACGGCGACCAACAGGACGACAACCAGGATACGGTCTGGGTGGCGATCATGCGCGGGGCTTCCGAGACGCCACCGAGGGACACGCCAGCGCGGGGCGTCGCGTTGTTCCACCCGAACGACGGGAGCGTCGACTACATCATCATCGTGGCGAGGATCTCGAACGTCTTCGCGGCGCACATCCACTGCGGAGCTCCGGGCGTGGCGGGGCCGGTGGGCGTGACCTTGTTCATGGGGACGCCGGGCAGTGGACCGGTGCACGGCGTGCTGGTCCGGAGTTCGTTCTCCGCGCCGGACCCAGGGAACGCGTGCGGCTGGACGACTGTGGCGGACGTCGCGGCGGCGGTGGCGAGCGGCAACGCCTATGTGAACGTGCACACGAACGACGGGGTCGCCCCTCCGAACACGGGACCCGGCGACTTCCCTGGCGGGGAAATCCGGGGAGCTCTCTTCGTCGCGGGCGATGACTGATCGCTCCGTCTCCGGGTGAGAGCGACTCTACCACGTCTACTCCCGGTTCCGATCGATCCGTTTCCGCCAACTTTGCCCCTAGAGCGACAGTCCTTTCCCGATGATGGCCTCTACGACGCGGGAGTCTCGATGGCCCCGCAGATCCTTTCGAAGTCCCATGACCCTGCACTTTTGGCCGCTTTCGGTTTCAGGTGGTCGAGATGGCCCGCGCGGGCCAGGCGCTGCACAATCCACGCGGCATATGCGGGCGCACCCGTCGCCCCCGGTGAATTGTAGTTCGTGATATGATACGAACGCGGCCCTGGCAACTCAATCGCCTCCTTCACGAAGTCCCCGCCACGGTCGACGACGCTCGCTCGGACCCCCGCGGTCCCGGGTCGGACCAGGTACTTCACGCGGAGCGCCGGGAGGAATTCCTGGGCCCGCTTCGCCATGACGCCCTTCGAGACCGAGGATGCCCACTCCTCCGCCGCCAGGGTGATGAAGTCGGGGTTCACGAGGAGCCTCAGTTTGTTCCGCAAAGGGGACCCGAGGAGTTTCGTCGCGAGTTCCT
>VBLU01000075.1 GCA_005879065.1 Methanobacteriota archaeon
CTAAGCGGGGAATCAGAAGGATTATTTCGCGGACCACCTTGGGTGACCGGGGGATCAAGCGGCAGAACTTTCGTTGGGGATTTGTAGGTCGTGCGGCCACTCGGTTGGAATGGACTCGAGGCAGGGGAAATGGCTGCACCACTACCACAAGCTGGGACCTTATGTCCTGAGCTTGGATTGCAAGGATCGGAAGATGTTCTCTCGAGGTTTCGGCACATGCCCGTGCACCACCCCCGAGCCCGACCCGACGAAGCCCACCCGGTCGCACTTCACGTTCTAGCTCAAGCCGCAACGGCGCACAAAGGATATACGGCGTTCATACATCGCACGACTCGGTCCCGATGAAGTTCCTTGAGCACAAGGCGAAGGAGATCTTCGCCCGCTACGAGATTCCAGTTCCTCGCGGCGTCCTCGCGTCGCGGCCGGAAGACATCGTGGATCCTCCGCTCCCCTGCATGGTGAAGGCCCAGGTGCTCATCGGAGGCCGTGGGAAAGCCGGCGGTATCCGACCCGCAGAGACCTTGGAGGAAGCACGCGAGGTCGCGACCCAGATCCTCGGCATGGACATCCATGGGTACCGCGTGAAGCAGGTGTACCTGGAGGAGCGCCTCCACATCAGGAAGGAACTCTACCTGGGCCTCACAATCGACCGGTCCGCTAGGGAGCCGCTCCTGATGGCGACCGCGATGGGCGGCATGGACGTGGAGGAGGTCCCGCGGGAGGCCCTCCTCATGGAGCACATCCCCGCCATGGTCGGCCTCCAGCCGTATGTGGTCCGGTCCCTCCTGCGGGGCCTCGCCTTGGACAAGGACATCGGTGAACAGGTCGCCGCGGTCGTCCGCCATGCCTACGATCTCTTCCGGAAAGAGGACGCCGAGCTCGTCGAGATCAACCCCCTCGTGGTGACGGACGAGGGACGCGTCGTCGCGGGGGATGCGAAGCTCGTGGTCGACGACAACGCGGAATACCGGCATCCCGAATATGCAGGCCTGGACCAGGACCGGACGCCCTTGGAGCAGGAGGCCCATGACAAGGGTATCGTGTTCATCCAGCTGGACGGCGACATCGGAGTCATCGCGAATGGCGCGGGCCTAACGATGGCGACCCTCGATGCGCTGAATCTGAAAGGCGGACGAGGCGGCGTGTTCCTCGACCTTGGAGGCACCGACGATCCGGAGAAGGTCAAACAGGCCTTCGAGCTCCTCATCAAGGCGCACCCGTCCGTGATCCTCGTGAATATTTTCGGCGGGATCACGAAGGCGGACACGGTCGCGATGGGCGTGAAACAGGCTCTCGACGAGATGCATGCGACCATCCCGGTCGTCGCACGCATTAAAGGCGTAAACGAAGCCGCGGCGAAGGAGATTCTCCGGTCCGTCGGCAGTCAGGCCGCGGAGACCATTGAGGAGGCCGCGGAACTTGCGGTCAAGCTGAAGTCCGGAGGCCCCTGACTTGGCCGTCCTCTTGACGAAGAAAGCCCGCGTGGTTGTCCAAGGCATCACAGGTCATCAAGGGCAGTTCCACACCCGTGCGATGCGGGACTTCGGGACGAAGGTTGTGGCCGGCGTGACGCCCGGGAAGGCCGGCTCGAAGATCGAAGGAGTTCCCGTCTTCGACCGGGTGAGGGACGCTGTCCTGAAGCGAAAGGCGAACGCATCAATCCTGTTCGTACCGGCCCCCTACGTCAAGGATGCGGCCGTGGAGGCCATCGAGGCGGGCATCAAGCTCGTCGTGATCATCACGGAGCGAATTCCGTTTCACGACTGCCTCGACTTCGTTCCCTTCGCCCGCAGCAAAGGGGTCACCCTAATCGGCCCGAACTGTCCGGGGATCGCGTCTCCCGGCCAGGCCAAGATGGGCATCATCCCGAACCTCATCTTCAAAGAAGGCGACACGGGCGTGATCTCCCGGAGTGGGACGCTCACTTACGAGATCGTCTACGCGATGAGCCAGGGAGGCTTCGGACAATCGACGTGCGTCGGAATCGGCGGCGATCCCATCAACGGCACGAACATGGTCGACGCTCTCGCATTGTTCCAGAAGGACCGCAAGACCAATCGAATCGTCCTCGTGGGTGAAATTGGTGGGACCGCGGAAGAGGAGGCGGCCGAATTCATTAAAAAGAAGGTAACGAAGCCCGTCGTTGCATACGTCGCAGGACGAACCGCGCCACCCGGAAAACGGATGGGTCATGCGGGCGCGATTATCCAAGCGGGAAGGGGGACCGCAGAATCAAAGGTCCGCGCGTTCGACGAAGCGGGTGTCCCGGTCGCACAGTACCCCGGGGATGTCCCGAAGCTGCTCGCTTCCACATGACGCGGGAATCTTTGACCAGCGCCTCACGGCGAAGGAGGAACCCAACCGCTTCCTTCGGCATAGAACTCGATGAAACCACACTGACGACACACGTAGGCCATGACCCAAGCGTCAGGAAGCGCACCTCCGCGAGACCAGACCCCCAAGTTGTCGGGCGCTGACGGCAGCATCCGCGTCACCCCGCCGCCGCATTTCGAACACTTGCCGGAAGGCTTCGCGGAAGCGCCGAGTGCGGTACGGCTCGAACGGGACCATAAGTGTTCGTCTGGAGTTCCGCCACGGCCGACACTCCCGCCGGCCCAGCTTTATCTACGGGACGACACATCGCCCGCCCGGGGAGCCCAGAAGGGCTGAGAGTATCCCGCGTGAGGGATAGACCCTTGGAACCTGATCCGGGTCATGCCGGCGTAGGGAACGCGAGGATGTTTTCAGCTACGGGCCCTGAGGAGTTCCTCCACCCTTGGCAGACCCGATCCCGCGGAAGTACCCGATGGGCAAGGTAAGCCGCGCCTTCTTCGAGAACGTAATCGCCCGCCACCTTGGCGAGCGACGCAAGGATGTCGCGGTGGGCCCCGCGAACGGCGTGGACGTCGGCGTCGTGCTCCTCCCGGATGGCCGCGCGATGATCTCGACGACGGACCCGATCTACATCGTGCCCCAATACGGCTGGGAGCGGGCGGCCTGGTTCGCCTTCCACATCCTCGCGTCGGATCTGACGACCTCCGGCGTGGCCCCTGAGTACATCACGATGGACTGGAACCTCCCGATGGACATCGAAGACGATCAGATCGAAACGATGCTCCGGGTGATGGACCGCGAGTGCCGAAAGTATGGCGCCGCCATCGTCACGGGGCACACGGGCCGTTACGAAGGATGCACCTACCCGATGGTGGGCGGCGCCACGTTCCTCGCGATCGCCCCGAAGGACGACTGGGTCACCGCGGACATGGCACGGCCCGGGAATCGCCTCCTGGTCACGAAGACCGCGGGCCTAGAGGCGACGGCGATCCTAACGAACACGTTCCCCGACGTCGTGGAGAAACGGCTCGGGGCCGACGTGACCTCTCCGGAACGCCGTCTGGGAGATGGCCCAGGCCTCGGGCCTCGGCGTGGACGTCGACCTCTCAAAGGTCATCATCGATTCCGCCGTCGCTGAGGTTTCGAAGCTGTTCGGCATGGAGCCCCTCGATGCGATCAGTGAAGGCACGCTCCTGATCGCTAGCGAGCCGGGCGCGGCAACGAAAGTCCTCGAGATTCTCCGCAAGAAGGGGATCCCGGCCGTCGACATCGGTGCGTTCACGAAAAAGGGCCGACCGTGCTGGGACCGCGGACGCGTGTTCCGCCCTGCGGATCGTGATCCGTTCTGGATCGCCTTCAGTCGTGCGCTCTCCGGGGAGATCCACTGAGCCGACCTCGCGGACGAAGCGGGCGTCTGGGCGGCCTCTACCTTGTCACATCACCAAAGCGGCCCGTGGCCAGACTCCTCACGATCGTGGGGGAAGCCCTCGAAGGAGGCGCCTCGATCGTGCAATTCCGGGACAAGGGCGTGTACACTCCGGAAGAGAGGTCCGAGGCGGCTCGAGGCGTTCGGAGCCTTTGCGACCGACACGATGTGCCGTTCCTCGTCAATGACGACCCCGAGCTGGCACGTCGCTTCCATGCGGACGGCGTCCACGTAGGCCGCCAAGATCCGTCACCCCGAACCGCTCGAGGGGTCCTGGGACCGCGAGCGATCGTTGGCGTGACGGTGTATGGCAACGCAGGGGAAGAGGAAGCGGCTGCGGCCGCGGGCGCAGACTACCTGGCCGTGGGACCGTTTTCTCCCAGCCCCACGAAACCCGAGGAGCCTGTCCTGCCGCTCAGCCTTCTCGACGACGTCGTGAAACGTTCACGCCTTCCCGTCTTTGCGATTGGAGGCATTACCGCGGAGAACGCGGGCCGGTTCGCGGAGCACGGCGTCGCCGGAGTCGCGGTCGTCTCCGCGATCATGGACGCGGCCGATCCGCGCGGGGCAACGGAGGAGATTCGGCGGTCCCTCAATGCGGGCCGACGCTCCTGATCCACCTCGTGCGCGCACGCACGGAAAACGCGCGCGCGAAGAATCCCTGATCGACGACATCGGGCAACAAACGATTAAATAGAGCCCATTTCCTGCAAACCCCTCCGTGCGACGACTAATTGTGACAGAGAAGTTCAACGCTGCGGTCCGCATCGCGACCATCCTCAGCGACGGGAAGGCGAAGCGGACGAACGTGGAGGGCACCTCCGTCTTCGAGTTCAGCCAGGGCGAGGACCGCGTCCGGGTCGTCGGCCTTCGTGGGCACATCATCAACCTGGATTATCCGGAGGCCCTGAACGACTGGGCCCGCGTCGACTTGAAGGAACTCGTGTGGGCGGAACCGCAGAAGGTCGTGACCGCGGGGAAGATCGGTGCCGCGTTGAAGCAACTTGCCGCGGACGCGGACGAGGTTATCATCGCGACGGACTTCGACCGCGAAGGGGAATTGATCGGCGTCGAGGCCCTCGGCCTGATCCAAGAGGTCCGACCCGAAGTCCGCGTGCGGCGGGCGCGCTTCTCCGCCCTGACGAAATGGGACATCGAGAGCGCGTTCGCGAACCTCGTGGAAGTCGACCATCCGCTCGCCTGGTCCGCGGAATCTCGGCAGTCCGTGGACCTGGCCTGGGGCGCGGTCCTCACGCGGTTCCTCTCCATCGCATCGAAGCAGCTCGGTCGGGACTACCTTTCGGTGGGCCGGGTCCAGAGCCCGACCCTCGCCCTCGTCGTGGATCGGGAGCGGGAGATCGAGGATTTCGTCCCGCAGGATTATTGGACCCTCCATGCGCGGTTCCGCAAGGATGCCGACGGCGCCGCGGCGGAGTTCGAAGCGAATCACGAGCACGGGCCTTTTTGGGCGCACCCGGAGGCGGAGGCCGCCTTCGAGCTGGCCGAGCGTGCGCCGCAAGGACTCGTCCGCGAGTACATTCAAAACGAGCGAGAAGAGCGTCCGCCCCCGCCGTTCAATACGACGATGTTCGTCGCCGAGGCCAACCGCATCGGTTTTGGCGCGGCTCAGGCGATGAAGATCGCGGAGGATCTGTACCAGTCCGGGTACATCTCGTATCCTCGCACGGACAATACGGTCTATCCGTCCAGCGTGAACCTCCGTACGGTCCTCGAGAAACTCCAGGATTCGCCCTTTGCGGAAGAGGCGCGGACCCTCGCCGCGCAAGAGCGGATCGTGGCGAGTCGAGGCCGTACCCAGGCGACGGACCACCCGCCGATCTACCCGGTCCAGGGGGTCACGCGAGAAAAGGTGAAGCGGAACGACCATTGGGCCATTTACGAGCTCGTCGTGCGGCGCTTCTTCGCCACGGTCGCCCCGAATGCCATCGCCGAGACGGCGGAAACGAAGATCGATCTCGGAGGCCAGCTCTTCCTTGCCGAGGGTTACCGGATCAAGGATCCGGGATGGCGGAAATACTATCCTTATTGGACCGTCCGAGAGGCGATCCTTCCGGCTCTCACGACGGGCGAATCCCTGGACCGCGTCGGTCCCGTAACGATCCGCGAGGATCGCACGAAACCTCCGGCCAGGTACAGCGAAGGGTCCCTCATCCAGGAAATGGAACGGGTCGGACTCGGGACGAAGTCGACGCGGCACGAGATCATCAAGAAGCTGTACGACCGCAAGTTCATCGAGGGGAAGTATCCGAGCCCGACGACGAGTGGACGCGCCGTGATCGAGGCCCTGGAGGATCACGCGGAGCGGATCACGGAACCCGAGATGACCGCCCACCTGGAAGCCGACATGGCGGCCATCGCGACCGGGACCCGCTCTCGAGAAGACGTCGTCCGGGAATCCCAACAGATGCTGAGCGAGGTCCTCGAGACCCTCGAGGCGAACCGCGAGGCGATCGGTCAGGAGATCGAGGCCGCCCTCCGGGAGCAGAATTACATCGGCAAATGCAACCTGTGCAAGGAAGGGAACCTGACCGTCATCCGATCTCGGAGGGGCTCGCGGTTCCTCGGATGCGATCGCTACCCCGCTTGCCGGAACACACACCCGTTGCCGCAGATCGGGATCATCCAAGGTGCGGAAGAGAACTGCCCGGAGTGCGGCGCACCGATGATCAAGCACACGGATCGCGGCCGCACGACCACGTATTGCGTCGCGTCCGATTGCCCGTCCGTCCGTGAGAAGAATTTCATCGGTCGCTGCGAGAAATGTGGGACGGGCGAGCTCACCATCCGGCACGGCAACTACGGGAAGCGGTTCGTCGGGTGCTCGAGTTACCCGGCTTGTAACAACTCGTATCCGCTGCCGCAACGAGGTCTCATCGTGCCCACGGAGGAGCGTTGCAAATCCTGTGGCCATCCCGTGATTAAGGTCATCTCCCGAGGCCGACCTCCGTGGGTCCTCTGCCTGAACATGCAATGTCCCGCGAAGGAAGCCAAACGCAAGAAGGCAGGAAAGGTGAAGGTCAAGGCGAAGGGCGGCGTGAAGCGAACACCGCGGAAGAAGAAGCCGACGCCACTGGCGATCGCACCGGACCTTCCCACCGGCTAGGGCGTCCGCATGAACCGGATGAACTCGTCGAGGGTGCGCGGCTGAAGTGTATAGTTCGTGCGTTTCTCTTCGCCGATCGTCGACGTACGGCTCTTTCCGTAATGATGGCCTGGACACACGACCAGGTCGTCCTCCATCTTGCGTACCTTGTTGAATAGAGAATCGTACATCTGTTCCACGCTCGAACCGGGAAGATCCACACGGCCGCAGTCGCCCACGAACAGGCAGTCCCCCGTGAAGGCGTGCCCCGCGACCAGATAGCAGCAGGAGTCGGGAGAGTGGCCCGGCGTGTGAACGACCTTCACCTTCAGCTGTCCCACCTTGACCACCATGCCGTCCTCAAGGACGAGGTCCTTTCGAACGTTGCTGAGTCGATGGGCAGCGACCTTCGCGCCGGTCTCGTTGGCGAGCCGCTCGTTGTCAAACACGTGATCCGGATGATGGTGCGTGTCGAAGATGAACCCGATCGCGTACCCGTTCTCTCCGGCGACTTTCTGCAAGATGCGGGCGTCGAAGCTCGGGTCGACCACGGCCGCGACCTTGGTCGCAGGATCCCCGATCACATAACCGAAGTTCTGCATCGCGCCGATCACGTGCTGCTCAAAGAACATCGAAGGCTCGACAAGCCGATGGATCGGGTTAAGCGTTCTCTTCGGTCGAAACGGAGCGCCTTGGCTCTTTGGCGAAGGGACGGTCGAGCCACCGGCTCAAACGACCCTTGCCGTTCGGCGTATCGGGAGGGGAGGATATGGAGGCACGGCTCGCAACCGCGTCGTCCTTGGGGTTCCTTGTTCAGGTCGCTCACATGCGACATCGACCCGCGTGCTACCTCCCTATCCCCTTCGGAGGCATTGTCTCTTGGGCACATGCGGCTACAGGTCCTCGCCATCCTCGAAAACGGCGCATCGAAAATCCTCCCCAAGGGATCCGACACGCTCCGGATTCTCCTCATCCTTCCCAATGAAGAGGCGGCGCCGAAGTCGGACGGCCAAGCCGGACAGCGTCGACTTCCGGCCTCTCCGGTCCGACGCCGGGTCATGGCATCCCTTGCGGGCGGGTCTGCGTAGACCGACCAGAACCTAGCGTTCGCTGACCGACTGTGGAATGAAGTCGCGCCGCTGCCCTTCTTCGCCGAATCGACCTAGCGGGATCGCCGGGAGGACTTCTTGGCCTTGCGCCCAGACCGCTTCGCCACCTTTCGCGCGGCCTTTCGGGCGGGACGCGGGGGCGCCTGCGCCTCGTAGACGGCCAGCGTGATCCCGGTCGGGTCCTGGAACACCGCGAACCAGCCCATGCCCGGGATCTCCTGTTTCGGCATTGTGACGGCGCCCCCGGACGAGGTGACCTTCCGCAAGGTGTTCTCGATGTCCTCGGTGAGGACGTAATTGAGGACGCCCGCGGGCAGATTCTCTGCTTGCTGCAATCCGCCACCCGGCGCGCTTGGCGGCTGGAACATCGAGTAGTTCATCTGCGGCATGTCCTCAAATTTCCAACCGAAGACGTCCTTCAGGAACGACTTCGTTTTCTCGGGCGCGTTCGAATGGATCTCCACGTGCACAATGCTGTTCGGTTTCTGAACCATGTTCTTCATCCCCCCTTCTCGAAGGATACGAGGGCATGCATAGGCGAGGTATTAAGTCATAGCCCGCGGAGGTCGGCGAAAGTGGATCCGCGATGCTACGGTGGCTCAGACGCCCGTCAGCGGATTCCTCAAGATCGCAGAAAGGGCCAAGCCCACGAGGAGGAGAATCCCGGTGGCCAGCATGGCCATGATCATTGCCGCGTTCGATGGGACGAGGGCGTGCGGATCGTCCTTGGCGGCTCGGAGCCCTCGCACAGGCTTCGTCGCGAGGGGCAGGGCCAACAGTCCAAGTAGGGCCCAGGGCGTCAAGCCGGCGAACAGGACGCCGACGAGAAGGACGACATACGCCGCCGCAATCAGGCTGGCGAAAGCCGTGGTAGCCCGTGCGACCCCGAGCCGGACCACCAGCGTTCGTTTCCCGACGAAAGCGTCTGCGGGGATGTCGGGGACCTCGTTGATCCACAGGATCCCTGCCACCAAGAGACCGAGGGACAGCGACAGGACGATCGCGGGGGGATCGAACGCCCGGGCCAGGACGAAGTACGTCCCGAGTACGGTCACGGGACCGAACTCGAGTGCGACCGCGATTTCCCCGAGCCCATGGTGAGCGAGGCGAAACGGTGGACCGACGTAGGAGTAGGCGATCGCCACCCCGAAGAGGCCGAGGACGAACAACGGCAGGCCGACCTGGGCGACCAGGTACAGTCCGATCAGCGAGCCGGCGGCGAGGAACGCGAGGGACACAGCGAGATGGGCCTGGGTGCTCAACACGCCGCGAAGCAACACCCGACCTCCGCCGGCGAAGGGATTCAGGTGACGGACCGCGAGATCATTCCCACTTCGGTAGTCCCACGCATCGTTCGCCATGTTCGCACCAAGGTGGATCGACATCGCCCCGAGAAGGCAGAGGACGAAGAACGAGGGATCGAACGCGCTCCGAATCGTCCAGGCGGCCAGAGCGCCCACGAGGACCGGGATCACGGACGCGATGAGAAAGGGAGCGCGAAGGGCCTGAAACCATAGCTTTCGTACCGGGACTCCGGTCGGAGGTGTCAGCGGCTTCGTCATCCCCATGAAGCCGACTTGGCGACCGTCCCGAAGGACCGGACGGACAGTCAGGACCGCCTGG